>CAZLLV010000145.1:0-11209 GCA_964560325.1 uncultured Thermoanaerobaculia bacterium | reverse complement strand
GCCGGCATACGCGAGGTCAACTGGTGACTGTAGTTCTTACGTGTGCTCTTCGGATCTGAGCAGAACGAGCGCCAGCCTACGGTCCGCGACCGGCCCACCCGGAGCGGGCGATCCGAAGAGCCAGGCCGCCGCGGCGAGCGCCACCAGCGCCGCCAGCGAGGCGGGCCGGAAGCCGGGAGCCACCAGTACCGCCGCGCCGCCCGCGAGGAGCGCCGGCCAGCGCCCGAAGGCGCGGTTGATCCCGAGCACCGCCAGCGCACCGACGACCGGGAATCCGACGAACAGCACCACCGCCCGCAGCGGTGGCCCGGCGTGCAGCAGCTCGCCGCCCCGTAGGAGCGCCTGGAGCCCGAGAGCCAGCCCGACGACGCCGAGAGGCGGCAGCGACCGCTCCTCGGCCGACCGTCCGAGCCAGCGCGCCGCGGCCACCGCCAGCGTGCCGGCGGCGAGCGCCATGACCACCGCGCCGCGCGCCGGACCGTCGGGCAGCGCCCAGGCCGCCAGGGTGACGAGCAGCGCTCCCGCCGCCACCTCCAGCCCCGGCCGCGGCGCCACCGCCGCCGCCGACAGCAACACCACCCCCGCCGCGAAAGCGAGGTAGGCGGTCTCCGCGCCGGCCGGCGCATCGGCGGCCGTGGCGCCGAAGGCGGAGAGCGCGGCCATCGCGGCCATCGCGGCGAGAGCGGGGAGGACGCGCGCACCGAGGGAGACCGTCGGATGGGCGAGGCGGAAGGAGGGCATCGGAAGGGACGGGCCGACAGGGCGGATTCGCCCGAGATCTTACCGCTTCGGTGGTTTACACTCCTTCCCCATGCTCGCCCGCGACCGCCTGCGCAACCAGCCCGACCGCATCCGCGCCGCCCTCGTCGCGCGCCGATCCGACCCCGAACCGCTCGACCGCTGGCTCCGGCTCGACGAGGAGCGCCGCGCGGTGCTGGTCGAGGTCGAGGATCTCAAGCGTCAGCGCAACGAGGCGAGCCAACGGATCGGGCGGATCAAGCAGGAGGGGGGCGACGCGGTCGAGGAGATCGCCGCGGTTTCGCGGCTCAAGGGGGAGCTCGAAGGGCTCGAGGCGCGCCTCGCCGAGGCCGACGAGGAGCTCGCCGGAATCGAGCTGTCGTTCCCCAACCCGCCCCACGAGAGCGTGCCCGAGGGCGCCGACGAGAGCGCCAACCGGGTCGAGCGCACGGTCGGCGAGCCGCCGAGCTTCGACTTCGAGCCGAGGGCGCACTGGGACCTCGGGCCCGAGCTCGGCATCCTCGACTTCGAGCGCGGCGCCAAGATCGCGGGCGCGCGGTTCACCGCCTACCTGGGTGCCGGCGCGCGCCTCGAGCGGGCGCTGATCAACTTCATGCTCGACCTCCACACCGGCACGCACGGCTACACCGAGGCCCTGCCGCCGTTCCTCGTCAACGCCGAGTCGCTGACCGGCACCGGCCAGCTCCCGAAGTTCGCCGACGACCTCTTCCACCTCGAGGGCTTCCCCTACTACCTGGTGCCGACGGCCGAAGTGCCGCTCACCAACCTGCACCGCGGCGAGGTGCTGGACGAGGCCGCGCTGCCGATCCGCTACACCGCCTGGACACCCTGCTTCCGGAGCGAGGCCGGCTCCTACGGCAAGGACGTGCGGGGGCTGATCCGCCAGCACCAGTTCAACAAGGTCGAGCTGGTCCACTTCACCCGGCCCGGCGAGAGCTACGACGCGCTGGAGGCGCTCACCCGCCACGCCGAGGAGGTGCTGAAGCGGCTCGGGCTCCCCTACCGGGTCGTCACCCTGTCGACCGGCGACATGGGCTTCGCCGCCGCCAAGACCTACGACCTCGAAGTCTGGCTGCCCGGCCAGAGCGCCTACCGCGAGATCTCCTCCTGCTCGAACTGCGAGGACTTCCAGGCCCGCCGCGCCGACATCCGCTACCGGCCCGAAGGAGGCGGCAAGCCGGTGCACGTCCACACCCTGAACGGCTCCGGCCTGGCCGTCGGCCGCACGCTGATCGCGGTGCTCGAGAACTACCAGCGCGCGGACGGGTCGATCGAGGTGCCGGCGGCGCTGGTCCCGTACATGGGCGGCCTCGAAACGATCGCAGCCGCCCCGGCCGGCGCCGGCGGCGGGTGACCCGCGGCCTCGTCATGCGCCCGTCGCTCTCGCTCGTCCTCGCCGTGCTCTTGGGCGGCGCGGCGTGCACCGGCGTCGAGGCGCCGAGCCCGTATGGCGGGGCGGCGCGCTCCTGGCCGATCGAGATCTCGGTCGAGGAGGTGCCGGCACAGGACGCCTGGCGGGTCGGCTACGTGCTGCCGGCCGAGGTCGCGGGCGTGGAGTTCTCCGCGGGGGGCGAGCCGTACCGCGCCGCGCGCTGGGGCGTGGGCCTCGGCGAGGGGGAGGCGACCTGGTACGCGGCCGGCGGGCGCGAGCGGCTCTGCTTCTCCCGGCCGGCGCGGGCCTTCTCGGCCGGCTTCCTCTCCTGGGAGGGACCGCCGGGCGACCGGCCTGTCACCGTCACCCTCGAAAACGGCGGCCGCCTCCTCTCGACCGGTCACCTCCGGGTCCGGCCGCTCTCGCGCTGCGACGCGGAGGGCGCGGATCCGCTCCCGGTCGAGCCCGAGCACCGCTTCACCTTCGCGACCGCCGAGGGCCGCATCGTCCGGATCGCGGGCGAGGCGGGGACGTTGGAGCTGCGCGGAGCGGCGGCCGGCGCCGGCGCGGCTTCGCTCTACGTCGGCTTCGGCGATCTCGGAGGCGAGCCCGCGGCGGTCGAGAGCGACTCGGCGACCCTGCTCCTCGACCCCGACCTGCCCGGCTGGTTCCGCGATCAGACGGCGGCCGACCTGCCCCGGCTGCTCGAGCGCTTCGCCGCCGTCACCGGCGTGCCGCTCCCCGTCCGGCCGCTGGTGGCGGTGGCGTGGGGCGGAGCCGAGACTCCGGCTGGCGCGACCGATCGCGCGGTCTCCGGCACCGTGCTCCCGGGCGTGCTGCTGGTGACGGCCGAGGGCGCGGGCTGGCTCGAACCGGACGAGGCGGCGCGGCGCGACGGGTTCCGCGCTCTCGCCCGGCAGACGCTCCTGCTCTGGGCGCGCGGACACTTCCCGGTCGACGCCGAGTCCGCGTGGCTCGCCGAGGCCGCGGCGGACCGGTTCGCGCTCGACGCGGCGCTCGCCTTCGGGATCGAGAGCGAGCAGGAGGCCGCCCGCCGGCCGATCGAGCGGGCGAACGACTGCCTGGTGCGCCTCGGGGGGCGGAGCCTGCGGGAGGCGGCCGAAGCGGGCAACCGGACGGCGCGGTCGTGCGGCGCGGTCGCCCTCGACGTCGCCGCCGGGGCGCTGCGCCGGGCCGAGCCGCCGGCCGACCTCGGGCTCCTCTTCCGGCGCCTGTTCGAGCACGCCGCCGCCACCGGCGCCTACGGTGCGGCGCCCTTCGTCGCCGGCCTGCGGGAGCTGGGGGCCGACCCGGAGGCGATCGACGACCTGCGGCGCTTGATCGTCGCCCGCCGTGAGGTCCAGACCGAGCGCTTCCTCCAGCGCCTGCTCGGTCACGCCGGGGTCGAGACCGTGCCGGTGCCGCCCGCGGAGGCCGTCGCCACGCCGGAGGCCGTCGCCGAAGCGGTCCGCCGGGCGGTCGGCCGCTGCTGGTGCGGGGCGGAGGCACCCTCCGATCCCGCCGATGCCGGCCGCGCGTGCGACCCCGTCGCGACCGGCGAGGGCGTCACCGCCGTGGCCGGTACGCCGCTCGCGGACGACCCCTCCGCCGCCTGGCACCACCTCGAAGCCGCCGCCCGCGGCGCCGCCCTCACGGTGACCCTCGACGACCTCGAGACCACCCTCTTCTGCGGCCCCGAGCTCTTCGACTCCACCTGGGACGCGCTCCTCGCACCGGCTCCCTGACTCGCACGCCGAACGCGCCGAGCGCCTTCCCAGGGGACCCCACGCTAGACTGAACCCGCGCGGAGGGGTGGCTGAGTGGTCGAAAGCGGCGGTCTTGAAAACCGTTGACCCTCCGGGGTCCGTGGGTTCGAATCCCACCCCCTCCGCCAAGGCTCCGCGCCTCCGCGACACATCCGGCGCTTCTCTCTTTTCGTCTGAGCGCGGCCGGGCCGAACCGGGGCGGCTCGGGTGTTGCAAGCTCGAGCCAGCGAGATGAAACAGGTCGAGGTCCAGGTCCCGAGCGACGCCGCCGCGCGGGTGCGGCGGCTCGCCGATGAGCACGGTGCGTTCGCGCCGTCCGAGATCGCGATCCGGCGCGACGGCGAGGCCGGGTGGAGCACGCTGCGGGTCAACCTGCCGAACGACCGGGTGGGTCCGTTCGTGGCCGCCACCGCCGAGGCGGTCGCAGAGGCCGAGATCGTGATCGAAACGGCGGAGACGCTGCCGCTCCGCGCGCCGATCTCCTCCAACCTGCAGGACCGGGTCACCGACGTCTCCCGCCGCTCGACCCTCGAGCTGGTCCTGGCGGTCCACCAGAGCGTCGGTAGCTGGCCGGCGATGCTCTTTTTCGCCGCCGTCTCCGGCTTGGTCGCCGCCTACGGCGTGATCTTCGGGCTGCCCTATCTGCTCACCGGCGCCATGCTGATCGCGCCGCTCGGCTCGCCGGTGATGGTGTGCGTGGTCGGCGCGGCGGTCGGCGACCGCTGGATGGTGCGCCGGGGAGCGATCCGGTTCACCGGCGCCCTCGCGGCCGTGGCGGCTGCCGGCGCGGCGCTCGGCTGGGCGTTCGGGCTCTCCGCGTCGACCGCGATGATGGAGACGATCAGCGACCTGTCGATCTTCTCCGCGCTCCTCGGGGTCGCCGGCGGAGCGGCGGGTGCGCTGACCCTGGTCAAGTCGGAGCGCGACAGCCTGGTCACCGCCACCGCGACCGGCTTCCTGGTCGCCGTGTCGCTCTCGCCGCCGTCGGCCGTCCTCGGCCTGGCCGCCACCCTCGGCCGTTGGGACACGGTCGGCCTGATGGTGTTCCTGCTCGCCCTGACCTTCGTGGGCATCGTTCTGGGCGGCGTCCTCGCGCTCCGCGCACGCGGGGTCCGCCCGGGCGACGCGACGATCGCTCGGGGCGATTCGCGAACGATGTACGCCGTGGCCACGGCCGCCGCCCTGGTTCTCGCCGCGCTCGTGCTCTGGCAGGCGCACTCCGGCGCGAGCTTCCAGCGGGCGGACCTCGCGCGGCGCGCCAGCACGCTCGCCCGCCAGGCGATCGCCGACGTGCCGGGCTACGCGGTGCTGCGTGCCGAGGCGAGCTTCACCGCCACGGACGCCGATTGGCACGAGGGCGAGGGCCTGCTCCTCGACCTGGTGCTGAAGCGGCGGCCGGACGCCGGCGAGGCCGTGCCGGAGGACGCGCTGCGCGCCGCCGTCCGGCGAACGCTCGAGCGGGAGATCGACGGCGTGCGGACGTTCGTCGACCTTTCGACCGTGCCCTGAGCCCCGGAAAGCGGACCCGCGATGAACCCCCTCGACCTGATCGCCGCCGCCTACGTCGTCCTCGGCGGCGCCCTCCTGCTCCTCGTGGTGATCGACGTCTTCTGGACGGCCGTGTCGCCGCGCGGGGCGGGCCCGCTGACCGCCAAGGTCGGGGCCGGCATCTGGCGCGGTGCGCAACGGCTCCACCGCCGGTGGGGGATCGAGTGGCTGGTCGAGCTCCTCGGCCCGTTCCTCGTGGTCGGCGTGGTCGCCCTCTGGGGGCTCTTCCTCTGGCTCGGCTGGTCGCTCGTCTTCTCGGCGCAGCTCGCCTCGATCTCGACCGAGGGCGCACCGGTGGACGCGACCGGCCGCTTCTACTTCGTGGGCTACTCGCTGCTCACGCTCGGCATCGGCGACTACGTGCCGCGCGCCGGGTGGTGGCAGATCGCGACCGTTCTGGCAGCGGCGAACGGCCTCGCGATCGCCACGCTCGGCGTGACCTACATCCTCAACGTGCTCGAAGCGATCACCGACGCCCGCGGCATGGCGAGCTCCTTCTACGATCTCGGCACGACCTCGACGGAGGTGCTGAGCGGCGCGTGGGAGGACGACGGCTGGGGCGCGCTCCCGGGCCGGCTGGCGACCGCGGCGCCCACCCTGTCGCGCCACGGCGAGAAACACCAGGCGTTCCCGGTGCTCCACTACTTCCACAGCCGTCAGCCGCGCAACAGCACGGTGCTGCGGATCGTGGTGCTGACCGAGGCAGTCCACCTACTCGACGGCGCCGTCGCCGCCCCGGCCCGCCCGCCCCGCTCGATCACCCGCCCCTTCCTGTCCGCGATCGACGGCTACCTCGCGATGCTCCTCGACCTCTACCGCCAAGCCGATCTTCCCGACGAGAGCAAGCTGCCCGGGTGGGACCTCGAGCCGCTCGCCCGCGCGGGCATCCCGCTCGCCGCGCCCGAAGAGATCGCGCGCTACCTCGATGAGGTCAAAGACCGCCGCCTCCGGCTGCACCAGCTCGTCACCTCCGACGGCTGGAACGCCGGCGCCGTCCTCCACGGCCACGGGCCGGAGGCGGAGTCGCAACGGTGAGCGAATGGCAGAGTCAGTCCCAGAGGAGAGCCTCACGATCGGTCGGCAGCGCCAGTTGAATCTCCTGCACCAACCCCAGCCGGCCCTTTCCCTGCCGTAGCTCGTCGATAACGTCCACCATGGCGCCGTACGGCGTCCCGTCGGCGGCGCGGACGATCACCGGCTTGCCAGGATTTCGGCGCAGCTTCGGCTCGAGGTACGGCAGCAGCCCGCCGAGAGGGAGTTGCCGGCCGTCCACCACCAACGCCCCGGCTCGCTGCACTTCGACCAGCACCGACTCCACCGGATCGATCTCGCGCGGCTCGTCCGGCGGAAGGGCCAGGTCGAGCCCCTGCGTGGCGGCGAAGGTGATCGTGAGCATGAAGTAGACGACCAGCAAGAACGCGATGTCCGCCATCGAGGCGGTGGGGATCTCGCTGGGAACCAGGCGAGTGTCGAGCTTCATCGGCTACCTCCTTGTCGGTTCGGTCCAGGCTTTTTCGCTCCTGACTGATTCGACCCGGAGGTGGGGCCGAAGAGTTCCGACAACAGCCTCGTTGTACAACGTTCTCGATGTACAGGGGAGACCTGTCGCTTATTCGGCGCGGTCCGAGGGAACCCGCTCGACGCTACTTTCCCCGGGTCTCCCCAAGCGTGTCCGCCATGTAGGCGCCGCGTTCGCCCATCGGTTGGGGCGGGCCGGTGGTGGAGTCGATGGCGGTCTGGTGCTCGAGCTCGGCGTTGAGCTCGGCGCCCAAGAGGATGAGGAAGAAGGTGATCTGGAGCCAGAGGAGGAGGACGATGACCCCGGCGATCGTGCCGTAGGTCTCGTTGAAGCTGGCGAAGCTCGTCGCGTACCAGGAGAACAGGCCGGAGGCGGCGATCCAGAGACCGCCGACGATGAACGAGCCGAGATTGATCCAGCGCCAGCGGGCGTCCTCGCGGTCGGGGGCGAAGCGGTAGACCAGGTTGAGGGCCACCTGGATCATCACGAACAGGAAGAGCCACTGCGCGACGAAGGCGACGACGGTGCCGACCGGGCCGAGCCCGAGCCGGTCGGTCACGTTCGGGAGCACCGCGATCAGCGCGACGCTCACCACCGCCCCCACGATGATGCCGAGGGTGAAGAGGAGCGAGAGCCCCTGGATCTTGACGAAGCCGCGGGTCTCCTCCTCGTCGTAGGCGAGGCCGACGCCTGCGATCAGCGCCTTCGATCCCTTCGCGGCGCTCCAGATCGCCACCACGATGCTCACCGCCGCGCCCCATCCGAGGGTCGAGGGGGCGCTCTCGACGAGACCGCGGAGCTGCTCCTCGACCAGCGCCAGCGCCGACGGCGGCAGCACGCCCGAGAGGCTCACGATCGCATCTTGCACCGCCGCCGGGTCCGCGACCAGGCCGTAGATCGCCACCGCCGCGGCGAGCGCCGGGAAGATCGAGAGCATCACGTAGAAGGCGATGCCGGCGGCGACGATGTTCAGGTTGTCGTCGCCCATCTCCTCCTTGACCCGGAGCAGGACGTCCTTCCAACCCTTCGCCGGGATCTTCCCCGGCCGCTCGGCGTGACGGCCCCGGCCGCCGTTCTCGGCTTCGATCTGCGCGGAACTCGGTGCTTCGGATCGTTCGGTCATGACGGGGACCAGAACGAGCAAGGCGGGTGCCAGAGGGCGGCGCCGACCGCGCGGGGAGGCCCCCTCTCTACCGCGCCAGCAGGTCTTCGATCCGCTGCGCCACGGCCTCCGGCGTGAAGCCGAAGTGCTTCGCGAGATCCTTCCACGGGGCGGACGCGCCGAAGCGGTCGAGGCCGACGCTCGTGCCTTCGGGGCCGACGTAGCGTTCCCAACCGAGGGTGACGCCGGCTTCGACCGACAGCCGCTTCGTCACCGCCGGAGGGAGCACCGCGTGGCGGTAGCTCTCCGGCTGGGCGTCGAAGAGGTCCCAGGACGGCATCGAGACGACCCGCACCCGCACCTTGCCGGCGAGCGACTTCGCCGCCTCGACCGCCACCCAGACCTCCGACCCGCTCGCGATCACGATCGCCTCCGGCGGACCCTTCTCGGAGTCGCTCGGGTCGAGGAGCACGTAGGCGCCGCGCTTCACCCCGTCGAGCGCCCGCTCCTCGGTCTCGGCCAACACCGGCAGGCCCTGGCGGGTCAGGATCAGCGCGGTCGGCCGGTCGTCCTGCTCCAGCGCCACCGCCCACGCGGCCGCGGTCTCGCGCGCGTCGGCCGGGCGAATCGTCGAGAGCTTCGGAATCGCCCGCAGCGACAGCAGGTGCGCCTCCGGCTGGTGCGTCGGGCCGTCCTCGCCGAGGAAGATCGAGTCGTGGGTGAAGGCGTAGGTGGTCCGCAGCCCCATGAGCGCCGCGAGGCGGATCGCCGGGCGCATGTAGTCGGAGAAGACGAGGAAGGTGCCGCCGTACGGCCGCAGCCCCTTCGACAGCGCCATGCCGTTCATCACCGAGCCCATGGCGTGCTCGCGCACCCCGAAGTGAAAGTTGCGGCCGGCGCGCTCGGTGGCGGAGAAGAACGGCTCGTCCGGCAGCGTCGTGTTGTTCGAGCCGGCGAGGTCGGCCGAACCGCCGAGGAGCTCGTGGACATCGACCGCGAGCGCCGAGAGCGCCTTGCCGGACGCCTTGCGGGTGGCGATCGACTGGCCGGTCTCGAAGCTCGGCAGCCGCTCGCGCCAGCCGGCCGGCAGCTCTCCGGTGAGACGGCGGCGCAGCTCCTCCGCCTCGTCCCGGTGCTGGGTACCGTAGCGCTCGAGCACCTCGTCCCAGGCCCGCGAGCGCCGTGCCCCCTCTTCGCGCACCGCGGCGAACGCCTCGCGTGCCGCGTCGGGTACGCGGAAGGTCGGCTCCAGTGGCCAGCCGCACGCCTCCTTGGTCGCCTTCACCTCGTCGGCGCCGAGCGGCGACCCGTGGGCGTCGGAGGTGCCCTGCTTGTTCGGGCTCCCCTGGCCGATGTGGGTGCGCACCACCGCCAGGCTCGGCCGGCCGGTCTCCTCGGCCATCGCGGTCATCGCCCGGTCGAGCGCGTCGAGATCTTCGCCGTCGTCGACCGAGAGCACGTGCCAGCCGTACGCCTCGTAGCGCTTCGCCACGTCCTCGGTGAAGGTGATGTCGGTGGCGCCATCGATGGTGATCTGGTTGGCGTCGTAGAAGACGTTCAGCTTGCCGAGCGCGAGGTGGCCGGCGAAGGACGATGCCTCGGAGGAGACCCCTTCCATCAGGTCGCCGTCGCTCGCCAGCACCCAGACGCGGTGGTCGAAGAGCGGGAAGCCGTCGCGGTTGAAGCGCGCCGCCAGGTGGGCCTCGGCGATCGCCATGCCGACCGCGTTGCCGACGCCCTGCCCGAGCGGGCCGGTGGTCGTCTCGACGCCCGGGGTGAGGAAGTTTTCCGGGTGGCCGGGGGTGTTCGAGCCGAGCTGGCGGAAGCTCTGGAGCTCCTCCATCGAGAGGCCGTAGCCGGCGAGGTGGAGGAGCGAGTAGATCAAGGCCGAGGCGTGCCCGCAGGAGAGCACGAAGCGGTCCCGGTTCGGCCAGTCGGGCCGCGCCGGGTCGTGGCGCATGTGGCGGGTCCAGAGCCAGTACGCGAGCGGCGCCTGGGCCATCGGCGCGCCCGGGTGGCCGGACTGCGCGCGCTCGACCATGTCGACCGCGAGGAAGCGGATGGTGTCGATGGCGATCGCGTCGCGATCGGAGCGGGCGCGAGGATCGTCGCTCATGAGGTCTCCCGGAGGTCTGGCGGTTCGGCGTCTCGGTGCGGCGGGCGCGCGTGGAGGATAGCGTATGCGGGAGGGCGGGATGGTGCTGCCGAGGGAGCGGGTGGAGGCTCGGGCGTGTCGGGAGCGGAGTCGGGAGGAGGGGGTCCGGCGGGGACGGCGAGCGGACTCGGAGCCCCGTTGGCGTAGCGCTCGCCTCGTCTTCGCTTCGCCGCGTGCCGGACGTGCACGCTGAGCCGGTCGGGAGCGGGCTCGCTCAGGCGCCCCTTTCGGACCCCCTCCTCCCGACTCCGCTCCCGACACGCCCTCGTTGGGGTGGGGGTGGTGGCCGCGGAGGGCAACGAACGCCGAGGTGGAGGTGCCGAGCACCAACGAGGGCGGTGGCAGGAACTATCGCAGTGAAGTTCGCAGCGGGAGTCCGCGCGAGAGCGAAGCGCGAGCGCACGGAGGGGCGGGGGAGTCGCAGGCGCAAAGCGCCGCGAAACCCAAATCGGGGGGACTCGGGGGGCGCCACCTCAGAGTGCCGTAGATCGTGCCACCGCAGGGAGCGACCGACCGAGGCGTACGACCGTACGCCGCAGGAAGGGAGCGACCGAGGACGGCGCGAGATGCGGTGCTATGAGGTGGCGGAGAGGGGGGGATTCGAACCCCCGGCCCAGGTTACCCCGGGCAACTGCTTAGCAGGCAGCCCTGTTCAGCCACTCCAGCACCTCTCCGCGAGGTGGCACGACAGGGTCGCCGAAGAGGCGGGTCGCGCCGGGCTGATGTCCACCGGAAGCACAAAACCCCCGGCGAGGGACCGCCGATTCTACGCCTCAGCTCCCGGCGGAGTCAAAAACCGCTGGGAGCCGCTGGATGTCGCCCCCGGGATCAGCCTCGGCCCCCGCCCGGCCACCACCCCCACCCCAACGAGGGCGTTTCGGGGCCTGGGGATCGGGGCGGGGGTCGCCAGGGGCGCCTGAGCGAGCCCGCTCTCGACCGGTGAGGCGTGTACGTCCGGTACGCGGCGAAGCGAAGACGAGGCGAGCGC
>CAZLLV010000144.1:0-3686 GCA_964560325.1 uncultured Thermoanaerobaculia bacterium | reverse complement strand
ATCGCCTGGACGATCGGCGGCGTGTTCACCGATACCAGGCTCTTCACCCGGGAGAGGAGCGCGGCGAGAGGGCGGGCGGCACCGGCATCCCGCGTCTCCTGATCGGCCACCAGGAAGCCGAGGCGGAGGCCCGGGAAGAGGGTCTTCGAATAGGTGCCCAGGTAGACGACCCGGCTCTCCGTGTCCAAGGACTTGAGGGTGGGGGCTGGAGGACCATCGTAGGAGAACATTCCGTACGGGTTGTCCTCGAAAAGGAGCAGATCCTCCTCCTCGGCGAGGTCCAGGAGCTCCCGCCGGGTCTCCAGCGGGAGGCTGGTCCCGAGCGGATTGTTGAAGTCGGGGACGTCGTAGAGCGCCCGAGGGCGGAGGCCGGCGCTTCGCACTCGATCGATCGCGACCCGTACCGTCGCCGTCTCGATTCCCCCTTCACCCGCCGGGACCGGCTCCAGCCGGACACCGAGAATCTGGGCGAGCCCGGTGATGCCGATGTAGGACGGGTCGCCGCATAGGAGCACGTCCCGTTCGGGATCGAAGAGGCCCATCATCAGAAGGGTCATCGCCTCCTGGCATCCGCAGGTCAGCACGATCGACTCCGGGGGGACCTGGATGCCCTCGTCGCGGGAGAGCTGCTCGGCCACCCGATCGCGGACGATGCCGTTGGTCGGGCCGTATTGCCCGAGGCGGCGGTAGACGGTCTCGGGGGTCTCGCCGCTCAGCTCCGCCTCGTGGCAAACCCAGGTGTCCAGCGCCTCGACGGCTTCCGGGACGGCGAAGTGCTGTTCCGAGGGGCGCCCGGGAGCGAACGAGATCGCTTCGGGATAGCGCTGCACCGCCTCGTTGAGGAAATTCATGACCTCCAGTGACGGGTCGAGCAGGGTGGGGCGGAGCCGTGTGCGGCCGGAGGCCTCCCGTTCACCGCCCGCGGCGGCCGGCCGTTGACTGAGCTCGCGCATCACAGGAGGAGTGCCGCCCGCGGTCGAAAGGTGGACAGGCGGAGGGTGGACGCTCCGCTTGCCGATCCGGGCACTCGAGCCGCGGGTCCCGAACCGTGTCGGGAGTGGCGTATGGGAAGATCACCCTGTGCCGAATCTCCCTCCGGATTCCATCACCCTGAGCCGCCCGTTCCGCCGGCGCGCCGTCCTCGCGTGATCCTCGCCTCCTTCACGGTCGGGCCGTTCGGCGAGAACACCTACGTCATCGGCGTTCCGCCCCGGGTGGCGATCGTCGATCCCGGCGCCGAGAGCGAGCGGATCTTCGATCTCGTCGAGCGCGAGGGGTGGCGGCCGGAGGCGATCCTCCTCACCCACGGGCACCTCGACCACATCGCGCACGTCGCCCACGTGGCGGAGCGGTACGGCATCGGTGCCCGCATCCACGAGGCCGACCTGCCCTACCTCCAGCACGTCCAGATGCCCGACATGGCGGCGATGATGGGGTACCGGCCGCCGCCGGCGCCGGAGGGCTTCCTCGCCGACGGCGAGACGCTGGAGGTCGCCGGGCTCACTCTGAGGGTTCTCCACGCCCCGGGCCACACGCCGGGCCACGTGGTGCTCGTCGACGAGGCGAGCCGCTCGATCCTGGTCGGCGACGTGATCTTCCACCGCGGCATCGGCCGCACCGATCTGCCCGGCGGCGACACGGCCACGCTCGAGCGCTCGATCCGCGAGCGCCTCTTCACCCTCGAAGGCGACTACACCCTCCACCCCGGCCACGGCCCGGCGACCACCCTCGACGAGGAGCGGGAAGAGAACCCCTTCTTCGGCCGCCGGGCGAGCGTCCGGCTGCGATAGGGCGTCGCTCTCCGCTCGGGCTCCGGGTCACGGCGTCTCGAGCCGGACGGAGGGGAAGTAGGTCCGGAACCTCTGCGGGTCGGCGGTCGCCACGGTCCATCCCATGACCTCGGCGTGGGCTCCGACGAAGAAGTCCGGGAGCGGAAGCCGAGGGGAGTCCTTGCCCGATTCCGACCTTCGCCGCTCCCGGTAGGCGAGATAGGCCTTGGCGCAGACCGGGGCCGCGGCCGCGGGGAGGTCGAGGATCTCGACACCCCAGCTCCGGATGCGGTCCGCCACCGTGTCCGGCTCCAGGTCCCCGACGCAGACCTCCGCGAGAATCACCGAGTTGATCGCGGCGCCTTCCCCAGCGACGGCGTCGGCGAGGGTCGCGCGGGCCCAGGACCGGTGGGGCGAGGCGGGGTCCCCGGCGTAGATGGGGACGTTCGTGTCCAGGAGGATCACGGCTCGCGGGTGAGGCCCTTCAGCTCCTCCCAGCTCATCCCGAGGTGCAGCGGGCGGTCCTCCATGGCGCGCAAACAGTCGTCGCGGCTCATGAACCGTTTCGGCTCGGGCCGCTCGAGTCGGACCAACACGTAGCGTCCCTCGCCCTGCTCCTGGATGTCGAAGACGTCGCCGGGCCTCGCCCGGGGCAGCACGACGCGCCTCTTGCTGTCGGCCTTGCTGGTCATGGTGGGATGATCCCACCCTCTTGGGAGCCCGTCAAGCTCCGGTAGCATCCCGGCCGATGGCCTCGAAGACGCCTTCCGAGCCCCCGTGGCACCGCCTGGTCGTTCTCTACCTCGACCACCTGGCGGTCGAGCGTGGGCTGGCCGGGAACAGCGTCGCCGCCTACCGGCGCGATCTCGAACGGTGGGCGGCGGTGCTGGAAGAGGACGGGAAGGATCTCCTCGCGGCAAAGCCGAAGGATCTGGCGGCGGGGGTGCGGCGGATGCGGCGGGAGGGGCTTTCGCCCCGTTCGATCGCGCGGGCGATCTCGGCGGCGCGGGGGTTTTACGCGCACCGGGTGGCGGAGGGGGAGCGGGAGGACGATCCGGCCGCCGACCTGGTGGCGCCGAAGCTGATCCAGCACCTGCCGACGGTGCTCTCCGAAGCCCAGGTCGAGGCGCTGCTGGCGGCGCCCGACACGACGACCGAGCTCGGGCTGCGCGACCGGGCGATGATCGAGCTCCTCTACGCGACCGGGCTGCGGGTCTCCGAGCTCGTCTCGCTGACGCTGCCGCAGCTCCGCATCGACCGGGGGTTCCTGCTCGCCTACGGCAAGGGCTCGAAGGAGCGGGTGGTGCCGGTGGGGGAGAGCGCCGAAGGCTGGCTGGGACGCTACTTCCGCGAGGCCCGGCCGGCGCTCGAGCGGGGGCGCAGCGACGCGGTCTTCCTCTCGCGGCTCGGCCGGGCGATGACCCGTCAGGGCTTCTGGAACAACCTGAAGCGCTACGCCCGCGGCGCCGGAGTGAAGAAGGTCTCGCCCCACGTGCTCCGCCACAGCTTCGCCACCCACCTGCTGGAGCACGGCGCCGACCTGCGGGCGGTGCAGATGATGCTCGGCCACTCCGACATCTCGACCACGCAGATCTACACCCACATCCACCAGCAACGGCTGAAGTCGTTGTACGAGAAGTTCCATCCCCGGGCCTGATCGGCTCTGGCGGCTCCCGCCGTCCCTCGACAGAGACCGCGCATGAAATGGTTTGCGGCCCCGCTTCATCATCGAAATGAACGCAGAGCCGGGGAGGAGACGAGCGATGGAACGTGAGCTAGAGCACGCGCAGGCGGCCGCGGACGTCGCCGCCCGGGACGACGACCCTACCCACACTCTGCCGCCGGGAATGGCGCAGGCCGGACCGACGCATGCATCGGTCGAGGCGGGGCGGCTGCTGCTCGGTTCCGGTGCCGCCC
>CAZLLV010000143.1:0-15093 GCA_964560325.1 uncultured Thermoanaerobaculia bacterium | reverse complement strand
CGGCCGGACCCGCACCGCAGGCACGCCCCCCTCCCCCACCTCGCCCCTCCCTCAATACGCCTCGAGATACCGCTCCTGCTCCCAAGGATGCACGTGGGAGATGTAGTCCGCCCACTCCTGGCGCTTCGCCCGCAGGTAGTTCTCCAGGATGTGCGAGCCCAGGGCGTCGCCGACGACCGAGTCCTTCTCGAGCTGATCGAGCGCCTCGGACAGGTTCGCCGGGAGCTGCCGGATGCGCAGCCGCCGCTTCTGCCGCTCACTCATGGTGAAAATGTTCTTGTTCACCGGCTCGCCCGGATCGATCTTGTTCTCGACCCCGTCGAGCCCCGCCGCCAGCATCACCGCCAGCGCCAGGTACGGATTGCACGCCGGGTCCGGCACCCGCACCTCGCAGCGCGTCGACATCCCCCGCTTCGCCGGCACCCGCACGAGCGGCGACCGGTTCTTCTCCGACCACGCGATGTTGATCGGCGCCTCGTAGCCCGGCACCAGCCGCTTGTACGAGTTCACCAGCGGATTGGTGATCGCCACGAACGCCCGCGCGTGCTCCAGGATGCCGCCGATGTAGTGCATCGCCGTCTCCGAAAGCTGCATCTTCGCGTCCGGATCGTAGAACGCGTTCTCCCCGTCCTCGGTCAGCAGACTCTGGTGCGTGTGCATGCCCGAGCCGTTCACGCCGAAGATCGGCTTCGGCATGAACGTCGCGTGCAGCCCCCGGTCGAGCGCCGCCTTCTTGACCACGAACCGGAACGTCGACACGTTGTCCGCGCACTCGAGCGCCGGCGCGTACTTGAAGTCGATCTCGTGCTGCCCCGGCGCCACCTCGTGGTGCGCCGCCTCCACCTCGAAACCCATCTGCTCGAGCATCACCACGATGTCCCGCCGCGCCTCCTCGCCCCGGTCGACCGGCGTCAGGTCGAAGTAACCGCCCACGTCGTGCGTCTCGGTCAGCGCCTGACCGGTCTCCGGGTCCTTCTGGAAGAGGAAGAACTCCGCCTCCGGGCCGCAGACCATCTTGTAGCCCAGCTTCGCCGCGCGCTCGACCTGCCGCACGAGCGCGGTGCGCGGGCAGCCGGGGAAGTCGGACTCGTCCGGCAGCTTGACGTTGCAGATCAGCCGGCCCACGCGGCTGCCGTCCGGGCTCTTCCAGGGGTTCAGGCGGAAGGTGTCGAGGTCGGGGTGCAGCAGCATGTCCGACTCTTCGATGCGCGTGAAGCCCTCGATCGACGAGCCGTCGAACATGATCTGGCCGTCGAGCGCCTTCTCGAACTGGCTGCGGGGGATCTCGACGTTCTTCAGCACCCCCATGATGTCGGTGAACTCGAGGCGCAGGAAATGAACGTTCTCCTCGTCGGCGGTCTTCAGGATCTCTTTGGCGTCCATGAACAGGGTCTCCGGATGGTCAGCGGGTTCGGCGAATTCGCGCAGTCTAGGGATACACTTCGACGAAATCAAGCCCGAATTCGACGAAGTGCAATGCGGATCTTGCCGATTTCGCACAAGTCGGCACCACACCGAGGTTTCCGGGCGCCGCCGCCACAGGGTGCTACGATGCCGTCCGGTCCCGAGAGCAGCCTGGAGCGGCACCGGCGGGGTGGCGGCGCGCGATGAACCGCCGTCGCGGCGCCTCCGTATCGACCTTCCGTACGCCGGCCCGACCCGGAGCGACACCATGACCGACGCCACCACCACCCCCCCACCCGCCGCCTCGCCGGACCGCTCGCGCGGGCGCACCGTCCTGCTGGCGCTCGCCGCCGTCGCCGTCGTCGCGGCGCTCGTCCTGGCCGGCCGCTACCTCGGCGGCTACGTCGAGGGCTTCCTCGTCCGGATCGAAGGGCTGGGCGCCTGGGCGCCGCTGGTCTTCATGGCCGGCTACGCGGTGGCGACCGTCACCTTCGTTCCCGGCTCGGTCCTCACCCTCGCCTCCGGCGCGCTCTTCGGCCTCGTCTGGGGCACCGTCTACGCCTGGACCGGCGCGACGGTCGGCGCCGGGGCGGCGTTCCTGATCGCGCGCTACGTCGCCCGCGGCTGGGTGGAGCGGAAGATCGAGGGCAACCCGACCTTCGCGCACCTCGACAAGTCGATCGAGAAGGACGGCGGCAAGATCGTGGCGCTCTTGCGGCTCGCGCCGGTCTTTCCGTTCGTGCTCCTCAACTACGCCCTCGGCCTGACCCGGGTCCGCTTCCTCCACTACATGGTCGCGAGCCTCGCCATGCTCCCGGGCACGCTCCTCTACGTCTACTACGGCCACGTCGGCCGCGCCGCGCTCGAGGGCGGGCAGACGGTCTGGGACTGGGTGCTCCTCGCCGTCGGCCTGGTGGCCGTGCTGGCGGTGACGGTGCTGATCACGAAGAAGGCGAAGCGGGCGCTGGCCGAGAAGACGGCGCTCGAGGCGTCCGAAGTGGGAGGCGAATGATGGTCGGCGAGCACGACCGCGAGCTGCTGGCGAACGTCCACCCGCCCGACTGGACGAACCCGGAGCCGGCCGACCGCTACCACCTGGTGGTGATCGGCGCCGGCACCGCGGGGCTGGTGACCGCCGCCGGCGCGGCCGGCCTGGGCGCCCGCGTGGCGCTGGTCGAGCGGCACCTGATGGGCGGCGACTGCCTGAACATGGGCTGCGTGCCGTCGAAGGGGATGATCCGCGCCGCCCGCGCCTGGACCGACGCGCGGCGGGCGGCGGAGCGGTTCGGCGGCCCGGCCGCCACCGGCGAGGGGGACTTCGGCTTCGTGATGGAGCGCATGCGCCGGATCCGCGCCGGCATCTCCCACCACGACAGCGCCGAGCGCTTCCGTGGGCTCGGGATCGACGTCTTCCTGGGCGAAGGGCGTTTCGTGGCGTCGGACGCGATCGACGTCGACGGCCGGGTGCTCCGCTTCCGCAAGGCGGTGGTCGCGACCGGCGGGCGGGCGGCGGTGCCGCCGATCGAGGGGCTGGAGGAGGCGGGCTTCCTGACCAACGAGACGGTCTTCGACCTGACCGCGGCGCCCCGCCGGCTGGCGGTCGTCGGCGGCGGCCCGATCGGCTGCGAGCTGGCCCAGACCTTCGCCCGCCTCGGCTCGGAGGTGACGGTCCTCGACATGGCGCCGCAGGTCTTGCCGCGCGAGGACGAAGACGCGGCGGCGATCGTGCGCGAGGCGATGGCGCGCGACGGCGTGCGCTTCGAGCTCGGCGTCTCGGTCGACGGGGTGGAGCGGCGCGGGGAGGAGCGGGTGGTGCGGTTCTCCCGGGACGGTGACTCCGGAGAGGCCGGCGAGGTCGCCTGCGACGAGCTCCTCCTCGCGGTCGGCCGTACCCCGAACCTCGAGGGGCTCGACCTCGAGGCGGCGGGGATCGATTACTCGAAGAAGGGCGTGCAGGTCGACGATCGGCTGCGCACCACCAACTCGCGCGTCTTCGCGGCCGGCGACGTGGCGTCGAAGTACCAGTTCACCCACGTGGCGGACGCGCTCGCCCGGATCGCGATCCAGAACGCCCTCTTCCACGGCCGCGCGAAGGCGAGCGACCTGGTGATCCCGTGGTGCACGTACACCAGCCCGGAGGTCGCGCACGTCGGGCAGTACGCGGCGGAGGCGCGCGAGCGGGGGCTGGAGGTCGACACGCTGACCCTGCCGCTCGCGGAGCTCGACCGGGCGCTCCTCGACGGCGAGACCGAGGGGTTCTTGCGCGTGCACCTGGCGAAGGGGAAGGACCGCATCCTGGGGGCGACGCTGGTCGCGGCCCACGCGGGGGACATGATCGGCGAGCTCTGCCTGGCGATCACCCACGGCGTGGGGCTGGGGAAGATCGCGTCGGTGATCCACCCCTACCCGACGCAGGGGGAGGTCGTGAAGAAGGCCGCGGATACCTGGCGGCGCGGGAAGCTGACGCCGTGGGTGCAGAAGGCCTTCGCCGGCCGCTTCAAGATCCTCGACCGCTTCGGGGTCTGATCCCTACCGTGGCCAGCGGACGGAGACGCCGAGGCCGGCGAGCCAGTCCGGGGCGTCGTCGGGGAGGCCGGCGCCGGCGTAGGCGTCGAGCTGAAGGTTGGGGCGCACGAGGTACGTCACGCCGCCGTCGAGCGAGACCTGGGAGCCTCCCGGCGCGCCGCTCTCCGGCTCCTCGCCGAAGACCTCGACGAAGGCGCCGATCCGGTCGGTGAACCCGGCGCCCAGCGCCACCGTGTAGAGGAAGCGGGTGAAGCCCTCGCCCTCGTCGTGAGAGCGCTCGGCGCCCAGGTTGTACGCCAGGCCGAGCCGGTTGGAGAGGGTGTGGGCGAAGGCGAGGCGGACCGCCGGCTCGTACTCGTCGCTCGTCAGCTCCTCGTCGCCGACGGGCAGCGACAGGCCGGCGAGGAGCGCCATCTCGGGCAGCGCCCCCGCCTCCTCGCGGAGCTTCACCTTGGCGCCGATCTCGCCGTCGCCGATCCCGCTCACGCTCCGGTCGAATCCGCCCGAGCCGGCGACGTCGATGTCCTGATCGACCCACCCCTCCCAGCCGGCCCGCAGCTCGGTCCGGCCGCCGAGGCCGATGCGGACCAGCGTGCCGGGGCCGGAGAGGGTCCGCACGGTCAGCGGGCCGGCCTCCTGGCGCTCGAAGCCGAGGCCGGTCTCGAGCTGGTAGAAGCCGGCCGGCACCACCGAGGCCGATTCGGTCTGGTCCGGGCGGTCGGTGACCAGCTCGGGCGGAGGCTCGGCGGGTGTAAGCTGAGCGTGTGCCGGCGAAGGCGCTGCGGCGAGCGCCACCGACACGAGGAGGAGAACGAGGAAGGGGCGCATGGCGGCTCCTGTTTTCTGGGTGTTCTTGTCGTGAAATTCATAATTTTGACCACCCAAAAGATAATGGCGAGCGCCCCCGATGTCAACCGCGGGAAATACTGTCAAGCGGTTGACACCGATGCCGAAGAAGCATAGTCTCATGCGCATTCACGGATCTTGAAAGGAGCCCCTGAAGTGGCCTGGAAGCGAGCCGAAGAGAGTCCCGAGCCCAACACGCCCAACACCTATGCGCCGCAGGCGTCGAGCCCACCGAGCCCGTCGCCGTCCTCCTCCACCCCCCGGCGCGCGAGCGCGGTGATCGGCGAGTCGATCACCATCCAGGGCGATCTGGCGGGCAAGGAGGATCTGACGATCCTCGGCCGCGTCCAGGGAAAGATCGACGTCGAGAGCAACAGCGTCACGATCGGCCAGAGCGGCTTCGTCAAGGCCGACGTCTACGGCAAGTCGGTCTTCGTGGAGGGTCGCGTCGAGGGGAACCTCTTCGGCGGCGAGCAGATCGTGCTGCGCTCGACCGGCGACGTGCGCGGCAACCTGACCGCGCCCCGCGTGTCGCTCGAAGACGGCGCCCAGTTCAAGGGCGCGATCGACATGGAGCCGAAGCGCTCGGCGTCGAGCGGATCGGGCGCGTCGGCCCCCTCGGGCTCCGGCTCGCAGGGCGGCTCACGCCCCGGCGGCTCGTCCTCCGGCGCCGGCTCGTCGGGGTCGTCCGGGTCGTCGGGCTCCTCCAGCTCGTCCGAGCGCGAGAAGGCCGTCGCCAAGGCAGGAGCCTGAATCCGTTGAGCTGGTTCTCGAGGAAGCGTGCGCACCCGGAGGCGGGGTCGGCGGGTGGCGGGGAGCGGGCCGCGGGTTCAGCGGAGCCGGAGATCGTCCGGCTCCGCTCGCTCGCGCTCGAGAACCTGCTCGACGGCCTGGTGCCCGGGGGCTCTTACCGCTTCCTCGACCTCGGGCCCGCGATCGGCTCGAACATCGAGCTGCTCTCCCGTTTCGCCCTCTCGGTCCAGGTCGCGGACCTGGCGGCGACGCTGACCAGCGCCGAGCCGCGCGCCTGGGAGAAGGCGCTCGAGGCGCTCGACCCGGGGGAGGACCATCCCGGCTATCACGCGGTGCTCGCCTGGGACCTGCTCAACTACCTGCCGCTCGACCGGGTCAAGGAGCTGGGGGCCCGGATGGCGGGCGCGGTGCGGGAGGGGGGGCGGCTCTTCTCGCTCGTCTACTACAGCAAGGAGATGCCGGCCGAGCCGCTGCGCTTCCGGATCGAGGACCGGCGGAACCTGGTCTACGAGCGTCCGCCCGGCACCCGCCCGGCGCCGCGCTACCCGCAGGGCGTGATCCGCTCTGCCTTCCCCGATTTCCGGGTCGACCGCGGGTATCTGCTGAAGACCGGCCTCCAGGAGCTGCTGCTCCAGCGGGAGTCGCCGGAGCCGGAGGAAGGCGACCCCGCGGACGCGGCGTCGTATTGACGCGGCGGGTGTCCGCGAAGCAGAGGTCCCGGACACGTAGCTTCGTATGGAGCGCGTGCCCCGCCCACCCCGGTTCGCCGACCGCCTCGGCGACCTCGGCTTCGCCGTTGCCCGCGCGTCGATCGCCCGCCCGGGGCGGGTTCTCGCGGCGGCGGCCGCCGCGCTGCTGCTCCTGGCGCCCGGCCTGGCGCGCCTCGAGCTCCGGACCGACGGCGCGGCGCTCGTCCCGCCGGGCGATCCCGCGGTCGCGACCGACCGGGAGATCCGGGACCGCTTCGGGCTCCTCGACCCGGTGGTCGTTCTGGTCGAGAGCTCCCACCCCGACGGAATCTACAATCCGGAGACGCTCCGGCGCATCCACGCTCTGAGCCGCCGCCTCGCCGCGGTCGACGGCGTGGCGCCGGAGCGCGTCCTGAGCCTGGCGACCGAGCGGAGCTACCGCTACCACCGCGAGCCCCCCACCTACCGCGCCTTCCTCGATCCGCTCCCCCGGACCCCGTCCGACCTCGCCCGGGTGCGCGGCGACGTGGAAGCGGTGGGCCTCCTCGAAGGCACCCTCGTCTCGGCGGACGGCCGCGCGGCGGCGGTCCTGGTCGGCGTGCCGCCGGCGAGCTCGGGGGCCGAGGCCCACGACCGGCGCGAGCTCACGCGCCGGATCGAGACGGTCGTGGCGGAGAGCGCGGGACCGCCAGACCGGCTCTCGGTGGTGGGCGCTCCGGTGGCGGCGGCGCTTCTCGGAGACCACGTCCTCCGGGACCTGGCGCTGCTCGTCCCGATCGCCCTCGTCGTCATGGGGGTCGTCCTCTGGATCGGCTGCCGCCGTCTGGCCGGCGTCCTTCTGGGTGCCGCCGAGGTGGCGATCTGTCTCGGCTGCACCTTCGGGCTGATGGGCTGGACCGGCGTGCCGCTCTACCTCACCACGGCGGTGCTGCCGGTGATCCTCACCTGCGTCGGGCTGGCGGACGAGGTCCACCTGTTCTGGCGCCACCAGCGGCTCCTCGGCGAGATGCCCGGGCGGCCCGGAGCGGAGGTCGCGGAGCGGACGGCTCGCGAGCTCGCCCGGCCGATCGTCTTCACGTCTCTGACGACGGCGGCCGGCTTCCTCTCGTTCGCCATCTCGCCCCTCCCGGCGGTGCGCGCGTTCGGCCTGTTCGCGGCTTTCGGGGTCGCCGTCTGCCTCCTCTTCTCGCTGTCGCTGGTCCCGGCGGTCCTGGCGCGCCTCCCGGCCGAGGCGCTCCGGCGGCCGGCCGGCGCGTTTCCGGCGCGGCGCGCCCTCGCGGCCGCGCTTCCCCGCCGGCTCGAGCGCCCGGGCACGACCCTGGCCGTCCTGGGGGCGCTCACCCTGGTCCTGGGAGCCGGAGCCCTGCGGATCGAGGTCCAGGACAGCTGGATCGGCGGGTTCTCGTCCGACAGCCCGTTCCGGCGCGCCACCGAGCGCGCCGACGATCTCCTCGCCGGGACCCACACCCTGCTGGTCGAGATCGCGGCGGCCGGGGGCGAGGAGCCCTTCCTCGAGCCGGACGCCGTGCGAGCCGTCGGCGCCTTCGAGCGCTTTCTCGCCGATCGGCCGGACGTGGGCGGCGTCCTCGGCCTGGCCGAGCACGTGACGACCACTCGCTTCCTCGCGGCGGGCGGGCGCGAGGACCGCCGCGAGGTCCCGGAGCGGGCGGCGTGGGTGCGGCAGATGATCGCGCAGATGGAGCTCGTGCGCGGCGAGGTCCGGCGCCGCGAGGTGGTGGACGACGGCTTCCGGCGCACGGTGGTGACCGTGCTGCTCGAAGGCGCCAACTACCGCGACACCGAGACGCTGCTCGACGCGATCCGGAGCTACGAGGCGGAGCGGCTCGCCCCGCTCGGCCTCTCGCTCCGCTTCGGCGGGGACGTGGCGGTGAGCCAGGCCATGATCCCGGCCATCGTCCGGAGCCAGCTCCTCTCCCTCGGGCTCGCCCTCGCCGGCACACTGCTGATGGCGAGCCTGCTCTACGGCTCGCCGGCGGTCGGCGCGGTGGTGGTGGCGCCGACCGCGGCGGCCGTGCTCTGGATCTCCGGCGTCATGGGCTGGCTGGGCGTGCCGATCGGTGTCGCGACCTCGATGTTCTGCGCCGTCACCCTGGGGATCGGCATCGACTACGGGATCCACCTCTTCGACCGTTACCGGGTCGCCCGCGAGGAGGGGGCGCCCGACGCGGCGCTCGCCGCGGTCCTCCACGCCGGCCCCGCCATCCTGGCGGACACGGCGGCGATCGCCCTGGGTTTCGGGACCCTCGCCTTCTCGAGCGTGCCGGCGAGCCGGTCGCTCGGCCTCCTCGTGGCCGGCGCCCTCGGCGCCTCCTGCCTGCTCACCCTGGCCGGACAGGGCGCCTGGCTCGCCCGCAGGGAGGGTCGGCTCTCCGACCCGGAGATCGCCTCCCATGTCCCGCAAGCCCGCCCTCGCGCACATGAGGAATGAGAGGGATCGCTTGAAGACCCTCGGCTTCGACGTCCTGGGGCGGGTCGTCGGAGAGTCGCGTACCCGCCCGAGGTCTTCCGCCCCGACATTTTCGGAGAGAGAAGGAGAGCGTGATGAGGAGAATCCGTTTATCCAAAATGGTTCCCGTGCTCGCGGTGCTCGCGCTGGTCGCGGCGCCGGTCACCGCGCAGGACATCGAAGCCGGCGACGATAGCTGGGCGACGCCCGGTGGAGGCAACACGTGGGTCGACCTGAGCAGCGCGGATTGGCAGGCGATCTGCCAGACGAGCAGCAACCAGATCGTTCGCATCACTTTCAAGGGCGTGGCGATGCAGGGCCAGGGCGACGGGAGCGTCGTGGTGGAACGGACCGAGGACGCCGTGTTCGACAGTGCCGGCCTCGCGCAGGTCGACGTCCGCATGAAGCACCTCGAGTTCGAGAGCACCAGCACCACCAGCACCCCGTGCGGCAATCTCGACTTCAAGGTCGTCCTGAACGGTACGCAGCCGACGGCCCAGATGGAGATCGAGCGCCAGGGCTCCTGGGGTGGCCGGTTCTTCGTCGACCTGCCGGTCAACGCCATCGTCGAGGCGCGCAATCCGTCGACCGGCGCCCTCGTGGGCGACGTGCTCAAGGAGGGCATCCTCTACGAGCCCGCCACCGGCACGCCGTGGAGCTACGACCCGCCGAACAACCCCCTCGACCCGGACGCGGCCTGGCACCCGGGCGTCACGAGCACCGGCCAGAAGGTGACGATCGCCCGCCACCACACCTTCCCGGCGTCGCACGCCTACAAGCCGGTCACCTACTGCGGTAGCGGCAGCGTCGGCGTCGCTTCGACGGCCTCGTCGAGCATCGACATCGCGCAGCCGTCTCCGTGCCCACAGCCGATCGACCGCGAAGAGCGGCACGACGTCGAGGACTCGCAGGACGTGAGCGGGTCGGGCGACATCGGCTCGGCTTCCAACTAGCCGTTCCCCCTCGCGGTTCGGTCCGGGCGGCCCCTGACCCGGGCGCCCGCGCCGGACCGCGGGGCCCACCCTGAAGCTCTGACCGCCCGTCGCGCCGGCGGCGGTAAAGCATACGGAGGAAGATGGCGCATGGCGGGAGCGACCACGAAGGCGAACCGGACGCTTCCAGGCACCGGACATCCGCCCGCGACCTCGCCCCTGGGACGCCTGCGGAGGTCGCTGCTCGGAATTCCCGCCGAGCGGGTGCTGCCCGAGCTGCGCGGCTTCGTGGTGCTCGACGGCGCGCGGCGCGCGCGTGCGATCCGGGTCGGCGAGAGCTTCCTCGCCGGCTATCACGCGGCGCTCCTCGATCCCCGCCCGGAGCCGCTCGCGCGCACTCTCGCCGAGCACGTCGAACCGGGCTGGTGCGGGTTCGCCTTCGAAGGCGCGGGCATGGCGCTGGCGATCCAGGACTCGCTGTTCCCGCGGCTGCGCCGGCCGAGCCGGGTCCAGGAGATGGCGGCCGGGCCGGGCTTTCCGCACCGGTATCTCGTGGTGGTCGGCGCCGGCTGGGTCTTCGCCCGGATCCCGCGACGCTTCGGCCGCGCGCTGTCCGGCCTCGACCCGGTCCTCCGGTGGCTCGCCTTCGACGGCTACGGATTCCACCACGGCTACTTCGGGTGGCGGCGAGCGGTCGAGCGCCGGCGGGTCCCGCGCCGGCTGCGCGGCTACGCGCGTCGAGCCTTCGACCAGGGCCTGGGACGCAGCCTCTGGTTCGTGCGGGGCATGGACCCGGGAGGCATCGCGTCCACGATCGAGACGTTCCCCGCCCACCGGCGCGGCGACCTGTGGAGCGGCGTCGGGCTCGCGAGCGCCTTCGCCGGCGGCCTGACGGACGATGAGCTCCGAGAGCTTCGGCGTCTCGCCGGCCCGGCGACTCCGCACGTCGCGCAGGGGGTCGCCTTCGCCGCCAAGGCGCGGCTGGAGAGCGGCGAGCCGACGCCGTGGTTGGCGTCCGCCGCCGCCGTGCTGGCGGGCGCGAGCCCCGAGGAGCTGGCGGCTCTCACCGACCGGGTGCGCGTCGAGCTGCCGGACGACGGAGCCGGCCTCGCCGCGGAGGAGCCGGCGTTCGAGGTCTGGAGGCGGCGCATCCGGCAGGCGCTCGCCGGAGGGACGGTAGAGGAGGGCGCGGCGTGAGCGCTCTCGCGGCCGTCGTGCGCCGGAATCTCGTCCGCGTCGCCGCCGTGGTCCTGATCCTGATGGCCTACGGCTTCGCCCGGCCACCCATCCTGGACGACGACGAGCGGCGCGAGATGGCGGCGCGCTTCGCCTTCGAACGGGTCGAGCTCGTCTCGCCTCCGGGCGGCGAGGCCCGGAGCATCCGGCCCGTCCATCCGCACCTGGAGCACATCGCGGCGTGGATCTCGTCGGTCGGCGCCGCCGTCGCCCTCGCCGACCTCGACCACGACGGCCTCCCCAACGACGTGTGCTGGGTCGAAACCGCCACCGACCGGGTGCTCATCGGCCCCGTGCCCGAAACCGGAGAGCGGTTCGAGACGTTCTCCGTCGCGCCGGACGACTTCGACCGCACGACGACCGCGCCGATGGGATGCGTGCCCGGCGACCTGAACGAGGACGGCCTGGCGGATCTCCTGGTCTACTACTGGGGCCGCCCGCCGGTGGCGTTCCTGCGGCGCGCTCCGGCCGGCGCCGACCGCCCGACCCGCGCCGCCTACCGGGCGCTCGAGATCGTGCCGCCGGACATCCCGGACGACGAGCGCCGGTGGTACTCGAACGCCGCGACCCGCGCCGACTTCGACGGCGACGGCCACGCCGACCTGGTGATCGGGAACTACTTCCCCGACGGCGCGCGCGTGCTCGACGCCTCGGCGTCCGGCCGCGAGTCGATGCAACACTCGATGTCGCGCGCCTTCAACGCCGGCCGCAACCGGCTCCTCCTCTGGGAGAGCGGCACCTCCGGCGCCGAGCCCGAGGTGCGCTTCCGCGAGGTCGAGGCGCTGCCGGAGCGGGTGGCCCGGGGCTGGACGCTGGCGGTCGCCGCGGCGGACCTCGACGGCGACCTGCTGCCCGAGATCTACTTCGCGAACGACTTCGGACCCGACCGGCTCCTCCACAACCGCTCGCGCCCCGGCGAGCCCCGCTTCGCGCTCCTCGAGGGCGAGCGGCGCTTCGCCACGCCCCGCTCGAAGATCCTCGGCCACGACTCGTTCAAGGGGATGGGCGTCGACTTCGCCGACGTGAACGGCGACGGCCGCCTCGACGTCTACGTCTCGAACATCGCGGCCGAGTGGTCGCTCCACGAGAGCCACTTCGTGTGGACGGCGACCGGCGACCCGGCCGCCATGGCCGAGGGGCGGGCGCCGTTCGTCGACCGGAGCGAGTCGCTCGGCCTCGCCCGGAGCGGCTGGGGGTGGGAGTCCCGGTTCGCCGACCTCGACAACGACGGCGTGCCGGAGGCGCTCCAGGCGACCGGCTTCGTCCGGGGCGTGACCAACCGGTGGCCCGAGCTCCACGAGCTCGCGATGGGCAACGACGAGCTCCTCCGCTTCCCGGAGAGCTGGCCCCGGCTCGGCCCCGGCGACGACCTCTCCGGCCGTCAGCACAACCCGTTCTTCGCCCGTGCCGCCTCGGGGCGCTACTTCGACCTCGCCGGCGACCTCGGGCTCGACGAGCCCCAGGTGAGCCGCGGCATCGCCACGGCCGACGTCGACGGCGACGGCGATCTCGACTTCGCGGTGGGCAACCAGTGGCAGCCGTCGGCGTTCTACCGGAACGTCGCCGGCGAGCGCGCGGAGGCCGGCGCCGGCACGCCGCCGGGGAGCTTTCTGGCGCTCCACCTGCTGCGCCCCCTGGAGGGCACGCGGGACCGGGGCCTCCGCGTCGAGCCCGGTCACCCGCGCCCCGGCGCGCCGGCGAGCCCGGCGGTGGGCGCCCGCGCCGAGGTGCGGCTGCCGGACGGGCGCCGGCTGGTGGCGCAGGTCGACGGCGGCAACGGCCACTCCGGCGTCAGGAGCCCCGACCTGCACTTCGGCCTCGGCCGGGATTGGGACGGACCGGTCGCCGTCGAGCTCGCCTGGCGCGGGGCGGACGGCGCCGTCCGCCACCGCTCTCTCGAGCTCGCTCCCGGCTGGCACACGGTCGTGCTGGGCGGCTCGAGCGCCGAGATCCTTCCCACGGAGGCCCCGTGAGCCAGAAACCGCGTGACGTCCGCCTGATCGCGCTCCGGCGCTTCGCCGCCGCCATCACCCTGCTCAACGTCCTCGGACACACGTTCCTCGGCTTCGAGCAGGCGTGGGCTCACCCTCTCGCCGCTCTGGCCACGGCCTACGGGATCGAGCTCTTCCTCGGATGGCTCGATGCCCGGTCGCGCGGGGAGCGGCCCGCGTTCGCGGGCTCGATCCGCGAGCTCTTCCACTTCCTGCTGCCGGCCCACATCACCGCCCTCGCCTGCGCCATGCTCCTCTACCCGGGCGACCGGCTCGGGCCGATCCTGTTCGCGGTCACGGTCGCCATCGCGTCGAAGCACCTCCTGCGCGCGTCGGTCGGAAAGGGGCGCCGGCGGCACTTCCTCAACCCGTCGAACGCCGGCATCACCGCGACCCTGCTCGCCTTCCCGTCGGTCGCCATCGCCCAGCCCTACATGTTCACCGAGAACCTGGTCGGCTGGCAGGACTGGCTGCTGCCGGCGATCATCATCACCTCGGGGAGCATCCTCAACGCCAAGCTGACCCGCCGGGTGCCGCTGATCCTGGCCTGGACCGGCGGCTTCGTGCTCCAGGCGCTCCTGCGGAGCCTGATCGGGGACACGCCGTTGGTGGCCTGCCTGCTCCCGATGACCGGCGTCGCCTACCTGCTGTTCACGTTCTACATGGTGACCGACCCGGCGACCACGCCGTTCGAGCCCAGGCGCCAGGTCGCCTTCGGGCTCGCGGTGGCCGGCGTCTACGGCGCGCTCCTGGCGATCCACGTCGTCTTCACCATCTTCTTCGCCCTCACCATCGTCTGCGTCGCCCGCGGGATCTACCTCTGGGCGGCCGCGTGGACGGAGGCGCGCCGGCGCGTCGCCGTGCCGACCGGCGCCGTGGGAGAGACGGGGTGACGCGACGGCCGGCCCGGGCGGCCCGCCCGATCGCGGTCGTCGGTGCGGCGTGCCGGTTCCCCGGAGCGTCGAGCCCCCGCGAGCTGTGGGAGGCGTCGATCGCCGGCCGGCGCGCTTTCCGCGCCATCCCGCCGGAGCGCCTGCGGCTGGAGGACTACGGAGGCGACGGGCCGGACTCGATCTACGCGACCGAGGCGGCGGTGCTCGAAGACTGGTCGTTCGACCGGGTGGGGTTTCGGGTCGCCGGATCGAGCTTCCGAGCCGCCGACCCCGCTCACTGGCTGGCGCTCGAAGTGGCGACCGCCGCGCTCGAGGACGCCGGTCTCGCCGGCGACGCGCTGCCGCGCGAGACGACCGGTGTGCTGGTCGGCAACAGCCTGACCGGAGAGTTCTCCCGCGCCCAGCAGATGCGCCTGCGCTGGCCCTACGTGCGCCGGGTCCTGGCAGCGGAGCTCGCGGGCGAGGGATGGGAGGCCGAGAACGTCGACACCCTTCTGGCTCGCCTGGAGGCGAGCTACAAGGAGCCGTTCCCGGAGCCCGGAGAGGAGACGCTCGCCGGCGGCCTGTCGAACACCATCGCTGGGCGGATCGCCAACCACCTCGACCTCCGGGGCGGCGGCTACACGGTCGACGGGGCGTGCGCCTCGTCGCTGCTGGCGGTGGCGAACGCCTGCTCGGCGCTGGCGGCCGGCGATCTCGACGTGGTGCTCGCGGGCGGCGTCGACCTCTCCCTCGACCCCTTCGAGCTGGTCGGGTTCTCCCGCGCCGGCGCGCTCGCCCACGGCCGCATGCGCCCGTTCGACGCCCGCTCCGACGGCTTCCTCCCGGGCGAGGGGTGCGGCTTCGTGGTCCTCACCGACCTCGAGACGGCGCGCGGCCGGGGGCTGCGAGTCCACGGCGTGATCCGCGGCTGGGGGATCTCGTCGGACGGCGCGGGCGGGCTGACGCGGCCCGAGGCCGCCGGCCAGCTCCTCGCGCTCGAGCGCGCCTACCGGCGGGCGGGCTTCGGACCCGAGACGGTCCCCTACTTCGAGGCGCACGGCACGGGGACCGCGGTGGGGGACGCCGCCGAGCTGGCCTCCCTCTCGCGGGCCCGCCGGGACCGGCCGGCGGGTGACTCGACCGGTGCCGGAGCGGCGCCGCCGGCGGCGGTCGCGTCGATCAAGGCGCTGATCGGGCACACCAAGGCGGCGGCCGGGGTTGCCGGCCTGCTGCGGGCGATCGAGGCGGTGAAGGCCGGAGTCCTGCCGCCGGCGATCGGCTGCGAGGAACCGCACCCGACCCTCCGTGCCGGCGACGACGGGCCGCCGATGCTGCGCGCGCTCGTGCGGGCCGAGCCCTGGCCGGCGGGAGCGC
>CAZLLV010000142.1:0-26633 GCA_964560325.1 uncultured Thermoanaerobaculia bacterium | reverse complement strand
GCGATCCGCGCCATCGCCCGCGAGGGGGACGAGTGGGTGACGAGGCACGTCCGCTCGAGCCTGCGGGTGCTGGGCACGGTCGGCGAGACGATCAACCCGGAGGTCTGGGAGTGGTACCACGACGTGGTCGGCGACGGCCGCTGCCCGGTGGTCGACACCTGGTGGCAGACCGAGACCGGCGGCATCCTGATCACCCCGCTGCCCGGTGCCACGCCGGCCAAGCCGGGCTCGGCGACCCTGCCCTTCTTCGGCATCGAACCGCAGCTCGTCGACGACGAGGGCAAGGTGATCGAAGGCAACGGCGTGCGCGGCAACCTCTGCCTCGCCCGCTCCTGGCCCGGGCAGGCGCGCACCATCTGGGGCGACCACGAGCGCTTCCGGCAGACCTACTTCTCGACCTTCCCGGGCAAGTACTTCTCCGGCGACGGCTGCCGGCGCGACGAGGACGGCTACTACTGGATCACCGGCCGGGTCGACGACGTGCTCAACGTCTCCGGCCACCGGATGGGGACCGCCGAGGTGGAGAGCGCGCTGGTGGCGCACGAGGCGGTTGCCGAGGCCGCGGTGGTCGGCTTCCCGCACGAGATCAAGGGGCAGGGGATCTTCGCCTACGTGATCGTGACGCCGGAGTTCGAGAGCGTCGAGCCGCACGAGCTGGTCGGCGCCTTGAAGGAGCAGGTGCGCCACGTGATCGGGCCGATCGCCACCCCCGACCGCATCCAGATCACGCCCGGCTTGCCGAAGACCCGCTCCGGCAAGATCATGCGCCGCATCCTGCGCAAGATCGCCGAGGGCGAGTACGACGCCCTGGGCGACATCACGACGCTGGCCGACCCGTCCGTGGTCGAGGCCCTGGTCGAAGCCCACCGCGCCGGCCGCCCCGGGTCGTAGGCACCCCCGGAAAAAATGTAGGGGAGGAGCCTTGTCTCTCCCGTGTCGAGGCGCCCTCTCCGCGGGACAAGCTCACTTGACATCGAGTCAAGGAGTCTGTACTCTCCGTCGAGTCAAGGGTACTTGACGAAACGACAAGGAGGCACGACCCCATGAAAGCGACTCTCACGAACCTGCTCGACGCCTGCGGAGGCACCGTCCGCGACCGCAAGAACCAGAGGTGGATCATCGCCTGGAGCTTCCTCTGGATGGCGTCGTGGGTGGCGCTGGTCCTGGGGATCGAGAACGAGTGGATGCCGCGGGGGTGGCCCGTCGCCTTCGCGACCGCCGTCACGCTCCTGCCGGCGGCGCTGACGCTACTCGCCTACCGGCGGTTCCTGCGCGAGGCCGACGAGCTGCGCCGCAAGCTCGAGCTCGACGCCCTGGCCCTCGCCTTCGGCGTCGGCGTGGTCGGCGGCATGAGCTACTTCGCCCTCGGCCGCGCGGGCGTGGTCGCGATGGACGACTTCCTCTTCGTGATCCTGGCGATGATTGCGACCCACTCGCTCGGCGTCTGGATCGGCCACCGGAGGTACTCTTGAAGAACCGCCTCAAGGTCCTGCGCGCCGAGCGCGACTGGACCCAGGCGGAGCTGGCCCGCGAGCTCGAGGTCTCGCGCCAGACCGTCAACGCCATCGAGACCGGCAAGTTCGACCCCAGCCTGCCGCTCGCGTTCCGCATCGCCCACACCTTCCGGCTCGCGATCGAGGAGATCTTCGAGCCGGAGCCGCCGGGCCGCAACGGCCACGGCGACCGCTGAACCCCCGATCCGTGTCCCGATCCCGGCGAAGCTCTCCGCCCGCCGTGCGTAGTGAGCTCGAAAGGAGCCCCGTCATGAAAGCGAAAAAGAACCCGATCGTCCTCGTCGCCCCGATCCTGCTGCTTCTGTTCGCCCAGGCCTCCCGGTCGACCCCCGCGTCGCCCCAGGAGAGCCCGCCGGCGGCCGCCGCAGCCGCCGTCCCCGCCACCGACCTCGCCGGCGACTGGGCCGGCGCCCTCGACGTGGGAGCCGTCCAGCTCCGGCTGGTTCTGAAGGTAGAAGCCGCCGCCGACGGAACCCTCTCGGCGGTGCTCGACAGTGTCGACCAGGGAGCCAAGATGCCGGTCGAGGCGCTCGCGCTCGACCAGCGCACGCTGCGGTTCTCCATCCCGGCGATCGGCGGCGCCTACGAGGGCACCCTCACCGCGGCCGGCGACGCCTTCGAGGGCACCTGGAGCCAGGGCGGCCGGTCGCTGCCCCTGACGCTGACGCGGACCGAGGAGCCGTTCGAGCTGAAGCGCCCGCAGACGCCGCGCGCACCCTTCCCGTACGAGAGCCGGGAGGTCGACTTCGAGAACGCCGCGGACGGCGTGGCCCTCGCCGGCACGCTGCTGACGCCCGAGGGCGAAGGGCCGTTCCCGGCCGTCCTCTTCGTCACCGGCTCGGGGCCGCAGGACCGGAACGAGACGCTGATGGGGCACGCGCCCTTCCACGTGATCGCCGACCACCTCGCACGCCACGGCGTCGCGTCGCTGCGCTACGACGACCGCGGCTTCGGCGAGTCGACCGGCGACCACCTCGGCTCGACCGTCACCGATTTCGCCGAGGACGCCGCCGCCGGTGCCGCGTTCCTGGCCGTCCAGCCGAAGATCGATCGCGAAGCGGTCGGCATCCTGGGGCACAGCGAGGGCGGCCTCGCCGGACCGCACGCGGCGACGCTCGAAGACGAGATCGACTTCCTGGTGCTGCTGGCGCCCCCCGGGGTGCCGCTCCCCGATCTGCTCCAGCGCCAGGGCGCGGACATGATGCGCCTCCAGGGGTTCGACGAGAGCGTCATCGAGATGGCGGCCGCCGCGCAGGCCGAAGACCTCGCCCTGGTGCGCGACGAGTCGGTCTCCGGCCAGGCGCTCCAGGAGGCGTTGCGCGAGCGGACGAAGCGGCGGATCGAGGCGCTCGGCGCGGAGGAGGCGGCCCGCCTCGGCCTGACCGAGGAGCAGGCGGAGCAGTCGATCGCCCAGGCGAGCACCCCGTGGTTCCGGTCGCTCCTGCGAGCCGACCCGGCCGTCCACCTGCGGCAGGTCGACGTCCCCGTCCTCGCCCTCTTCGGCGGCAAGGACTTCCAGGTCGCGGCGGAAGAGAACGCCGCGGCGTTGCGGGAGGCGAGCCCGTCCTCCGAGGTCCGCATCCTCCCCGGCCTCAACCACCTCTTCCAGCACGCCGAGACCGGCGGGATCGACGAGTACGGCCAGATCGAAGAGACGATCGCGCCCGAGGTGCTGGAGATCGTGACCGAATGGATCCGGGCGCGGGCCGAGGGTGGGGCGGCGGGAGAGTGAGCTCGGCGGGCGTCGCCGGGGTGCTACGATTTCCGGTGATGCCGACGATCGAAGAGCGAGTGCGGAACGCGGTGCGGGAGATCCCCGGTCTCGCAGCCGTGCTCGTCTTCGGCTCCCGGGCGAGAGGGGACGAGCGAGAGGGGAGCGACCTCGACGTGGCCGTGTTGCCCGCGAAGGATTTCGGGGCCGGAGAGGACACGGCGCTCGCCCGTCACCGACTCCAGAAGCGCCTCCTCGTCGCCCTGGCCGACTTCGCACCCGAGGGCCGCGTGGACGTGATCTTCCTGGACGAGGCTCCGGTCACCCTGCGCCAGCGGGTGATGGAGCAGGGCCGGATGGCCGAGTGCCGCGACCCTGCGCCCTGGCAAGCCCTCCGCGTCGCCACCATGAAGGAGTACGGCGACAGCGAATGGTTCCGGCGCATCTACCGCAGAGAGCTTCGCAAGCGACTCACCGAGGGGAGGCCGAATGGTCGATCAGCACGTGCTCGCGAGCCGCTTGAGCGCGCTCGAAGGCTATCGCGCGAAGCTGGAGAGCTTTAGACGCTTCTCTCGGGAGGAGTTCCTCGAGGACGAGGACATCCACCAGCTCGCGGCGCGCTACACCCAGCTCGCCTGCGAGTGCATCCTCGACCTCGCCCAACACCTGATCTCCCAGAGCGGTTACCGCCAGCCGGACGATTATCGGGACGCGATCGAAGTGCTCCGGCAAGAGGACGTTCTCGAAGCCTCACTCGCCGAGCGGCTCAAAGGCTGGATGGGCTTCCGAAACGTCCTGGTCCACCTCTACCTCGACACCGACCACCAGCGGACCTACGAGGCGATCCACCACGAGCTCGGGGACCTGGACGAGTTCGCAAAGCGGATGGCGGGCTTTCTCGCCGAGTGAGAGTCCGCTTCGACCATGCCGAGTAGACGGAGGAAAGATCGCTTCGTAGCAGGGGTCGACGGGTGCTCATCTGGTTGGATCGCTCTCGTGCGCAATGTTGAGACAGGCGCGGTGGTCCCGCGCGTCGTCGAGAACGCATCGGACCTGCTCGAAGGAGCGGACAGCCCGACCGTCGTCGCGATCGACATCCCCATCGGGCTGACCGAGTTCAGCGCTCCAACCCGACCGGTTCTGACGTGCTCGGGGTGGCCCGAGGCCCACGAGACGCAGAAGCGGCGCTACGATCGGGGGATGAGCCGGCAGACGTGGGCGATCTCGGACAAAATCCGCGAGGTGGACTGCTTGATGAGCAGCCACCCGGAGGCAAAGCGACGCTTCTGGGAGGCGCATCCCGAAGTCTCGTTCTGGGCCTGGCAGGGGCATGGGATGGAGTACTCCAAGAAGACCGCGGCGGGTCGGAAAAGACGGCGGCAACTGGTGGAGAGCCACTTCGGCCCCGCCGTCGACAGAGTGATTCGGGAGATTCGCGATCAGTACTTGGTTCAGGAGGTCGGCCACGACGACATCCTCGACGCCTTCGCAGCGCTCTGGACCGCCGAGCGGATCTCCCGAGGCGAGTACGGAACGCTTCCCGAAAACCCACCGGCGGACGCCCGCGGGATTCCGATGCGGATCGTGTACTGAGCGGGCGCCGCCTCTCGGTCCGATCACCGGAACAAAGTGACTTTCCTGTCCGTGCGGTGAGTCTCGACGAAATCGAGCCGCTCCAACAACCCCCGCCCGGCCGCCTCCAGGTCCCCTGCCACGTCGTACGCCACGGTCCGCACGCGGATCCCGCCGACTCGGGTGTCGAGCGGCTTGTCCATCGCGACCGGGTAGACGAGGAACGCTTCGGCGCACCCGACCGCTTCGGCGTAGGCCACGACCTGGGCCACGTCTTCGGTGCTCGGGCGCGGACGGTTCTTGTACTTGGTGTCCAGGACCGCGATCGGCCGACCGCCGGGGCGGTCGTAGAGGACGAGGTCGATGACGAACTGTAGCGCGGGATCGGTGGCGAGGGGGACCGTCTCCTGCGCGGCGATCGTGCGGGGGACGGGTAGGTTCGCGCGCAGCCACTCGGCGACGTAGAGCTCGAACAGGCTCGCCATGTTCACCAGGAACGGCAGGTTGCGGCGGTCGCCCGCCTGGTGGGTCGGCCCGGTCGTCTCCAGGAAGAAGCGGCAGAGGGCGTGCAGGGCGCGGTAGTCCTCGTTCAGCCGAGTGTAGGTCCGGCCGTGGCAGTCGGCGGCGGTGGCGGGCGCCAGGGTCACGGCGCCGTGCAGCCGGTGGAAGGCGCCGCGCACCGCCTGACGCACCTCGTCCCGCCGGCAGGCGGCGTTCTTCCGGATGCGGTCGAGGGTCCAGAGCACGATCCGGTTGTCGGGCACGTCGGCGGTATGTTCCTGGAACCGGCAGTCGAGGCGGGTGCGCCACGGCGCGCGCGTCACCTTCGGCAGGTCGATCCGGCCGCGGATCGCCGCCAGCCGGTCCTCGTGGTCGACGTAGCAGCGGTAGAGGCCCTTGCGGCTCCGGGCGAGCACCCGGCGCGCGAGGACGTGGGCGAGGCGTTCGAAGAACTCTTCGAGGGAGCGGCAGTCGGCCAGGCCGTCGAGGAGGTGGAAGCTCTTCAGGCCGAAGGCGACTTCGAGCATGCGGAAGATGTTCTCGATCCCGACTTTCGGGTGGAGCCGGAGCGCGAGGGTCGGGGAGACGGGGAGGTAGCCGGCCCAGCCCTGGGCGGTGAGAGCCCAACGCCGGTCGTTGGCGGGCGTCGGGTAGGCGACGGCGACCTGGCTGCTGTGACGGTGCCGGAGCCGCTCGGCGTCCTCCGGCCGCAGGGCGCCCTCCGCGAGGCGGTGCGGCTCGAACTCGCGCAGCTCGATCATCGCCGGCGCGGTCACCCGGAAAACCGCTCCCGGACGCTCGGCCAGCGGAACCGCTCCACCACATCGCGCCGGTCGGAGAAGTACTCCTCCAGGTAGGGGACGATCTCCATCCGCCAAACGTCTTCGAGGTGGTCGGGGAGCGACTTGTGGAGGAAGTAGGTGATGCCGACCTCGTAGTGCGGGTCGTCGATCGCGCGGTTGACCTCTTCGAGCAGCGCCACCAGCGGCCGGGCGTCGTACTCGCCGCCCTCGTGGAACCGCACCAGCGTCTCGTAGCTCGGCCGCAGCTCGAGGAAGGCGAAGCGGCGGCGCAGCGCGTGGTCGACGAGGGCGATCGAGCGGTCGGCGGTGTTCATCGTGCCCAGGATGCGAACGTTCTCGGGGATCGAGAAGCTCTCGCCGCCGGCGGCCAGCGGAATCGCCCGGTCGCGGTTCTCCAGCAGGTACATCAGCTCACCGAAGACGCGGGAGAGGTTCGCGCGGTTGATCTCGTCGACGATCAGCACGCAGCGCCCTTCCCGCTTCCGCGCCTCGTCGCAGAACTCCAGAAAGCGGCCCCGGCGGATCGGGTAGTGGAGCCCGCCGTCCGCCAGGGCTTCCGGCCGGATGCCCTGGATGAAGTCTTCGTAGGCGTAGCTCGGATGGAACTGGACGAGGTCCCGGAAGCCGTCGTCGCCGCCGATCAGGTGCCGGGCCAGGTGCTCGGCGGCGTACGTCTTGCCGGTCCCGGGCGGGCCGTACAGGATCGCCTGCATCTTGCGCTCGATCGCGCGCACCCAGCGCTCGATCTCCGCCGCGTCCATCTTGAGAGCGGTGGCGCAGTCGGCGATCGGGAACGGCGGGTTGATCTTCGGCCCGGTTCGTGGTCCCCCGTTACCGGTTTCCTCCTCCGGGGCGAGCTTCCAGTCCTGGGTATCGCCGAACGTAAAGTTGCGGATCGAGACCAACCAGTGAGCGAAGCCGTCGAAGACGTCATCGGTCCGCGGCTCCTCCGGATCGGGGGCCGGCTCGGAGGCCGGGGCGGACTCCAGGAGGTCCGCGAGGTGCTCGATCAGGATCTTGCCGGTCCGGTTGAGCTCCGGGTAGTCGAGCAGCTTGTGGCTCAGCTTCGTGCCCGCCAGATAGTTGATCAGTCGGCGGGACTTGTTGTTGACCAGCAGGAAGTGGTCGGGCGAGAGGGCGTTCAGAAGCGGCGTGAGCATGCCGGTCTGGAAACCGGTCGACCAGGGGAGGGCGTCGAACTCGCGGCAGGCGGCCTCCAGCGCGTTCGGGTCGTCCACGGCCCGCTCGACGAAGTCGACGATCGCTTCCGCCACTCGCTGCCAGTCGTCCGGCTTCTGCCAACCCTTCGCCTCGAACCAGTTCCTGAGATCCCCGGTGATCGCTGGGGCGACGTGCACCCACGCCCCCGCCTCCCGGTTCGCGGCGCTGTCGGTATAGGGGAGCAGCTCCCGGAGCACCCGATCGGTCACGTCCTCGCCGGCGTCGCGGGCCGCGACGATCTCGGCCCAGCTCGCCCGCGCCCGCTCGCGGCCCTCCTCGTAGGCCGCCAGGTGGCGCCGGCCCTCCGGCGTCGGCAGGTACTCGCGGGCGCACTCCTCGAACAGCAGCTCCATCTCCCGCCGCTTGGCGTCGCTCGGCGCGAGCTCCTCGACCTCGGAGCTCACCCAGTAGGCGACCCAGACGACCGACTGCACGTCGATCATGTCGCGGGCGCCCAGCGGTTCGAGGCCGGCCAGGATCTCGTTCGCCAGCGCCAGGATCTGGGCGTAGACCTCGCCGGACGGCCGCGAGGTGTAGCTCGCGTCGACCCCGGCCTGCCGCAGGAGCCACTGCGTCGCCTGCGGCTTGACGAACATCTCCGTCCGCGGGAAGAGGAAGAACAGGAGGTAGGTGGGCAGCGCCCACTTGTTCGGCAGGGAATGTTCGTCCAGATAGGAGGAGAAGCGCTCCAGGCGCTCGGGCGAGGCGCCGTCGCCGTAGAGGAGGTCGAGCAAGGCGGCCGAGAACGACGCCGGATCGAGCCCGTCAGCGTTGAGGACCGCCAGGTCGCCGGAGGATGGGACGCCGCGGAAGAGGAGGTTCGTGGCCTGCGCCGCCTTCTTCACCCGGTCGATCACCTGGGCGAACCGCTCCCGGGCGACGAGGTCCCGGAGCGTTTCCTCCGCCAGCAGCTCCTGGATCCGGGCCGCCGCGGCTCGCTTGTACTCGACCTCCTCCTCGACAAACCGCGGATCACCGACTCCGCTCCAGTTCGGGAGGTGCCGGCGGACGAGATCCGCGAAGGACGCGGCGAGGTCGTTCTCTCGCGCGGGTTCGGCGGCGCTCCGGTCGAGCCCGGAGGGCGAGGAGGGATCGGAGGGGCTCGCCACGATGCGAAGACTCCATGCGCCCGGAGGCGGGCGATCGGTGTTTGCCGAGAATTCGAGAGGTGCCGGAACTCTAACAGACCGCGCTAGTATCACCGTCATGATCGATTCGCTGAGCGCCGCCCTCGCCCCGATCGTCCTGCCGGACCCCGACGGAGACGAGGTCCGGCTCGGCTCGCTCTGGGAGGAGCGGCCGGCGGTGGTCGTCTTCCTGCGCCACTACGGCTGAATCTTCTGCCGCGAGCACGTCGCGCAGTTGCGCGACCACGAGCAGGAGATCCGGGCCGCGGGGGCCGGCATCGCCGCGGTCGGCCTGGGCGACCGCCGCTACGCGCGGCTGTTCCGGGAGGAGACGGGGATCGACTTCCCGCTGCTGATCGACGAAAAGCGCAAGGCGTACCGGGCCGCCGGCCTGCGCTCCGCCTCGCTCCTCCACCTGCTGCGCCGCGACAACGCGAAGGCGCGTGCCCGCGCGAAGCGCGGCGGCCACCGCCAGCACCAGCTCGGCAAGGACCCGTTCCAGCTCGGCGCCAGCTTCGTCTTCGAGCCCGGAAACCGCGACGCGTACGTCCACCTGAGCGAAACCTTCGGCGACAACGCCCCGGTCGAAGAGCTGATCGCCGCGCTGGCCGTGCACGCGGAGGAATGACCTCGGCGGACTACCGCGCCCAGACGAGGCCGTGCTCCGCCATCGTCTCCTCGAAGCGTTCCAGCACTTCCGGGCCGGGGGGGTGCGATCCGTCGGAGCATGGCGCGGTGTGGCCGGCGACGCGGCCGGTGGTGACGGCCCTCGTCGCGAGCGAGGCCTTGTACCAGCGGTCGCATACGATCATCGAGAGCTCGCCGATGCCGTAGTTGGGCGGACCCGCGTCGTCGATGCGCGACAGGCCCCCCTCGCCGAGGGTGAACCGGCGGTATTCGAACGAGCTGAGACCGAAGAGCGGCGGTCCGGGCTTCGCGACGGCGGTCGCGCTTGCCGATTCCGACCCGCGCAGACCCGGCCCGGGAAGCATCCACTCGGGTCGCTCGATCCCCAGGTACTCGGCCAGCAGGCCCGGCACCCCGGACAGCAGCACGTTCTCCGACCGTCGGCCCGCGGGGTCGCCGCCGGGGAAGCGCACCATGAGGGGCACCCGCCAGACCGTGTCCCACTGGTAGCTGTGGTCCGAGTAGACCACCAGGATCGTGTTCTCGAGAAGGCCGCGGTCGGACAGGGTTCGATACACGCGCTCGATCAGCGAGTCCACGTCGCGTAACGCATTCAGTCGCGCGGCCGCCTGCGCCGCGTGGCGGGGATCGGGCGCCTCGAAGTCCGCGGGCTCGAAGGCTCGCGAGCGCGGCGCGTGATCGCAGCAGTGGGTCGAGAGGAAGTGGAGGTGGGCGTAGAAGGGTCCCTCCGTATCCGCCACGAAGCGCCCGAAGCTCTCGACCGCCGCGAGATCGTACTCGTAGCCCACCCCCTGGTTCGCCTGGGCGACCAGGAAATGGTTGAGCATGTCGCTCTCGAAGACGATGAACCGGAGGCGCTTGGTCAGGCGCTCCGCGAGTGTACGGAGGAAGAACAGCTCGTCGTTCAGCCAGGCAACCCACTCGGTGTCGTCGAGCGGGGCGAGGAGCCGGCTCCGGCCGTTGACCTCGGCGAAGCTGTGCCGATGGTTGAGGTCGAAGGCGTCGGCGTAGTAGTGGATGGCGTGTTGGAACCCCCGGTAGCCGCGCTCGTTGAGGAGTGCCGGCAGGTGGAGGTAGCTGTGCCGGCCGAGCAGCACCTGGGGCGGAAACCCGACGTGGGTTTCGAGAGGCGATCGGCCGGTGAGGAGGGCGGTGGTCGAGCCGGTGGTCTTGCCCGTGTCCGGGAAGGCGTTCTCGAAGACGGTCCACTCGTCGGCGACCGAGCGCAGGAAGGGAGTGGTGTCGTACGGTGCGCCATAGGCCGAGACGAGGTTCGCCTCCGCGCCGTCGATGCCCAGGAACACCACGTTCGGCGTACCGGCTCCGGAGCGTTCCCGCGTCGCGCTCTCCGGCGGTGCGAAGCGGTTGCCGCCCGCGGTCAGCTCGACGACGAAGCTCACGACGAAGACGATCGCGAGCAGGGCGTAGACGGCGCGAGCCCGTTCGAGCTTCACCCTCCTCAGTCGTCGGTAGGACAGCCAGATCAGAGCCAGGAAGAGCGCGGTGTAGACGATGCGGAAGCCGGCGGGTGAGCCGAGCGTTCCCCAGCCCAGCACGGTGTAGAGGAAGTTGTCGATCATCAAGAAGAGCAGGCACCCGAGCACGACCGCCAGCACGCCGAGCGCGAGTCGCTCGGAGAGCACCGTCACCAGTGCGAGGAAGGCGAGGAAGGGCACGCTCACCAGGATGAATCCGGTCGTCAGCAGGCCGAGCCGCTCGAGCGGGGGCATCATGGAGGTGAAGCTCGGCTTGGTGACCGTGAACAGCCACTCCATCCCCAGGTAGAGGAAGAGGACGACGGCACCGAGCAGCAGCGTCCGGGACCGGGTCATCGGCTCAGGGTGCCTGCATCAGGAAGAGCTTGCGCCCGGAGCCTTCGAGCGGGACGCCGGGCTCGATCCGGAAGTGGCGCCCGAAGGCCTCCAGAAAGCGCTCCTCCGTGTAGCCGGCCAGGAGCTGCTCCTTGTTGCGGGCGAGCCTCCGGGTCATCGCGTCGTCGGGCGGTACCCACTCCACCAAGAGCCGCCGGCCGCAACGGGCGAGATGCTCCGCCTGCATCTCGAAGGGCACGTTGTGGGTCAACCGGAGATGGTGGATCAGGCCGAGGGCCAGGGTCAGGTCCGCGGTGCCTCGGTCGAGGAGCGTCCCCCGCTCGCGGTTGGCCCAGCCGATGCCGGGCGAGGGGTTCGTCAGGTCGACCCACAGCGGCAGGATCGTCTGCGGACCTCGTTCCCGCAGGTCGCGGTAGAAGCCCTCGACCACGGCCGGATCGGAGTCGAACGCCACGACATGGGACCCGTGCTCGGCGCAGATGCGGCTGAACACTCCGGTGTTCGATCCCAGGTCCCAGACCGTCGCGGGCCGTAGCTCTCGCAGGAGCTCGTGCAGGTGATCCTGCTTCTGGCGGAAGCCTTCCTCGGTGTAGTTGAGGTGCGACCCGTAGTAATCCGACCAGAGCGACGCCGGGAGCTCGGCGTCGAGGCTCTCGACCATCGAGCGGAGCTGGCGGGCCATCGCCTGGAGAGAGGCCGGCGTCACCCGGCGCCGCGGCGCGCCGGCTTCGTTCGTCTCGCCGCCCCGGTCCGATCTGCCGAGGCGCGCGTGGAGGACCACGTGGAGCCAGGTCCCGGGCCGCAGCTTCGCCGACAGCGGCAGCAGCTTCGACGCCAGGTCGAGCGGCACGCCGTCGAGTTGGGTGCGCAGCAGGCCGGAGAGGCGCAGGTCGACCCGAGCCATCAGCAGGAGCGGCGCCAGGAACATCTCGCAGAACTGGCGGTAGGCCATCCAGAGGCGGCCCTCCTCGAGGATCTCGAACGACAACAGGTCGATGAAGACCGGACGGGAGCCGCGGAACTGAATGTTGAACGGTGTCGCGTCTTTGAGGACGAAACCGTTCCGGAGCAGGGCGATGTGGAGATCGAGCGTCAGGAGCGCCGCCGCCTTGAGGGCGCTGAACGGCCACTCGTAGGGATAGGAGACGAACGGGAGCCGCTCCGATTCGAGGACCCGGTAGACGCCCGGCGGTGCCTCGTCCAGCTCCCGGTAGTCGAGCAGCCAACCCCGGTCGCGCAGCTCCCGCGAGAGGGGGGAGTGATGAAAGGCGTCGTAGTGCGCTCGATAGGAGTCGTCGACCCAGCGCAGCACCCGGTCCTCTTCCACGAGGACGCGGCCGGACGGGTCTCGAAACGATGCGTTATCGGCCTGAGCCGTCACTCGGACTCTCGGCGTCGCTCTCGGCCGGAGTCTCCCGCTCACCCCGGATCCTCCGCCACAGGTTGCTCGCGAAGAGGCGGAAGGTCAGCCAGCCACCCACGGCGATGGCGATGAGGGATTGCAGCAGCAGGCTGCCGGAGCCCGGATCGATGTAGGCGTGTGCGGTCCGCGGAAGCAGCAGGGCGAGAACCAACGATAAGCTGAGGATTCGCATGGGCGAGAGTGAAGTATAGCGCAGGGTCGCAGGCCCGAAGGCAGACTCGGACGGCTCGTCGCCGGCCCGTTCACGAAGAGGAGTGACCATGGTCCAGAGCAAGGCCGCAACCGTCGAGGAGTACCTGGAGGAGCTGCCCGAGGAGCGTCGCGCGGTCGTGTCCGCGGTGCGCGACGTCGTCCTCGCGAACCTGCCGGAGGGGTACGAGGAGACGATGCGCTGGGGGATGATCAGCTACGAGATCCCCCTCTCGCGCTACCCCGTCACCTACAACGGGCAGCCGCTCGCCTTCGCCGCGATCGCGGCGCAGAAGCGGCACTACGCGCTCTACCTGATGAGCTGCTATCAGCAGTCCGAGGACGAAGCGTTCTTGCGCCGGGAGTTCGAGACGGCGGGCAAGAAGCTCGACATGGGCAAGAGCTGCGTGCGCTTCGGCAAGCTCGAGGATCTGCCGCTCGACGTGATCGGCGAGATCGTCGCCCGCACGCCGCCCGAGACGATGATCGAGACCTACGAGGCAAGCCGGGAGGCGACGAAGCGGGGTCGCTGAGCGCCCCCTCCCGTCCGACGATCACCCGAGGCGGCGGATGGCGAGCGTGCCGGCGGCGAGCAGCAGCAGGGCGAGGGCCGCGAGACCGTACTCTCCGGCGGTCGGGATCTCCGCCGGGTCGATGACCTCGGCGGTGACGAAGTTCACGACCTGGGAGATCTCCTCGGCGGTCATGCACTCGAGCGCGACGGGTGGCAAGGCGGCCAGCTCCTGCGCCTTGGCGACGGCGTCCGGCCGGTTCGGCTGGCCGGTCGCGAAGTTCAGGACGATCGCGGTCTCGCCCGGTTCGAGGGTGAAGTCGTACTCCCAGTAGGGCGAGTTCTGGCCGTCCGAGAAGCTGATGCTGGAGACTCGCACCGGGGCGCCGGGCCCCTGGATCACGTGGCCGAGGCGCGGGTCGGAGGAGAGGCCGCTGCCGTCGAACGCCTCGAAGCTGGCGATCCAGTCGTCGTCCGGCGTCACGGTCTCGTCGCCGCTCGACGTGGCGTAGACCTCGGTGTCGCTGTCCGAGCCCAGGTTGTTGGCGGTCACGAAGTAGACGGTCTCCGGCGCCGCCCCGACGTTCGTGACGATGGTCATGAACCGGATGAACTCGTCGTGGTCGGGGACGAAGACGCGGCGCGAGACCTCGAGGCCGCCGATCGTCTGCGGCGCGGTGATCAGCTCGCAGTCCTCGCAGCCGAGGGTCGCCGGTCCGTTGTCGTTGTACACCGTGAACCCGGCACCGTCCGGATCGCACTCGCCGAGGCCGGGGCCGGAGGCGAAGCAGACGCCGTTGTAGCCGTCGAAGGCGTCGCTCAGCGTGGTCACCGTGGTGCCGCCGCCCGAGGTGCTGGCGGTCACGGCGGCGGTGTAGGTGGCGTCCGAGGCGGAGCCGGAGGCCGACTCGGCGGTGGTGAAGGTGACGTCGGTGTTGATGAAGTACTCGAGACCGGAGCCGTCGATCAGGGTGCCGCTTCCGCCGCCGCCCTTGAGAAGGATCGAACGGGCGGCCTTGCCCGGCTCGATCTTGCCCTCGATGCGGCCGCGCTCGGTGACGGTGACGTCGGCGGAGGCCGCGCCGACCCCGAGGGCGAGCAGGACGGCAGCGAGGGCGGCGGTCTTCTTCTTCGGCATCGAGTCTCCAGTTCTCCCAGGGGGTCGTCCGGAAGCTACTCGGGGACCTCGCCGCAGGTCAAATCGGGATCCGTGCATGCTTCTCGTCGTCCGAGCACGGTTCGATCGGCTCCGGTGAGCGCGTAGAATGGCGGTTCTTCCCCCGAGCTCCCGACCCCGCTCCGCATGCCGTCCTCTCGAAATCCGCAGCGTGTCGCCCGCCGCGCTCCGGCCCGGACCGCGGGGCTCGTGGCCGTGCTGCTTCTCGCCGGCGGGGCGTGCTCCGGCGAGCCGGAGCGGCCGAACGTCCTGCTGGTGACGATCGACACGTTGCGCGCCGACCGCACCGGCCCGTACGGCTTCGGCCTGGCGCGCACGCCGGCGATGGACCGGCTGGCGGCCGAGGGGGTGGTGTGCGAGAACGCGGTCGCCGCCGCGCCGATCACGCTGCCGTCGCACGCCACGATGATGACCGGCCTCCTGCCGCCGGCGCACGGCGTGCGCGACAACGGCGCCTACGCTCTCGGCTCCGAGGCGGTGACGCTCGCCGAGCGGCTGGCCGAGGCCGGGTACGAGACCGGCGCCTTCGTCTCGGCGGCGGTGCTCGACCGGCGCTACGGCCTCGCCCAGGGGTTCGACTCCTACGACGACCACCTGTGGGCGGAGGAACGGCCGCCGCTCTTCATGGTGCCCGACCGCCCGGGCGCCCGCACCGCCGAGCGCTTCGAGCGCTGGTACGCCGCCCGGCCCCGGGAGGGGGCCCGCCCCTTCTTCGCCTGGGTCCACTTCTTCGATCCGCACCAGCCGTACGAGGCGCCGACCGCCGACCGCCTGCGCTCGCCGACGGCGTACGACGCGGAGATCGCCGCCGCCGACCGGGCGCTGGGGCGGGTGATCGCGGCGCTCGAGGCGAGGGGCGAGCTCGACGACACGCTGGTGATCGTCACCGCCGATCACGGCGAGAGCCTGGGCGAGCACGGCGAAAAGACGCACGCGGTCTTCATCTACGACGCGACGGTCAAGGTGCCGCTCCTGATTCGCTATCCACACCGCTTCCCGGAGGGCGCGAGGCTCGACCTGCCGGTCCACCACGTCGACCTCGTGCCGACGGTGCTCTCGCTCCTCGGCCTGCCCGGCGGCGAGCGGACGCAGGGGTTCGATCTCTCGACGGCGCTCGCCGGAAAGGACCCAGACGAAGGGCTCCGCGACCGGGCGCAGTACGTCGAGTCGCTCCTCTCCGAGGTCGGCTTCGGCATGGCGCCGCTCTACGGCGTGCGCCACGACGGCTCCAAGTGGATCCGCGCGCCGCGGCCGGAGCTCTACGACCTGGCAGAGGACCCACGGGAGCTGACGAACCTCTTCGAGGAGCGGCCGCGCCGCGCCCGCGCGCTCGATCGGCGCCTCCAGGGCCTGCTCGACGAGAGCGCCGCGCGGCAGGTCGGCGCCGAGCTCCAGCCGATGGAGAAGGAGACCCTGGAGATGCTCCAGGCGCTCGGCTACCTCGCGCCGGCGGCGGAGCGGACGAGCATGGAGGGCATGGACCCGAAGGACGGGATCGCGCTCTATCGCCGGCTCGAGGAGGCGCGCCACCACGCGCAGCAGGAGGAGTGGGAGGAGGCCCGTTCGGTCGCGCGCGAGGTGGTCGAGGCACTGCCGAAGAACGTCTCGGCCTGGAACGTCCTGGGGATGGCCGCGGCACGCTCGGGCGACGTGGCGGCGGCGCGCGACGCCTACCTCCGCTCGCTCGCGGTCGAGCCGCGCCAGAGCCGGGTGCACGTGATGCTCGGCCTGCTCGACCTCGAGGAGGGAAAGCTCGCGGAAGCGCGGCGGGCGTTCGAGCGGGCGCTCGAGATCACGCCGGAGCTCGTCGAGGGGATGGCGCACCTGGGGCTGGTGGCGGCGGTCGAGGGGGACGAGGACGAGGCGGAGCGCTGGTACCGGCGGGCGATCGAAGCCGCCCCCGGCTTCCCCCGCGCCTGGCGTCGGCAGGGCGACCTCTTCTTCGAGCGCGGGGAGTTCGAGCGCGCGCTCGCGGCGTACGAGAAGGCGCTCGAAAACCAGCCGAAGGACTTCCAGGCGCTCCTCCAGGCGGGGGCTTCGGCACGGCGGACCGGCGACCCACAGGCCGCGCGCCTCTTTCTCCAGCGCGCCGCCGCCGTGCGGCCGGACGCCTGGCTGCCGGCCTACAACCTCGCCTGCCTGGAAGCGATCGAGGGCGACGAGCGCGCGGCTCTCGATCACCTGACCTATGCGGTGCTGCTCGGTTTCGACGCGCCGGGCGTGGCGCTCGAGGACCCGGACCTCGCGGAGCTCCACGGCGACGGACGGTTTCGGGAGCTCCTGGTCGCGATGCGCCACCCCGCCGCCCGCGAGCGCCTCTCACCGCCGTGATCGGAGCACCGCGAGATTCGCGCGCAGGTCGCCGGCCGCGGCCTGGAGATCGATCGGCACCACCGGACCGCGGGTGAGCTCGGGCGCGGGGAAGAGGCGGTCGATCTCCTCGGCGCCGATGCCGACCAGCCCTCGCTCCTCGTCGTCGTGCTGCGCGCCGCGGAGGAGGAAGAGCCCGCCGGGCGCCAGGACGCGCGCGATCTCGGCCGCGTAGTCGGGGCGGTCCTCGCGATCGATCCCGTGCAGGCAGCCGCGGTCGAGGACGAGATCGATCGAATCGCTCGCGACCGGCAGGTCGAAGGCGCTGCCGGCCCGCAGGTCGAGAGAAACACCGGCCGCGGCGGCCCGCTCGCGCGCCAGCTCCAGCGCCGGGAGGCTCGAGTCGACCGCGATCACCTGCATTCCGGCCGCCGCCAGGAAGACCGCCTCCTGCCCGGACCCGCAACCGACGTCGAGAGCGGTGTCGCCGCGCCGGGCGCACCCGCTCGCCAGGAGCGCCGCCAGCTCGGCCGGCACCGACGGCGCCTCCCAGTGCTCCAGGTGGTCGCCCGCCCGGTAGGCGCGGTCCCAGAAGCTCTCGAACGGTCGGTTCTCGGGAACGGTCATCGCGCCGGCACTCTACCCACCTTCAGGGGACCGCGGTGAGGAGGATGATCAGGGCGCCGTCGCCACCGTCGAGCCGCGACGAGCCGACGACCACCGTCTCGCCGCGGTCGATCCGGAAGGAGGCGTCGAGGGCCGGCATCGCCGGGGCCGGAGCGCGCCGGTCCGCGCGGCCCTCCGCCGCCGTTCGCGCCGGGGCCTCGGCCTTCGGCTGCCGCTCGAGGCGGAAGTGCTCCACCAGGTAGCTCTCGGCGCTCCCGTCGCCGCCGCGGGCCTTGCGGAAGAGGAAGGCGGCCTCGAGCGGCTCGCCGTCCGGCCCCGCGAGGCGCGCGTGGACCTCTCGGTTCGCCCGCACCAGCGCGGCGTCGACCACCCGGTAGCCCTGGTAGGGGAGGAAGTCGCGGATGTCGTCGAGCGCCTTCGCGACCCCCTTGGGAAGCGACTCCTGCCCGGCGCTGCCGCCCTCCCTGGAGGCGGCGACGAGGGTGACGTGGAAGAGCAGGCTCTCCTGGGCGTCGCTCGTCCAACCGGCTTCGGGGGCGCGTGGCGCAGGCGGTGTCTGCGCCGAGGCGGGCGCGAGGCAGGTCAGGGCGGCGAGGACGAGCACAGAGGAAACGGTCTTCATGATCTCCCTCCCGAGCCGCGCTCGGCGCGGCCGCTGGGGTTCGGGTCTTCGGGGTAGAGCATCCACACGACGCGGGTGCCTCCCGGGGTGGTGAACTGGATCTGGCGGCCTTCCGGATCCTCGGCCTCGACCGGGCCTTCGGGCTCGCCGGCGGCTCCGGCTCCGTCCGCCGGGGTGAAGCGGCCGGCGCGCTCCGTCCGGTCGCCCGGCTCGAAGCGCAGCGCGACGGCGCCCGCGATCACCAGCAAGGCGAGCGCGGCGGCGACGGTCGCCGGCACCCAACGCCAGCCGCGCTCGGCGTCGGCCTCGTGCGCCGCGTCGAGCACGCGCGCCCGCAGCCGCGCGACCTCGTCCGGCGTGGGGTCGTGACCATCGGCCGCGGGATCGCCTTCTCGCAAGGTCGATCGGAGCGCGTCGCGCAGGGACTCACGCAGGGAGTCGTCTCGGTTCTCTCGGGTCATGACTGCATCCCTCCGGGGGAGAGGAGCGCCGCGAGCTGCTTGCGGCCCACCGACAGGTGCCAGCGGACGGTGACGCGGGCGAGCCCCAGGAGCTTCGCGATCTCCGCCACCGGCCGCTCCTCGAGCTCGTGGAGCACCACCACCGCGCGGCGGCGGGGCGGCAGCTCGGCGAGCGCGGAACCGACCGCGCTCCGGGCGACGGCGCGCGACTCCGGACCGCTCTCGCCAGCGGCCTCCGACTCTCGGGGCGGATGGAGCACGGTCTCGGCGGCGCGGCGGCGGACCGCCAGCCGCCGGCGCCGGTCGCGGCACAGGTTGACCACCACCCGCATCAGCCAGGAGCGGGCGCCGGCGTCGTCCGGAGGCACCGAGGCCGGTCTCCGGGCCGCGCGCAGGAAGGCCTCCTGCACCAGGTCGCGCGCCTCCTCGGCGTCCGACGCCATCCGCCGAGCGAGCCGGTAGAGGGCGTCGTGGTGAGCGTCGAAGAGCGTCGCCAGGCGGTCGGTCGCCTCGACGCGTCCGGCGGACGCGCGGCGGGCGACGATGGCGTCGGAAGGTCGGTTCATGGCGTCGGTCGGCACCGCGATCGTCTCGCTCACGCACCATACGACGCGCGACGGCGCCGAGGTGTTGGTCTGCTACCATCCCGCGCGCCATGAGTCCTTCCTTCGCGCCGTCCGCAGCCTCCGAGATCCACCCGAAAGACCGCCGCCCACAGAAGATCGCCGTCCTCCCGGGCGACGGGATCGGAAAGGACGTGACGGCGGAGGCCGTGAAGGTGCTGGAGGCGGCGGCCGGGCGCTTTCGCCTGCCGCTCGAGACGGTCGAGCTCGACTGGGACGCGGACCGCTACCTCGACACCGGCGAGACCCTGCCGCCCGGCGCGCTCGAGGACTTCCGCGACAACTATTCGGCGATCTTCATCGGCGCCTACGGCGATCCGCGGGTGCCCGACATGAAGCACGCGGCCGACATCCTCCTCGGTACCCGCTTCGGGCTCGACCTCTACATCAACTTCCGGCCGGTCAAGCTGTTCGACAAGCGGTTCTGCCCGCTCAAGGACCGCGACGAGTCGGAGATCGACTTCGTGGTCTTCCGCGAGAACACCGAGGGCGCCTACGTCGGGGCCGGCGGCAATCTCAAGAAGGGGACGCCGGACGAGGTCGCGATCCAGGAGGAGATCCACACGCGCAAGGGAGTCGAGCGGATCATCCGTGCCGCCTTCGAGTGGGCGGTCGAGCACGACCGGAAGGCCGTGCTGATGGCCGACAAGTCGAACGTCATGCAGCACGCGCACGGACTCTGGCAGCGGGTCTTCGCCGAGGTGTCGAAGGAGTACCCGCGGATCGAGGCGAGCCACATGTTCGCCGACGCGCTCGCCATGCAGATGGTGAGGAAGCCCGAGACGCTCGACGTGATCGTCACCAACAACATGTTCGGCGACATCCTGTCGGACCTGGGCGCGGCGCTCCAGGGCGGGCTCGGCCTCGCCGCCTCGGCGAATCTCCACCCGGGGCGCACCTCGATGTTCGAGCCGGTGCACGGCTCGGCGCCGAAGTACGCCGGCACCGGCAAGGCGAACCCGCTGGCGGCGATCCTCTCTGCCGCCCTGATGCTCGACTACCTCGGGCACGCCGAGGCGGCGGCACGGGTGGAGCAGGCGGTGAGCGAGGCGCTCAAGAGCGGCCAGACCACCGCCGACCTCGGGGGCGACCTCACCACGAGCGCGGTGGGTGATCGCATCGCGCGCGCCGTGGCCGGCTAGAATGTAGCGGCCATGACCGAGCCCGCGCGCCCCGCCGAGTCCGAGCTGATCCACGACTGGAACACCGCCTCCGGCGGGGATGTGAAGCCCCTGCGCGGGACGGTGGAGCTCGACGACGAGACCTTGCGCGACGGGCTCCAGTCGCCGTCGGTCGCGAATCCGTCGATCGACGAGAAGCTCCGCATCCTCCACTACATCGCCGAGCTCGGCATCGAGTCGGCCGACATCGGTCTGCCGGGCGCCGGCCCGCACGTGGTGGCCGATGTCGAGCGGCTGGCGCGCGAGATCGTCGAGCAGAAGCTGCCGGTCGAGCCGAACTGCGCGGCGCGCACGGTTCGGGCCGACATCGAGCCGATCGTCGAGATCTCGCAGCGGGTCGGGATCGCGATCGAGGCCGCCTGCTTCATCGGCTCGTCACCGGTGCGCCAGTACGCCGAGGGGTGGGACTTCGACCGCATGCTGCGGCTCACCGAGGAGGCGATCACGTTCGCCGTCTCGGAGGGGCTGCCGGCGATGTTCGTGACCGAGGACACGACCCGCGCGGCTCCCGACGACCTGCGGCGGCTCTATTCGACCGCCGTCTCCGCCGGGGCGAAGCGGGTCTGCGTGGCCGACACGGTGGGGCACTCGACGCCGACCGGCGCCCGCAACGTCATCCGGTTCATCCGCGAGGTGGTCGGTGACGACGTGAGGGTCGACTGGCACGGCCACAAGGACCGGGGGCTGTCGATCGCCAACTCGCTCGCCGCCGCCGAGGCGGGGGCGGACCGCCTGCACGGCACAGCGATCGGCATCGGCGAGCGGGTCGGCAACACGCCGATCGATCTGCTGCTCGTCAACATGCAGCTCCTCGGGTGGATCGACCGCGACCTCTCCAGCCTCTCCGCGTACGGCCATTTCGTCTCCGAGGTCACCGGCGTGCCGCTGCCCGACAACTACCCGGTGCTCGGCCGCGACGCCTTCCGGACCGGCACCGGCGTCCACGCGTCGGCGATCATCAAGGCCCGCGCCAAGGGCGAGGAATGGCTGGCAGACCTCGTCTACAGCGGCGTGCCGGCGAGCCTCTTCGGCCGGCGCCAGGAGATCGAGGTCGGGCCGATGAGCGGCGAGTCGAACGTCGTCTGCTGGCTACGGGACCACGACATCGAGCCGAAGCCGGAGCTGGTGCGGGCGATCTTCGCCCGGGCCAAGGAATCCGACAGCGTACTCGAAGAGGACGAGATCCTCACTCTCTGCCGACTGCACCGCTCGGCGGCGGGCGCTAGAGCCTGATCCCTCTTCCCTCCTGAATACGGCTGCTGTCCCCCGGTGGCCACCGGACCGGGGTGTGTCCGGCGCGGGCCCGGACCGCGTCCGTGATCTGCAGAATCTAGAAGTTTAGCGATCTCAGCCGGCCAGCCTTCACTTCGGGAAAGTACTGTCTTCATTTTTTCCGTGCCTTGCACTAGAGGGGGGAGCGGACAGTCCCTGCGGTGTTCTTCCTGTCTGGCGGCACCCGGGTTTTCCTTCGAAACCCAAAAGGATTCTGTGCATGAAAGGCTTTCTCGACCTGTGCCGATTTTTGTTGTCGCAAGACTCCAGCGTGGGACCCTCCCGGCTCAAGCTCTTCCTGGTGGTCCTGGCGTCGATCCTGAGCGGCCTCGGCAGCACGGCTCTCCTGGCCCTGGTCAACAAGGCCCTCAACGCGCCGCTCCAGACCTGGTTCCTGATGCTCTTCGGTGCCCTGTGTGTTCTGGTGCCGGCCTCTCGAGTCGGCTCCGAGTACCTGCTGGCTCAGGTCTCCCAGGGTGCGATCATCGATCTCCGCCTCTATCTCTCGAGGCGAATCCTGGCGGCGCCGACCCGGCAGCTCGAGGCGCTGGGAGGGCACCGGCTCATCGCCACCCTGACCGATGACGTAGGGAACATCGCGGCGGTCCTGACCAACGTTCCGATCTTCTGCATGTACTGCGCGGTTGTGGTGACCTGCCTGGGCTACCTGGCGTATCTGTCGCCCTGGATCTTCGGTTTCGTCTTCGGTTTCACCGTCCTGGGGATGGCGGCGTACGTGGTGCCGATGCGGATCGCGACCCGGCGCTTCCGCCTCGCCCGAGAGACCTGGGACGCGCTGTTCAAGCAGCTCCGGGCCCTGGTGGACGGCAACAAGGAGCTGAAGCTCCATCGGGCGCGCCGGCACGACTTCTACTCGCACTACCTGTCGCCCGCCACCCACGAGATGCGCCGGCACAACATCGCCGGCGTGCTGAGCTACTCCGTCGGCCTGAGCATCGGACGGATCCTTTTCTTCGTCCTGATCCTGCTCCTGGTGAGCGGCATCCTGGTGGGGGCCGACATCGATCGGTCGGTGCTCACCGGCTACACCCTGGTCACCCTCTTCCTCTTGACCCCGCTGGAGGTGCTGATGAACCAAGTGCCGGCGTTCAGCCGGGCTTCGGTGGCCCTCCGCAAGATCCGGGAGCTCGGGCTGCTGCTGGAGCGCGAGCCCCAGTGGGAGCGGTTCGGGGAAGAGATCGCGGACGACGAAGCGCTGACCTGGAACCGGATCGAGCTCCGGGGCGTGGTCCACACCTACGTCGCGGAGGACGACGCGGACTCCTTCACCATGGGCCCTATCGACCTCGCTTTCGAGCCCGGGGAGGTCGTATTCCTCGTGGGGGGCAACGGGAGCGGCAAGACCACCCTCGCCAAGACCCTGGTCGGCCTCTACCTATCCGACGAGGGGGAGATCTTGTGGGACGGCCGCCGGATCGAGGGGCGGCTGCGGGACGAATACCGGCAGCTCTTCTCGGTCGTATTCAACGACTTCTTCCTGTTCGAGACCTTCATGGGGCTCGACCGGGAGACGGTAGACGTTCAGGCGAAGCACTACCTCGAGGAGCTCGGTCTCGGTGACAAGGTCCAGGTGGAGGGCGGCCGTCTCTCGACCCTCGACCTCTCCGCTGGCCAGCGCAAGCGCCTCGCCCTGCTGACGGCGTATCTGGAAGATCGGCCGATCTATCTCTTCGACGAGTGGGCGGCGGACCAGGACCCTCAGTTCAAGGAGTTCTTCTACCGCGAGCTTCTCCCTGCGCTGCAGGCGCGGGGCAAGACGGTCTTCGCCATCAGCCACGACGATCGCTATTACCCCCTGGCGGACCGGCTGGTCCGCATGGAGAACGGCCGGGTGGTGGAGGACCGGCGCGACTACCCCGCGGACGGCGACGAGCCGTCCGTGGCGCGGCCGACCCTCACGGTGGTGGGTCGGCCGACGGTGCCCGAGACCCGGGCCGCTGCACCCCGGACCGCCGCCGGCCAGATCCGGGGAGCGGACGGCGAGCTGCCACCGGCCCTTCTCGAGCGCTGGATGCGGGACTTCTACTTCGCCTGTGAAGCCGACATCGGAAGCAGCGGCGTCCAGGACTTCCCCATGTCGGAGCTGTGGGCGCTCCTCGACCTCGATCCATCGGACATCGACGGCGTGGTCTTCCACGACAGCCAGACGCTCGGGGGCGACGGCCTGCGCTCCGCCATCGCCGGCCGCTGGCTCGCGGGGGACGAGTCCCGCGTGATGGCGACCCATGGCGCGAGCGAGGCGACCTTCCTCCTGATGCACGGCCTCCTTCGTCCCGGTGACGAGGTCGTGGTGACGGAGCCGATCTATCAGCAGCTCTACGCGATCGCCGAGGCCATCGGCTGCCGGATCGTTCACTGGCCGATGCGTCCGGAGAACGCCTTCCGACCCGACCTACGGGAGCTGCGCTCGCTGGTGGGCCCGAAGACCCGGCTGGTGGTGGTCAACTTCCCTCACAACCCCACCGGCGTCGACCTCGACCCCGCCGAGCGGCGCGAGGTGCTCGAGGTCGTGAGCCGAGCCGGCGCCCACCTCCTGTGGGACGCAGCGTTCGGCGAGCTCACCCACGACCAGCCGCCGCTGGCGCCGGCGGAGATCCTCGCCTACGAGCGAGCCCTGGTCACCGGGACCCTCTCGAAAGCCTACGGCCTGCCGGGGCTTCGGGTGGGCTGGTGCCTGGCCGCGCCGGCCCTCCTGGAGCGAATGGTCCACGTCCGGGACTACGTGACGCTCCACCTGTCGCCGCTGGTGGAGCTGATCGCCGAGCGCGCCATCCGTCACGGCGACCGCCTCGTCGGCCTGCGCCTCGCCCAGGCCCGAAGCAACCTGAGCTACCTAGAGCGCTGGGTCGGCGAGCAGGACGGAGCGGTGGAGTGGTACAAGCCCCAGGGGGGTGTCACGGCCTTCCCGCGCCTCCACGGATTCGAAGACACCGAGCCTCTGTGCCGGCGTCTGGCGAACGAACACGGCGTGCTCCTGGTGCCGGGCAACTGCTTCGGGCACCCGGCCCACGTACGCCTCGGCTTCGGGGGCGCGTCGCGCGAGCTGGAGATCGGTCTGACGGTTCTCGAGAGCTGTCTCGACCGGGCACCCGTGGCCCTCGACAAAGCCTGACCGCTCGACCGCGTATCCATTCATCTCGACGAGAGTCACCTTCGGTCACATCACGTACAGGAGCTTCCAGACGATGATTCAGCGATTCGAACTGAACCCCTCGGAGAACGAGGAGATCCAGGACAATCTGCGCGAGCTGGCCGGGCGGTACGGATCCGCCGAGAACCCCGAGTTCCTCGATGACGCCGCCCTCTACGCCCAGGAGCTTCCCCGGCGTCTACGGGCGGCGGTCCACTCCTTCAAGCTGCACGAGCCGGACGAGGCGTGCCTGATCGTCTCCGGCTACGGCGTCGATCCGGCGAAGATCGGGCTCACCCCCGAGGACTGGCGGGTCCGTTCCGAGGCGCCCACCACCACCGAGGAGGAGATGTACCTGGTCCTCCTGGGCATGCTGGTGGGGGAGCCGATCGCCTGGTCGACCCAGCAGGACGGCCGCTTGGTCCACGACATCTTTCCGATGAAGGGCAAGGAGAAGGAGCAGCTCGGCATGGGAAGCGAGACGCTCCTCTGGTGGCATGTCGAGGACGCCTTTCACCCCCTTCGGGGCGACTACCTGGGGATGATGTGCCTGCGCAACCCGGACAAGATCGCGACCACCTTCGCCACGCTCGACGTCACCGCACTAGATCCCAGGCACGTCGACCTGCTCTTCCAGCCGCTGTACACGATTCGGCCCGACGAGTCGCACCTGAAGAAGAACTCCGGTGACTCCAGCCGCGCGGAAACCGAGCTGCAGGAGGAGTACGGTGCCATCGAGAGGATGAGCCAGGAGCCGGAGAAGATCGCCGTTCTCTTCGGGGACCGCTCCTCCCCCTACCTCCGCCTCGATCCGTACTTCATGGATCGGATCGAGGACCACCCGGAGGCGCAGGAGGCGCTGGACGCCCTGGTGAGCCTGATCGATGGGCGGCTGGCGGACCTGGTCCTCGACGCGGGTGACGTCTGCTTGATCGACAACTTCAAGGCGGTTCACGGCCGCAAGCCGTTCAAGGCGCGCTACGACGGACAGGATCGCTGGCTCAAGCGGATCAACGTGACGCGTGACCTGAGGAAGTCGCGGGGCATCCGTCGTTCCGCCGCGGACCGAGTCATCCATTGACGCGGGGCGGTCCGATCGCGGGCGGCTCGTTGGTCGAGGTCTTCCGCTCCTGGGCGGAGGCCGAGCCGACACGGCCGGCGTATGCCTACCTGGCCGATGGTGAGGTGGAGGGAGACACTCTCACCTGGAGTGAGCTCGACCGGGCCGCGCGCTCGGTCGGTGCTCGTCTCGCGGCCGCGGGGCTGTCCGGGGAGCGGGTGCTGCTGCTCCATCCGCCGGGGCTGGACTTCGTCGTCGGCTTCCTGGGCTGCCTGATGGCGGGCGGCGTGGCGGTGCCCGTGCAGCCGCCGGGCTCCCGTCGTCACGTGGGGCGCTTGGCCGGCGTGGTGGCCGACGCCGCGCCGGCGGCGGTCCTGACCACGGCGGCGTTGCGCGATCGCCTGGAGCCGGCCGCTTCGGAGGTGCCGGGTCTGGCGGAGTGCGACTGGATCGTCTCCGAACGGGTAACGGACGAAAGCGAGGAGCTCTGGACACCTCCGGTGCTGGCGCCGGACGACCTCGCCTTCCTCCAGTACACCTCGGGCTCCACCGGCGATCCCAAGGGGGTCATGGTGAGCCACGGCAACCTCCTGCGCAACGAGGAGGCGATCCGCCGGGCGTTCCGCCAGGACGAGCGCTCGGTGGTGGTGTCGTGGCTGCCGCTCTACCACGACATGGGGCTCATCGGCGGCGTTCTGCAGCCCCTCTACACCGGTGCCCGGTGCGTGTTGATGTCCCCGGCGGCGTTCCTCCAGCGGCCGGCCCGCTGGCTCGAAGCCGTCGCCCGCTACCGGGCCACCACCAGTGGAGGCCCGGACTTCGCTTACGACCTGTGCGTCCGGCGGATCGCCGCCGCCGACCGGGCGGCCCTCGACCTGTCGAGCTGGCGGGTGGCGTTCGACGGCGCCGAGCCGGTGCGCCCCGCCACCCTGGACCGGTTTGTCGAAGCCTTCGGCGGCGCTGGCTTCCGCCGCGACGCCTTCTTCCCCTGCTAGGGGGTGGGGGAGGCGACGGTGTTGGTGTCGGGGGGTCGGGCGGTGGGGGTGCCCGGGGTGGTGGTGGGGTCCGCCGTTGGGCTTGGGGCGGGAGGGTTCGCG
>CAZLLV010000141.1:0-3902 GCA_964560325.1 uncultured Thermoanaerobaculia bacterium | reverse complement strand
CGAGGAGGAGATCTCGGACGTCAACTACCGGATCGAGCGGCTGCGGCTCGAGGCGCGGGGGGTGGAACTCGCCGAGCTGGCGCCCGCGGAGGAGGCGCGGCGGAAGGGGGCGATCGAGGCGGAGCTCGCCGGGCTCGAGCGGCGGGAGGTCGCGCTCGACGAGCTCGCCGCGCCGGAGGAGGCCCGCCGGCTCGCCGCGATCGCGGAGGAGGAGGCCGAGCTCCAGTCGGCCTACGAAGAGCTCGCGTCCGAGCTCTTCCGGCGCCGCGATGCGCTCCTCGAGGAGGAGCTGCTGATGACCACCGCCGGCGGCGCGACGCGCGCGGTGGCGGTCGGCGAGATCGTGCGCGCCGTCCGGCCGAACGCGATCGGCTTGCTCGGCAAGGGGCAGCTCTACCTGTCGCGCGTCTGGGAGTTCCTGTCCGAGGACCCGCGCGAGTCGAACACCGAGGGCGGCATCTTCCCGGCCATCTTCGGCACCGTGATGATGGTCTTCCTGATGAGCTTCGCGGTGGCGCCGCTCGGCGTCCTCGCCGCCCTCTACCTGCGCGAGTACGCCACGCAGGGGCCGCTCGTGCGGATCGTGCGGATCGCGGTCAACAACCTGGCCGGCGTGCCGTCGATCGTCTTCGGCGTCTTCGGGCTCGGCTTCTTCGTCTACCTGATCGGCGGCTCGATCGACCGGATCTTCTACCCGGAGGCGCTGCCGACGCCGACCTACGGCACCGGCGGCATCCTCTGGGCCTCGCTGACGCTCGCTCTCCTCACCGTGCCGGTGGTGATCGTGGCGGCCGAGGAGGGGCTCGCGGCGGTGCCGCGTATCGTCCGCGAAGGCTCGCTCGCCCTCGGCGCCACCAAGCTCGAGACGCTCTGGCGGGTGGTGATCCCGGCCGCCGCGCCGGGTATCCTCACCGGCATGATCCTGGCGATGGCGCGCGCCGCCGGCGAGGTGGCGCCGCTGATGATCGTCGGCATGGTGAAGCTCGCGCCGACGCTGCCGATCGACGACAACTTCCCGTTCATCCACCCGGAGCGCAAGTTCATGCACCTCGGCTTCCACATCTACGACGTCGGGTTCCAGAGCCCGAACGTGGAAGCCGCCAAGCCGCTGGTCTTCGCCACCGCGCTGCTCTTGATCGTGCTCGTCGTCCTCATGAACCTGCTGGCGATCGCCCTGCGCAACCACCTGCGCCGGAAGTACGCCGGCTCCTCCGTCTAGGAATCGCCATGATCGAAGCCGCCACCGCTCGCCGCGACCATGCGCTCGACCCGGGGATCGTGGACCCGATCCTGGAGGTCGACCGGCTGTCGCTCTGGTACGGCGAGAAGCAGGCGCTCCACGACATCTCGATCGCCGTCCCGGAGAAGCGGATCACCGCGTTCATCGGACCGTCCGGCTGCGGCAAGTCGACCCTGCTGCGCTGCATCAACCGCCTCAACGACCTGATCGACGGCGTGCGCATCGAGGGCGACCTTCGCTTCGAGGGCGAGTCGGTCTACGACCCGCGGATCGACATCAATCTGCTGCGCAAGCGGATCGGGATGGTGTTCCAGAAATCGAACCCGTTCCCCAAGTCGATCTACGAAAACGTCGCCTACGGCCCGCGCATCCAGGGCATCAAGAAGAAACGGGATCTCGACGAGATCGTGGAGCACTCGCTCCGGAACGCGGCGCTCTGGAACGAGGTCAAGGACCGGCTCGACGAATCCGCCCTCGACCTCTCCGGCGGTCAGCAGCAGCGCCTCTGCATCGCCCGCGCGATCGCGATCGAGCCGGAGGTGATCCTGCTCGACGAGCCCTGCTCCGCCCTCGACCCGGTCGCCACCGCGCGCATCGAGGAGCTGATGCAGGACCTGAAGAGCCAGTACACGCAGGTGATCGTGACCCACAACATGCAGCAGGCCTCCCGCGTCTCCGACTACACCGCCTTCCTCTACCTCGGCGAGCTGATCGAGTACGGCGAGACCGAAAAGCTCTTCATCAACCCGGCCAAGAAGCAGACCGAGGAGTACATCACCGGCCGGTTCGGGTAGCGGCCGCCGAGCGGCCTCAGAGGCTCAGGCGCTCGGCGATCCACGCGGGCAGCTCGTCCCAGGGCAGCGCGAGGTGCCCCCCCGGCAGCGGCCGCCGCTCCTTCGTCCGGCAGACGAGCAGCCCCTCGCGCGCCGCCGAGTCGCCGGCGGCGTGACGGAAGCGGTCGAGGACGGCGGCGTGGCGCGCGGTCGGCGTGGCGGTCGACTTGATCTCGATCGGCACCAGCCCGTCGGAGGTCGGCAGCAGCAGATCGACCTCGAGCCCGTCGTGGGAGCGCCAGAAGTAGAGCTCCGGCCGGCGCCCCGCGTTCGCGAAGCACTTCACCGCCTCGGTCACCACCAGCCCTTCGAAGAGCGCGCCGCCCATCGCTCCCGCGAGCGCGGCCTCGGCGCTCGGCTGGCGGGTCAGGGTGCACGCGAGCGCCGGGTCCAGGAAGTAGATCTTGGGGGAGCGTACGAGCCGCTTGCCGAAGTTCTCGAAGTAGGGCGGCAGCAGGTGGACCAGGTACGCCGCTTCGAGGGCACCGAGCCAGCTCTTGATCGTCGGCTGGGAGATTCCCGACTCGCGAGAGAGCGACGCCATGTTGATCTCCTGGCCGTGGCGGCTCGCCGAGAGGGAGACGAACGTCTCGAAGGCGCGCAGGTCCTGGACGTTGTGGAGCTGCCGGACGTCTCGTTCGACGTAGGTCCGGATGTAGGAGCTCATCCAGAGGTCCCGCACTTCCGGCCGCAGCCTGGGCTCCGGGTAGCCGCCGAGCCAGACCGCCCGCTCGGCGCCGCCGCGAGCCTCGACCGGGATCTCGGCGACCGAGAGCGGCAGGAGCTCCAGGATCGCCACCCGACCGGCCAGCGACTCGGTCACGCTCGCCATCAGCCCGAAGTGCTGAGATCCGGTGAGCAGCCAGCGGCCTCGCGCTTCCCGGTTCCGGTCGATGCGGATCTTCAGGTACTGGAAGATCTCGGGGACGTACTGGACCTCGTCGAGAATCGCCGGGCGGTCGTCGAAGCGGTCGAGGAAGCCCTGCGGATCGGACCGCGCGAAGTCGCGCTCCAGGGGATCGTCGAAGGTGACGTAACCGGCCTCGTCCGTGAGCTCTTCGCGGAGCAGAGTGGTCTTGCCCGACTGGCGCGGTCCGGTGACGAGGACCGCCGGGAAAGTGGCGCGGGCCTGCGAGAGAGGGCCAGCGAGGAGTCTCAAGACGTAGCGGGTCACCTGACAAAAATAAAATCGAATCTTAGATCTGTCAACCCGGCGGCGGCGAGCCCTCCGGCGGCGGGAGGAAGAGCATGGCCCCGCTGAAGAGGCCGGCGCAGCCGGTGGGCGGGCCGTCCGGGGTGGGTTCCAGGGCGACGCCGCCGCCGGGGTAGTCGTGGACGAAGGGGCCGAAGAGCTGTTCGTGCGCGACCACCTCGCCGGCGTGGCGCCAGGCGACGTCGGTGCCGGAGAGGAGCTGGATCTCGAAGGGGAGCGGTGCTTCGGCCGGGAAGAGCGCGTGGGTGTGGACCCAGAAGCGGTAGCGGCCCGGGGGTGCGGTGCCGACCGGCCAGAAGACGTTCTCGATCGGGTGCTCGCAGAGCCTCTCGGTGCCGGCGTTGCAGTCGACGTCGAGGATGCCGCCCAGCTCGGAGGCGCGCTGGCCGTAGAAGATGCACCCGCTCGCCGGGTCTTCGACCACCAGATCGAGGTCGGACTCGCCGTCCCATACCAGCCGGAAGGCGACGTCGCCGGTGCCGGCTTCGCGGTGGGCCGTGCACCCTGCGGCGGCGAAGGCGAGGATCAGCAGCAGAGCGGTCGTTCGACGCATGGCTCCTCCTTCGGAGTGTCCGTTTCCGGAGTGTCGGGGGGGCCGCCCGAGGCGCCCCGGTTA
>CAZLLV010000140.1:0-6363 GCA_964560325.1 uncultured Thermoanaerobaculia bacterium | reverse complement strand
GTCTTCGCCGAGCTGCTCGGCACCGGCCGCCCCGGACCCGACGACGACTTCTTCGCCCTCGGCGGCCACTCCCTCCTCGCCACCCAGGCGGTCGCCCGCCTGGGCGAGGCGTTCGGCACCGCCGTGGCGCTGCGCACCCTGTTCGAGGAGCCCACCGTCGCCGGCCTCGCCGCACGCCTGGAGCAGGACGCCGCCGGCGGACCGGGTGCCGAAACCCCGATCGCACCCGTCTCCCGCGACCGGAGCCTCCCCCTCTCCTTCGCCCAGGAACGCCTCTGGTTCCTCCACCGGCTCCACCCCGAGAGCCCGCTCTACAACGAGCAGATGCAGCTCGGCCTGGAGGGGGGCCTCGACCTTCCCGCCCTGGCGGCCGCCCTGAGCGGGATCGTGACCCGCCACGAGGTGCTGCGCACCCGCTTCCCGGAGATCGGCGGCCGGCCGATCCAGGTGATCGCGCCGCCGCCACCGCCGCGGCTGCCGGTGGTCGACCTCTCCGGCCTCGAAGCCGCGGCCGGGACGGCGGCGGTGGACGAGACCCGCCGCCTCGTCCACCGCTGGGTGGAGCGGCCGTTCGACCTCGCCCGCGGCCCGCTGGTCCGGCCTCTGCTGCTCCGCCGCCGGGCGTCCGGACCGGCCCGCCACCTGCTGCTCCTCGCCGCCCACCACGCGGTGATCGACGGCTGGTCGCTGCCGATCGTCAAGCGGGAGCTGGCTGCGCTCTACGGGGCGGCCCGGCACCCGGGCGCCGGTCGGGCAGCGAACGCGCTTCTGGAGCTGCCGGTGCAGTACGCCGACTTCGCGGCCTGGCAGCGCTCCTGGCTCGCCGGCGACCGGCTGGAGGCCGAGCTCGCGTGGTGGCGGGAGCGCCTGGCCGGCGCTCCGGTCACCGAGCTCCCGACCGACCGGCCGCGGCCTCCGGTGCAGAGCCACCGGGGCGCCTTCCGGCAGGCCGAGGTACCGGCGCCGGTGGTGGCCGGTCTGCGCCGGCTCGGCACGCGCGCCGGATCGACCCTGTTCATGGTCGCGCTGGCGGCGTTCGGCGCCCTCGCCGGTCGTCTCGCCGGCCAGACCGACCTGGTGATCGGCGCGCCGATCGCCGGTCGCACCCGCCGCGAGCTCGAGCCGCTGATCGGCTTCTTCGTCAACCTGCTCGCGCTGCGCCTGCGGCCGCTGCCCGAGGAGCCGTTCACCGCTCTGCTGGAGCAGGTCCGGGAGAGCGCGCTGGGCGCCTTCGACCACCAGGAGCTGCCGTTCGAGCGCCTGGTCGAGGAGCTCGCCCCCGAGCGCGATCTCTCCCGCCACCCGCTCTTCCAGGTCTGCCTACAGGTGGTCGAGGGGAGCGCGCCGCCGGCCCTGCCCGGGCTCGACGTGGGGCCGGGCGAGCCGGTCCACGCGGTGGCGAAGTTCGACCTCCTTCTCGTCCTGATCGACCGGGGCGAGCGGGTGGACGCCGTCCTCGAGTACAACCGCGACCTGCTCGATCCGTCGACCGCGCAGCGCCACCTCGACGCCCTGACCACCCTGCTCGCGGGCGTGGCGGAGGCGCCCGAGCGCCCCGTCGGGGAGCTGCCGCTCTTGCCCGCCCCGGTGCGCCACCAGGTGGTCCACGAGTGGGCGCAGGGAAGCGCTTCGCGGGTGGCCGCCGCGAGGCGGGGACCGGCCGCGGAAGCCGGGCTCCCGGTACCGCTACGCCTCGCCCGCCGGTTGCAGGAGAGCCCCGACGCGCCGGCGGTCGAGCGCGCGGGCAGGCCGCCGGAGACCTGGACTCGCGCCCGGCTCGCGGAGGCCGCCGCCGCCCTCGCCGGCCGCCTCCGCGAAGCCGGCGCCGGTCCGGAGACGGTGGTGGCGGTGGAGCTCGAGCGCGGACCCGAGATGGTCGCCTCGATGCTCGCCGCGTGGTGGGTCGGGGCCGCCTACCTGCCGATCGACCCGGCGCTTCCGGCCGAGCGCCGCCGCCTGATGATCGCCGACGCAGGAGCGGTCGCGATGCCCGGGCCGCAGGCGCCGGGCGAGCCGCCGGAGGCGGCCGCCCCCACCGCCCTCCCGGAGATCGACCCGGCCAGTCTCGCCTACGTCATCTACACCTCCGGCTCGACCGGCGTCCCGAAGGGCGTCCAGGTCTCCCACGCGGCGCTCGCGAACCTGGTCGACTGGCACCTCGCGGCCTACGGCCCCGGCCCCGGCGACCGGGCGAGCCAGTTCGCCGGCATCGGTTTCGATGCCTCGGTCTGGGAGCTGTGGCCGGCGCTCGCGGCCGGAGCGACGCTGGTCGTCGCCGACGAGGAGGCGCGCCGCGCACCGGAACGGATTCCGGCGTGGCTCGCCGCCCTGCGGGTCGATCTCGCCTTCCTGCCGACGCCGGTCGCCGAGGCGGCGCTCGCCACCGGCTGGGCCGGTGGCGACGACCCGGCGGCGGTTTCCGCTCGGGCCGCCGCGGGCTCGCTGCGCGCCCTGCTGACCGGCGGAGACCGCCTGACCCGCCGGCCGGAGGCGAGCCTGCCGTTCCCTCTGATCAATCACTACGGGCCGACGGAGGGAGCGGTGGTGGCGACGGGCGGGGCGGTGGAGCCGGGCCGGCCGGGCGCCTCGGCGCCCACCCTCGGCCGGCCGATCGCCGGGGCCCGGGTGCGGGTGCTCGATCCGGCGCTGCGGCCGGTGCCGCCGCACGTCGCCGGCGAGCTCTGCCTGGGCGGCGGCGGCCTCGCCCGGGGTTACCGGGGGGACGCGCGCCGGACCGCCGCCTGGTTCGTGCCCGACCCCGAGGCCGGCCGCGGAGGCGCCGCCGCCGGCTCGCGCCTCTACCGCACCGGCGACCTGGTGCGCCAGCGGGGCGACGGCGAGATCGAGTTCCTGGGCCGGCGGGATCAGCAGATCAAGCTGCGCGGCTTCCGCATCGAGCCGGGGGAGATCGCGGCCGTGCTCGGCACCCACCCCGGGGTGGCCGAGGCCGTGGTGGCGCTACGCCACAATCCGCCGGGCGAGCCACGGCTGGTGGCCTACGTCGTGCCCCGCGAGGGCGCCGGCCCGGCCGCGCGGGAGCTGCGCGATCTCCTGGCGGCGCGGCTGCCGGACTACATGGTGCCGGCGGCGTTCGTGTCGCTGGCCGAGCTGCCGCTGACCGCCCACGGCAAGCTCGACCGGAGCGCTCTGCCTGGGCCGCCCGAGCGCCCGGCCGACGCCGCGCCGGAGCAGCTCGCCGATCCGATCGTCGCCCTGGTCGCCGACGTCTTCGGCTCCCTCCTGGGGGTCGAGCGGGTCGGTCCGCGGGACGACTTCTTCGACCTCGGCGGCCACTCCCTCCTCGCCACCCGCCTGGCCTCGCGCCTGCGCGAGGCGTTCGGCGTGGAGCTCGCGCTGCGCGAGCTGTTCGACCATCCGACGCCGGTCCGCGTCGCCGCCCGGGTACGCAGCGCCATGCAGGCCGAGAGCGGCCCGGCTCCGCCGCCCCTCGTGCCCCGGAGCGAGCGCGCCGAGGCGGGCGCCGAGGTCGAGCGGCCGCCGCTGTCGTTCGCCCAGCAGCGCCTCTGGTTCCTCGACCAGCTCGCGCCCGGCAACCCGTTCTACAACGTCACCATGCCGGTCGCCCTGCGCGGTCCGCTCGACCTGCCGGCCCTCGCCGCCGCCCTCGACGGCGTGGTCGCGCGCCAGGAGGCGCTGCGCACGACCTTCCCGGCCGCTGGCGGGGAGCCCTGGCAGCGGGTGGCGGAGCCGGAGCCGGTCGCCCTGCCGGTCACCGACCTCGGCGGCCTGCCGCCGGCGCGCGCGGCGGCGCAAGCCCGGCGTCTCGCGACGGCAGAGGGCCGCCGCCCGTTCGATCTCGAGCGCGGTCCGCTGGTGCGCTTCCAGGTCCTGCGCCTGTCCGCCGAGCACCACGTCGTGCTGCTCGCCATGCACCACGTGATCTCCGACGGCTGGTCGATGGGCGTGCTGGTGCGCGAGCTGGTGGCGAGCTACGGTGACGAGGCGCCGCTGCCCCCGCTGCCGGTCCAGTACGCCGACTTCGCCGTCTGGCAGCGCGAGTGGCTGCGGGGCGACGTCCTGGCCGCGCAGCTCGACCACTGGCGCCGCCGCCTGGAGGGGGCGCCGCCGGCCCTCGAGCTGCCCTACGACCGCCCCCGCCCGCGGGTGCCGAGCCACCGCGGCGGGCACCGGCGGGTCCCCCTGCCGCCGGACCTCGCGACCCGCGTCGAGGCCTTCGGTCGCGAGCGGGGCGTGACGCTCTTCATGGTGCTGCAGGCGGCGTTCGTCGCCCTGCTGGCACGGCTCGCCGACACCGACGACGTGGTGGTCGGCTCGCCGATCGCCAACCGCACCCGGGTCGAGGTCGAGGACCTGATCGGCTTCTTCGCCAACACCCTGGTGCTGCGGACCGGCCTCGCCGGTGCGCCGACGGTCGACGAGCTGGTGGCGCGGGTGCGCGAGACGACGCTCGACGCCTACGCCCACCAGGACCTCCCGTTCGAGAAGCTGGTCGAGGAGCTGGCGCCGGAGCGCGACCTGGGGCGCAACCCCCTGTTCCAGGTCCTGTGCGTCCTCCACAACGCGCCCATGCCGGAGCTGCGCTTCGGCGGGCTGGTCCTCGAACGCTTCGAGATCGCGAGCCCGCCGGCCCACTTCGACCTCACGCTGTCGGTGACCGACCTGGGCGACGGCCGGCTCGACGGCAGCCTGCGCTACGACGCCGACCTCTTCGACCCGACGACCGTCGAGCGGATGGCGCGCCACCTCGTCGTCCTGCTCGCCGGCATGGTGGAGAGCGGCGAGCGGCCGGTCTCCACCATGCCCTGGCTGAGCGCGGCCGAGCGGCACCAGGCGGTGATCGAGTGGAGCGGCGCCCGGAGCGGGCCCGATCGACAAGATTGGCCCGATCGGCCCGATCGCGAGCGGACGGCCGCGACGTCGATCCTCGACCCGATCCTCGGCCGCGCCGCCGACAGCGCGGAGCGGCCGGCGGTGGTCTGCGGCGACCGCACCCTCGGCTACGGCGAGCTGATCGCGCACGCCCGGGCGCTGGCGGCGAGCCTCCGGGACCTGGCCGGCCCGGACGAGCGCTCCCCGGTGGGCCTGTTCTTCGACCGCACCCTGGAGATGCCGGTGGCGGTTCTCGCCGCGTTCTTCGCCGGCCGCCCCTACCTGGCGCTCGACCCGGCCTACCCGCGCGAGCGGCTGGCCTTCATGTGCGCGGACAGCGGCGTGGGGCTGGTGCTCGCCGCTCCCCACCTCGCTGCCGAGGTCGGGGCGCTCGGGGCACCGCGCACCGCGATCTTCGAGCTGGCGGCGGAGCCGACGGAGGCCTCCGACGCGGCGGCGGACGGGCGGAGCGGGCCGCGGCTGGAGCCGCCGGGGGCCGCGGCGGCGTACGTCATCTTCACCTCCGGGTCCACCGGGACGCCGAAGGGGGTGGTGATCTCCCACGGATCGCTCCTCTCCTACGTCGACGCTCTCGCCCCCCGCCTCGGCGTCGGTGCCGACGACACCTACCTCCACACGGCCTCGTTCTCCTTCTCGTCGTCGGTGCGCCAGCTCCTCCTCCCCCTCGGGGTCGGGGCGACCGTGGTGCTCGCGAGCCGCGACGACATCGCCGATCCGGTGCGGCTGCTCCGGTTGATGCGCGACCGGGGGGTGACCGTCTGCGACCTGGTGCCCTCTTACTGGCGGGCGCTGCTCGATGCGCTCGACCAGGCGGAGCCGGCCGAACGAAGCAGCCTGCTCGACCACCGGCTGCGCCTGGCGCTCTCCGCGAGCGAGCCCCTGGCCCCGGAGGTCCCGGAGCGCTGGCGCCGGGCGACCGGCGGCCGGTCGGAGCTGGTCGACATGTTCGGGCAGACCGAGACCGCCGGCATCGTGGCGGTCCGGCCGATCCCGGCCGTGCCGTCCCCTGCCACCGCCGCCGGCACGATCGGGCCGCCCCTGCCCGGGATCGCGCTCCACGTCCTCGACCGGCACCTGCGCCCCGTGCCGATCGGCGTCGCCGGGGAGATCCACGTCTCCGGACCGACCGTCGGCCGGGGGTACGTGCGCCACCCGGCGGCCACCGCCGAGCGCTTCGTGCCCGACCCCTGGTCCGGCCGCGCCGGCGAGCGCCTCTACCGGCCCGGCGATCTCGCGCGCCGCCTGGCCGACGGGCGTTTGCAGCTCCTGGGGCGCAGCGACCAGCAGGTCAAGGTCCGGGGCGTGCGGGTGGAGCCGGGCGAGATCGAGGCGCTGCTCCGCCGTCGCCCCGACGTCCTCGACGCCGTCGTCGCCGCCCGCGCACGGCCCGGCGCCGAGGGGGTGCTGGCGGCGTGGGTGGTGCCGGCGAAGGGTGCGCGGCCGACCGCCGGGGCGCTGCGCCGGGACCTCGGACGCCACCTGCCCGAGTGG
>CAZLLV010000139.1:0-15903 GCA_964560325.1 uncultured Thermoanaerobaculia bacterium | reverse complement strand
CTCGGCCCGGTTCGCCGGCTTCGAGGTCAAGGAGCTCTTGTCGAACGAGCGCGGCACCCTCGACCTGGCCGACCTCGAGCGCGAGATGACCGAGGAGGTTGCGGCGCTGATGCTGACGGTGCCCAACACCCTGGGCGTGTTCGAGAACCAGATCCGCCAGATCGCCGAGGTGGTCCACGGCAAGGGCGGCCTGCTCTACTGCGACGGCGCCAACTTCAACGCCTTCGTGGGCAAGGCGCGGCCCGGCGATATGGGGATCGACGTCCTCCACATGAACCTCCACAAGACCTTCACCACCCCCCACGGGGGCGGTGGGCCGGGCTCGGGACCGGTGGCGGTGGGCGAGGAGCTGGTCCCCTTCCTGCCGGTGCCGACCGTAGAGAAGGAGGGCGACGGCTTCCGGCTCGACTTCGACCGGCCACACTCGATCGGCCGCATCCGCTCGTTCCACGGCCAGTTCGGGATGCTGGTACGGGCGCTGACCTACATCCTGAGCATGGGCGGGCAGGGGCTCGCGCAGGTGGCGGAGAACGCGGTGCTGAACGCCAACTACCTGAGGAAGCGCCTGCGCGGCACCTACCACCTGCCGTACGAGTCGCCGTCGATGCACGAGGTCGTTTTCACGGACAAGGTCCAGCACGCGCACGGCGTCTCGACCCTCGACATCGCCAAGCGGCTGATGGACTACGGCTACCACCCGCCGACGATCTACTTCCCGCTGATCGTCTCCGGCGCGCTGATGATCGAGCCGACCGAGACGGTCGGCCGCCGCGAGCTCGACGATTTCGTGGAGGCGATGGAGGCGATCGCGCGCGAGGCGGAGGAGGAGCCGGAGCTGGTCAAGGGCGCGCCGTACACGACCCCGGTGCGCCGCTGCGACGAAGCCCGCGCCGCCCGCAACCCGATCCTGCGCTGGAGGCCGGACGCTGACGAAGCTTGAGCTCCCGCTCTTCGGCCTCTTCTTCGCCTGCTGGCTGGCGGCGGTCCTCCACAACCTCGGCCTGGTCGGCGTCTCCGCCGGACTCGACCTCTCCCTCTACCAGATCTACGCCGTCGCCGCCGTCCTCGGCTGGCTCTCCGGCAACGTCTACGTCCAGCGCCGCCGGCGCCTGCCGAAGGAGCACGGCAAGCGCGCCGCCGCCCTCTGGCTGATGGGCCCGCAAGGCGTGCCGGCGCTGCTCCGCGCCATGGCCCCGGTCGAGACCCAGGCCGCGGCCCCGGGCGTGCCGCTCTACGCCCTCGGCGTGGGCGCGGTCTTCTTCTGCGTGCCGCTCGTCTTCGGCGTCCGCGACCGCGACCGCCGCTAACCGGCGCGAGTACCCAACAGTTTCTGCACCGTCTGCGGGTTCGCCTTGCCGCCGGTCGCCTGCATCACCCGGCCGACGAAGAAGCCGCGCAGCCTCGCCTCGCCGCCGCGGAAGCGCTCCGCCTCCTCCGGGTGCTCGGCGAACACCCGGTCGACCACCGCCGCGAGCTCCGCCTCGTCGCTCACCTGCTCGAGGCCGCGCCGCTTCACGATCTCCCCCGGGCTGCCGCCCCCGGCGACCATCTCGGCCAGCACCTCGCGCCCGAGCGACGACGAGAGCGTCCCCTCCTCGACCAGGGCGGCGAGGGCGGCGATCTCCCGGCCGCCGAACGGCAGCGCGTCGAGCGAGCGCTCGTCGAGCGGGTGCTCCCCCTCGCCCCGCGGCATCTCCTGCACCGCGCGCGGCAGCTCGTGGACGATCCAGTTGGCGACCGCGCGCGCATCCGTCCCGCCCGCTGCCACCGCCTGATCGAAGAGCGCCGCGCGCGCCGAGTCGTCGGCGAGCGCCCGCGCCTCCTCGGCGCCGAGCCCGGCCGCGCCGGCGTAGCGGTCGAAGCGGGCGAGCGCCTCGCCGTCGAGCCCGGCCCGCGGATCGCGCGGCGCCTCCTCCGCCCGCCGCGGCACCTCGCGCTTCTCGACCGGCTCCGTCCGCTCGGTCCGCTCGCTGAGCTTGCCCCAGGTATCGCGCAGGGTGACGACCCGGTTGAAGACCGGGTGGTCGGGAGTCGAGGCCGTAGGATCGAGAGCGAAGTAGCCCTGGCGCTCGAACTGGAACCGGGTCTCCGGCTCACTCGCCTCGATCGACCTCCCGGGCGCCGCCGCCGGCTCCAGCTTGCAGCCGGTGAGCGTCACGAGCGACTCCGGGTTCAGGTGCTCGCGGTAATCGACTCCGTCCGCGCCCGGCCGGGGCACGGTGAACAGCCGGTCGTAGAGCCGCACCTCCACGTCGCGCGCATGCTCGGCCGAAGCCCAGTGGATCGTCCCTTTCGGCTTGCGCCCGTCGGGCGCCGCGCCGCCTCGCGTCTCCGGATCGTAGGTGCAGAGGACGCGGGTCACCTCGCCGGTCGCCGGGTCCTTCTCGACGCCGGTGCAGCGGACGAAGTAGCCGTAGCGCAGGCGCACCTCGCGCCCCGGGGCGAGGCGGTGAAACCCCTTCGGCGGCTCCTCGGCGAAGTCGTCGCGCTCGATCCAGAGCCGGCGGGAGAAGGGGAGCGTCCGCGAGCCCGGCTTGCCGACGTCGTGCGGGAAGTAGGGCGCCTCCAGCTCTTCCGATTCGTGCTCGGGATAGTTCTCGATCACCAGCTCGAGCGGCCGCAGCACGCAGAGCACCCGCGGCGCTTCGGTGTTCAGCGCGTCGCGGATCGAGTGTTCGAGGAGCGCCACGTCGGCCACGTTGTCGGCGCGCGCGACGCCGATCCGCTCGCAGAAGTCGCGGATCGCCTCCGGCGGCACGCCGCGCCGGCGCAGCGCCGAGAGCGTCGGCATGCGCGGATCGTCCCAGCCGTCGACCCGCCCTTCCTCGACCAGCGCCAGCAGGCGCCGCTTCGAGAGCACGGTGTACGACAGGTTGAGCCGGGCGAACTCGATCTGCCGTGGCCGCGGCTCCGGCTCGTCGACCGCCTCCAGCAGCCAGTCGTAGATCTCCCGGTTGTTCTCGAACTCGAGGGTGCAGAACGAGTGGGTGATGCGCTCGATCGAGTCGGACAGGCCGTGGGTGAAGTCGTAAAGCGGGTAGATGGACCACGCGTCGCCGGTGCGGTAGTGGTGGGCGTGGCGGATGCGGTAGAGGAGCGGGTCGCGCATCTTCATGTTCGGCGCCGCGAGGTCGATCTTGGCGCGCAGCACGTGCGCCCCGTCCGGGAACTCCCCCGCCCTCATCCGGCGCAGCAGGTCGAGGTTCTCCTCGACCGAGCGGCTGCGGTACGGGCTCGGCCGCCCCGGCTCGGTCACCGTGCCGCGCAGCTCGCGGATCTCCTCCTCGGACGAGCTGTCGACGTAGGCGAGCCCCTTCCGCACCAGCACCTCGGCGCGCTCGTAGAGGGCGTCGAAGTAGTCCGAGGCGTGGCACAGCCGGTCCCACTCGAACCCGAGCCAGCGGATGTCACGCTCGATCGACTCGGTGTACTCGACCTTCTCGGTCAGCGGGTTCGAGTCGTCGAAGCGCAGGTTGCACGTGCCGCCGTTCTCCCGCGCGACGCCGAAGTTCAGGCAGATCGACTTCGCATGCCCGATGTGCAGGAACCCGTTCGGCTCGGGCGGAAAGCGCGTCCCGACCCGGTCATGCCGCCCCGAAGCCAGATCCTCGGCCACGATCTCGCGCAGGAAATCGGTCTTCTCGGGCGGTGGGGTGGTGCGCTCGTCGCTCTTCGTCATCTCTCGTCTCGATCCGGAGCGCGGTCGCGCTCTTCGTGCAATGCCTCGAGCTCGGCGACCGCTTCGAAGTCCTTCGGCCGGCCGGCGGCTCTCTTGACGGCGATGAGGCCTTCGAGAGTAGATTGGTGAATGGTCGCAGCGCCGCCGCCGATGAGAACGACATCGACACCCCCGCTCACGAGGGTGTCCAAGAGGCCGCGGAAGTCGGTCATGCCTCTCGGAGACGGCGCCCGGCGCGGTGGAGCTCGGCGGCGAAGTCGTGGAGCCGCTGCAGATCCTCCAGGCGCTGCTGCGGGCTCTTCTTCAGGCTCTCGCGCAGCAGCGTGCGGTCGACGTCGGCCTTGTACACTTCGATCACGGGATCGGGCTCCGGCTTCGCGTCGAGCGGCAGGGGGAGGATCGGAGCGGCCATGGGCCGATTATAAGCCCTGGCGCGGAGGGCCGCCGGCCTCCTCGATCTCGGCCAAATGCCGCGCCTCCTCGGCCGCACGCTCGGCCCGCTCCCGCGGCGACAGCTTCAGCATCTCCCGGATCAGGCTTCGGTCGACACCCGCGCCCGCCAACTCGAGGTGCTGACCGAGCTCCCGGAGCAGCCGCTGGACTATCGCGAAGCCAGGCTCCGACCGCCCCGATCGATCCGCGCGATCGTCGCCTGCGGCACCCCGCTCCGAGCGGCCAGCTAACGCTGGGTCATGCCGGCCGACGGCATCAGTGGTCTAGGATTTGTGCGGCGCTCATCCTGACCGGTATAGTGGGTAACCAATGCTTGACTCAGTAGGTAGGTGGATCTGTTGGCAGGGGTACGGAGCCCATTCGGTAAGGACCCAGCCCAGAGCCCAATTACCTCTTCCGAGGTACAACGTGCGGCAATGCATTCTGGCTCGATGGGCAGCCTGAAGACCGTTCGTGATACCCACCTCCCTCGGTGGGCACTCGCACCGAGACTGTCTGTGCCTGTGATGATGCTCGTCGTCCGCTCATGCCCGTCTACCCATATCAAGGTTGAAATTTTAGGATATTGCGATGCGCACCTTCCCGGCGAACTACTCTGATCTCAACACGAGCGAAGTGGGGTATGAGCCCGAGGCACAAAGAGGGTATGCCTTCCAGGAGCTGATCGCTGCCGCACTTGTGGAGGAAACGGCTCACTCCTGCGTGAGACTTTCTCATCCGAATCTGCAAGATGGTGGAATAGACCTCTTAATACAATCTCGGCTGACTCGTACTCCTTTTGCCAACCTAGACGCTCCGACCATAGTTCAATGTAGGCACTTAAGCCCAGGATCGGAGTCGGCGAAGACACGCATCATCAGAGCCTGGAAATCCTATGCAAGACAAATAGCCAAGCTAAAAGATAATGAGTTTGAGCGCCTCGGTTACACTTGGCGTAGCGCACGATCGTACGCCTTCTGCACGACGCTGTCTATTCCGGTGGGCATCAAGCAGGAAATTGAAGAAGTCCAAAAGAAATTCTTTGATGAGTTGTTGTCGTCGGAGGATTGCCAAATAGAGAGTGTACGGGTCATTGATTGGACCGACTTGAAGGCTTGGCTAGACACTCTTCCGAGGCTTCGAGACAACTGGCTTGTAGCGGATAACACACCCTTGGTAGGGCACGAGGCTTATCTTCGAAGCTTGGTAAAGATCAGAAAGTACCTGAAGCATGAGAATCTACCCTTTGTCAAGCCGCCGAGCGAAGCGGAATGGTCACCGGAGGCACTACTCGATCTTCTCTTTTCACCATCCGGGGGCCTCGGCGTCGTGCTCCTAGGGAACGCCGGAGTGGGCAAGAGTAGGATCTTGATTGAGACATGCTCACTTGCAGCGAGGGGTGGCAGTCGAGTTCTACATGTAAATCAAACGATCGATAGGGGGAATCTCGGACGCATTCAGCAGGTAATACTCTCATCAACAACTAACGTGTTGATTGCAGTAGACTATTTTGACCGAATCGAAACTGTTCTTGCCGATTTGCAACGAGACGTGCTTCAGCAAGCTGAAGCCATGGGTATCATGGTCAGAATGCTTGCCACTTCTAGACCGTCGGGAGTTCTTGGGCCTGGAGGCTATCTTACAAAACTCTTTGTAGTCGTTGACGTACAGCCTTCGTCGACATATTTCAACGATGTCTCCTCCTCGATATGGCGGAGCTTTAAGAGAAGCCGTGGGGTCTCTGAGAGTCGATCGAGAGAGGCGGGACTGCGGCCTGCAATCGCGCTACTACTAGCGGCATACGGAAAAGCGCCTTCACCCAGGACTAGGAGCAATGGGCGGTCCGTACGGCCTGTAGATCTCACGATCTGGCTTACCCAAAGATTCTCAGGGGATGACCTCGCCGAGGCAATGAATGAGGAGGCTAGGGGCGGCGCTGCGTTGAGAAGTCTGGTTGGGAGTGCACTAGCTTTCGCGGCTTGCCCTGGATCGAGAGAAGATGTTATGGCTATGATGCAGGCAGGTCTTGAGGCTCTGGGATGGGAGGACGACGACCCAAAGGCGCTAGTTAAGACTCTCCTCGCCTTGGGATGGTTAGAGCCCGATAAGAATGGCGTTCGTGCACCTCATGACATCGTAAGTGACGAAATTATGAGAGGTGTTCTTGTCGATGGGATGCACCGAACGGTTAACGATGAGTACCTCCTTGCGATGTATGCTGCTTGTGTGAAGAGACCCGCGTTCTTAGTTCAGATTGCCCGTTCAGTTTCGAGAGCGCTCGAAGAGGCCTCAAGCGAAATTGGCCTAAGTTATCATCGGGCACTCGAGCGATGGCTTTCAGACATGGGCCTCAATCTTGTCTGGATGCTCAAACAATCCAGCCCGGTCGAAGTTTCGTACGCCGTCTGTGCGTTGCTTACTATCGATCCATGGAATCAGCTTATTGGACGATACTGGGGGAGTATAGTACGCCCCTGGTTGGAATCTCCGGATTCCACCGCTTCAGCCCGTTACGTGCTGGAGGCCGCCATTAACTATCTCCCAAGTAACGATACTGTTCTGCAGGACGATTCTCTACGTTGGATTGAGGACAATCTTAACACGAGAGAGGCGAGCGCCGTATTGGGACCGGCCTTAGTTTCTTTCTCCTTCGGCGTAGAGCGATACGTAACAATAAGAAAGCTGGTTGATCTGGCCCTGCGTTGGGTGGGGTTCTATCCTCGTATGCGGGGGGCGTATTTTGTTTTGTATCCGCTATTGAGCCGTGATGATCTAAAACCCGCAGAGGTCCATAGGGCATTGGCTTTGGCGAGCGACTGGGCGAAGGGGAATCGGCGAGAGTTTGTAGCCATGTACGTCTTGAGCAAGTCCTTCCCGCGACTGAAGCGAGGGATGGGCGAGCTAGGTGCTGATTTCATGAACGTCGCGTTGGATTGGCTAGCCGTTTTTGGCGGCAATTTTCGAGCCGCTCACGTTCTCCGAGCGCTACTTCGGTCCGAGATAGAGCTCGGTTCTGCTCTTCCTATCGCATATCGGCGATCTGCGTTGTGGTGCCAAAAATACGGCCTGAGTCATCCAGCCAAACTTGTCATCGAACCTACGCTTCGACGCTCGCGAGTACCGCGTGAGGACCGCCTTCCGCTGGTCAATGCAGGACTAGAATGGTGCAGAGAGTTTGCCAGGCATATTGATGCGGCCTTTGTTTTGCCGGGGCTCGTTAGGAATATAAAACTATTGGAAGAAGAGGGGCGACAGGATGTTGTAAATCTTAGTATGCAATGGCTAGATGATTACGGTAGCACGGAGGAGGCAAATCCAATGTTCTGTGCTCTTCTGCGATCAAGCGACGTTCCAGCGTGGGCGAAAGCTGACATCGCGCCATTGGCGAAAGACTGGGTTCTGCGGTATTCGGACAAGAGTACTGTGGATTTTGTGCTTAACAGCCTTGCACGGGAGGACGATCTGCTGAGTCGCGACGACCTCGAGGAGCTTTTTCCTGTGGCGCGTCGGTGGTTAAAAGAGCAGCCTATCGGAAAGCCAGCTGATATCCTTAAGGATAATCTATGGAAGGCTTGTATCCGTGCGTCTGCGGGCGATCTGTATTTATCTACGCTCGGTGAACGACCTAGCAAGCCCTCCAGTTCAGAAGATGCAGCGCATGGTGGTTCAGGAATATGGCAATTGTATAAACGATTTTGCGCGGGTGCCGACGAGGGGAAGTTAGAGAGAGATCTTATTGAAGAGAGCGTGACTTGGTGCTGTGACACACGAAATGCACAGACGGGTTTCTGGTCTCGCTTTGTAGAGAAACTTCTTGGATTGGATAACCTTCCTCAACCTCAGGTCCGTCAGCTTTTAAGTATGCTCTCGCTGTGGCTTCCAAAAGAATCCAACTGGTTCCGGCAAGATTGGTCTTTCTTGTTCCAGCTGTATAGCGCGTTTGTTAAGTCGTCGGAGCTTGTAGGCCGTCATGATCATGCCAAGGTTGGGATGCAGTGGCTCCATATGCCGGGTAACTGGCAGTCTAAGAGTTGGCGCCACATGTTTGCGCATTTATGGGAGAGGAGCGACGATGAGCAGCAGCGTTCTGAGCTAGTTCTTATATTGCAAGATTGGATGAAGTCGGGTGGTAGCGAAACGGTCGACCATGGGTCAGAGTTGGTTGAATTGATTAAAAATGATGGGCGGTTTGAGGCTCCGAAGCTGGAGGGTCTGACGGGATTCGTACGCCGAAAATGAAAGGAGGAGGAGGCTGGATTAATCTGTATTGCGCTCGAGGGTCCTTATCGGCCGGAGGGGAAACGTGTATCGGAGTTTTCTGCAGGGACGCGGTTTGTCAGTAGCATCGCGTCCCCGTACGAGTAGAACCGGTACCCCGCCTCGACCGCCTCCCGGTACGCCGCCAGCACCCGCTCGCGCCCCGCGAACGCCGACACCATCATCAACAGCGTCGACCGCGGGAGGTGGAAGTTCGTCAACAGCACGTCGACCACGCGGAAGCGGTAGCCGGGGTAGATGAAGAGGCCGGTGCGGCCGGCGCCAGCGGTGACGCTCCCGTCCTCCTCCGCCGCCGATTCGAGGGTGCGCACCGTGGTGGTGCCCACCGCTACGATCCGCCCGCCCCGGCGCCGGGTTTCGGCGACCGCCGCCGCCGTCGCCTCCGGCACCTCGAAGCGCTCCTCGTCCATCACGTGCTCGTGCACCAGCGCCGCCGTCACCGGCTTGAACGTCCCGACCCCCACGTGCAGCGTCACCCGCGCCACCTCCACACCCCGCTCCGCCAACCGCCCGAGCAACTCCGGCGTGAAGTGCAAACCCGCCGTCGGCGCCGCCACCGCCCCCGGCCGCGCCGCGAACACCGTCTGATACCGCTCCCGATCCTCCGCGCGGTCCTCCCGCTTGATGTACGGCGGCAGCGGCACGTGGCCGAGCCGATCGAGGTGCGGCTCCACCTCCTCGGAAAACCGCACCCGGTGCCGGCCGTCCCCCAGCCGCGCCACCACCTCGCCTTCGAGCTCCTCCCCGAACCGCAACCGCGTCCCCGGCCGCGCCTTCTTCCCCGGCCGCGCGAGCGCCGTCCACTCGTGCGGCGCCTCGCCGGTCGGCTCGACCAGCAGCAGCTCGACCCGCCCGCCTTCCTCGGCCTCGCCGCCCTCCGCTCCTCCGACCCGGGGGATCAGCCGCCGGCCGAAGAGCCGCGCCGGGATCACCCGCGTGTCGTTGACCACCAGCAGGTCGCCGGGATGGAGCAACTCCGGCAGGTCGGTGATACGCCGATGCCGCGATTCCGCTCCCGGCGGCGCGTCGAGCACCAGCAGGCGGCTCTCGCCCCGGGGCGCCGGCTCCTGCGCGATCCGATCGTCCGGCAGGTCGAAGTCGAAGTCCGACGTCAGCACGACGATCTCCCCGGTTCGGTCAGCCGACTCGGCCCGGCCGTGCCCGCCGAAGCACCGGCACCGAGAGCGCCAGCGCGACGAGCATCAGGGCGGCGGCCGACCAGAACGGCCACTCCGGTCCCAGCGCTCCGAACGCCCAGCCACCCCAGAGCGGCCCGATGCCGCGCGCGAGCGCACCGAGCGAGCGAGCGACGCCGAGCGTGCCGCCCTGGGCCCGCTCGTCGGTGAGGCGGCTGATCAGCGCCAGCGCCGACGGGTTCTGGAGCCCCATGCCCACCGCCAGCAGACCGGTCGTCGCGCCGAGGAAGACGAAGCCGGAGCCGAGCGGGAGCAGGAAGAGCCCGAGCGCCATGGCGGCGATCCCGGTGAAGACGAGCCGCCGCTCGCCGAAGCGCCGCACCAACATCCCGAGCATCCCGCCCTGGACGATCACCATCACCACGCCGAGGAAGGTGAAGAGCCAGGCGGTCTCGAAAAAGCCCCAGCCGTACTCGCTCTCGACGAACAGGCCGAGGGTCGCCTCCATGTTCGAGAAGGCGAGGATGACGAGGAAGAAGAGCACCATCAGGCCGGCGACCGAGCGGTCGCGGGCGGCGTCGCGCACCGCCTCGGGGCCGACCCAGGCGTGCCCCTCCTCGGCGCCGCGGCGGCGCTCGGGCGGGAGCGATTCGGGCACCAGGAACCAGGCGAGGACCAGGTTGAGCAGGGAGAGCACGCCCGCGGCGGCCGGCACGGCGGCGTAGCCCAAGAGGCCGGCGAGGCCGCCGAGCACCGGCCCCAGGACGAAGCCGAGACCGAACGCCGCGCCGAGCAGGCCCATGCCCTTGGCGCGCTCCTCGGGGGCGGTCGTGTCCGCGATGTACGCCTGGGCGATCGAGTAGTTGGCGGCGGCGATGCCGGAGGCGGTGCGGGCGATCAGCAGGACGGCGAAGGAGTCGGCGAGGGCGAAGAGGGCGTAGGCGGCGACGGCGCCGGCGATCGAGCCGAGGAGCACGGGCCGCCGGCCGGTGTGGTCGGAGAGGCGACCCCAGAGGGGTGCGAAGACGAACTGCGCGAGGCTGAACGAGGCGAAGAGGAGGGCGACCCCGAAGGCGCTGGCGCCGTACTGCTGGGCGTAGAAGGGGAGGAGCGGGAGGACCATCCCGAAGCCGAGCAGGTCGAGCAGGACGGTGAAGAAGACGACGGCGAGCGGGGCGGCTCGGCGCGGCCTGTCGGGGCGTGGATGGGGCTGCGGGTCGGCCATCGGAGCCGGCGCAGTGTAGCAGTGGCGGAAGAGGTCGCGGCCTCAGGCTCGGTGGTGGGCGGGGCGGGGGCTCTCGGTCCGGGGGGGGGCGGCGGGCGCTGTCGGACCCCGTGTGAGCATCGGCGCCCGCCTCGGCAATCGACTCGATCCCTCCTCCTACTCCCCGACCCTCTCCTCCTCCCAGGAGAAGGAGAGGGCGCCCCCGCCCGCCCCTCTGACGTCGTGGACACGCGGCCCGAGACGCCCCCGGTCCGAGAGCCCCCGCCCCGCTCAGGTCTAGCTCGGCTCGGCCTCCGGGTCCTTGCCGAGTGCGTCTTCGACGTAGAGGCCGCGGACGAGGACGATGAGGGCGGCGGCGAGGGGGGTGGCGACGAGGAGGCCGAGGAAGCCGAAGAGGGAGGCGAGGATCACCTGGGAGATCAGGATCAGCGCCGGCGGCATGGCGATCGCCTGCTTCTGGATGTACGGGGTGATCAGGTAGCTCTCGACCGCCTGGATGGCGAGGAAGAGGAGGACCACCCAGAGCGCCTTCATCGGCGACTGGGCGAGAGCGAGGAGCGCCGGCGGGAGGGTGCTCGCGATCGGGCCGAAGTTGGGGATGAAGGTCAGGATCGCGGCGATCAGCGACAGGACGAACGCGAGCGGGATGCCGAGCGCCGTCAGGCCGATCCAGGTCAGCACGCCGACCACCGCCATCGCCACCAGCTTGCCGAGCATCCACTGGCCGAGCGTGTGGTCGGTCTCCGTGAGCACCTCCGACACGCGCTCCTGCCGCCGCTTCGGCACCAGGGCGAGGAGGCCGCGCTTGTAGAGGGCGGGATGGAGGGCGAAGTAGATGCCGGCCCAGATCACGATCAGGAGGCCGGTCAGCGCCCCGACCGCGGTCGAGAAGACTCCGAGCGCCCGGCGCAGCCACGACGCGTCGCCCGACCGCTCCATCTGGGCCTGGAGGCGCTGCTGGAGCCACCGTAGCCCCTCTACGTCTTCGAGTTGATCGACCAGCGACTCGGCCGCCCGCGGCAGCTCTTCGCCCAACTGCTCGACCTGGTTCGCCACCTGTGGCGCGACGAGCACCCCGACCAGCGCCGCGATTCCGATCAGGGTCAGCAGGACGATCCCGAAGGCGGCGCGGTGGGGCAGGCGGGTGTGGTCGCGCAGCCAGGCGGTCGGCAGTCGCAGGAAGACGCCGGCCAAGAAGCCGGCGAAGATCAGCAGGAAGGGCTGCGCCGCCTCGACGAAGAGGACCGCCAGGAGGATCGGCACGAGCGCTCCGGCCGTGGCGAGGAGGCCGCGCTGGAGCGCGCGCTTGCGCTCCGCCGGGTCCAGTCGGGACGGGGTGCTGGGGTCGGCCGGGTCCACGGCCGCCGAACGTGCAAGAGCCGCGCCGCCGGAGGCGCGGCGTCCGTCAGGCCGGGGCGGCCTCCGTCGCCTCCTCCTGGCCCACCGGCCGCAGGAGGTCGAGGATCTCTTCGCGGGTGAAGAGCTTCGAGAGCTTCGGATCGTCCTCTTGGATGATCGCGTCGGCGAGCCGGCGCTTCCGCTCGATGATCGAGTGGATCTTCTCTTCGAGCGTGCCCTCGGTGACCAGCTTGAAGACCTGCACGGCGCGCCGCTGGCCCATGCGGTGGACGCGGTCGGTCGCCTGGTCCTCGCGCGCCGAGTTCCACCAGCGGTCGTAGTGGATCACCACCGAGCCGCCGATCAGGTCGATGCCGGTGCCGCCCGCCTTGAGGCTGCCGACGAAGACCCGGCAGTCGGGGTCCTCGTTGAAGCGGTCGACGAGGTCGCCGCGGTTGCGCGAGGCGCCGGTGAGGGTGACGTAGCCGACGCCGAGCTCCTCGAGGTGCCAGCCGATCAGGTCGACCATCCCGAGGTACTGCGTGAAGATGACCACCTTCTGCCCGTTGTCGAGCGCCTCGTCGAGGAGCTCGCGGAAGAGGTCCCACTTGCCGGAGCGGTACTCGCCGGCGCGCTCGAGCTCGTCGTGGGCGAGCGCCGGGTGGTCGCAGATCCGCTTGAGGACGTTGAGCAGCGCGAAGACGTGGATGTACGGCACCGGCTCGGTCCCCGACTCCAGACGGCCGACGATCTCGGCCGCGCCCGGCCCTTCGACCGCCTCCCGGTAGAGGCTGATCTGGTCCTCCGACAGCGCGCAGAGCCGCAGGTCCTCGATCTTCTCCGGCAGCTCGTCGAGCACCGCCGCCTTGGTGCGGCGGAGGATGAACGGCGAGATGATCCGGCGCAGCTCTTCGAGCCGCGTGGCGCGGTCGTCCGGACCCTCGAGCCCGTCCTCTCCCTCGCCGGTCTCGCCGTAGCGGCGCAGGAACCGCGCGTCGCTCCCGAGGTAGCCGGGCAGCACCAGGTCGAAGAGCGCCTTGAGCTCGGTCAGGGTGTTCTCGACCGGGGTGCCGGTGAGGCCGATCCGCACGTGCGCGTCGAGCCCGGTGGCGGCGCGGAAGCTCACCGTGTCGCGGTTCTTGAGGTGCTGGATCTCGTCGAAGATGACGGCGGCGAACGGCACGCTCGCGAGCTCGATCGAGTCGTTGCGCAGGATGCCGTACGAGGTGAGGATGACGTCGCCCTTCCTCAGGGTCTCGTCGAGGTTGCGCTGCGGGCCGTGGTGGATCGCGGCGCGCAAGCCCGGGGCGTGGTCGCGGAGCTTCGCCTTCCAGTGCGGCAGCACGGTCGTGGGGCAGATGACCAGGAAGGGCCCGGGCACGCCGTCCTGCTCGGTGAGGCTCGCCATCAGCGCCATCGCCTGGTGGGTCTTGCCGAGCCCCATGTCGTCGCACAGGAGGCCGCCGAGGCCGTTTTCGGCCAGGAACCGGAGCCAGTTCGTACCGTGCACCTGGTAGTCGCGCAGCTTCGAGGTCAGCGCGCGCGGCGGCCGGTACGGCTGCGCCGGCCGGAGCTGGACCATCCGGTCGAGGATCTCGCGCGCGTCGCCGTCGGCTTCGACTTCGAGCGGCAGCGGCTGGTCGGTCGAGGTGTAGAGCCGCAGCAGGTCGGGCAGGCCGAGCTGGAAGCGGTCGCCCGCCGCCGGGTGGCCGAGCGGCCCCGCCGGGTCGCGGTCGTCGAACACCGCCTCGACCGCTTCGACCGCGTCCGAGGTGAGGTCGATCCAGCCGTCCGGCACCTCCAGGTAGGGCAGTCCCTCCTTGCGCGCCCGGAGCAGATCGGTGAGCGAGACGCGCGCCGAGCCGGCGCCGTAATGGACCGACAGCCAGTACCAGCTCCGCTCCTCGGCCTCGTCGGCGTCGACGTCGCCGTTCTCCGCCTGGGCGTGGCCGTTGCCGCCGGCTCGGTCGCCGAGCGTCACCTTCTCGGCCCGGATCTCGATCCGGTCGAAGCCGCGGAAGATCTTCAGATCGGTGCCCGCGAGGTCGGCCGGCGACACCTCGCCCGCCGCCTCGGGCGGCGTGTCGTCGGCGAACGCCGGCACCCGGCTCCGCTCGGTGCGCAGGCGCAGCGGGGTCTTGAACTTGCGCTCCTTGCCCGGCTCTTCGAGCTCGGTCAGGACCTCGAGCTCCGGGACGTACTGGAGGCGGCCGTAGCGGAAGATCCGCGACTCGTCGCGCTCGAGGTAGCGGCGCTCGCCGAACCGTTTGAGCTGGACGATCGCCGGCCGCACGACCTTCGGGTCGCCCTCCATCTGGGTGGAGGGGCCGACGTGGAAGAGGGACCGGAGCGGCATCGGCACCACCGCGTCGTCCTCGGACTCGGCGAGCTCGCGGGTGAGCAGGCGCAAGACCGCCTTGACCGCGTCGTCGGGCACCGCGAAGCGGACGACCGGGCGGCCGCCGGCGTGGCAGGTGAAGGTGAAGGCGCCGGTGTCGCGGTTGACGGCCGGGCGGAAGACGAGGCCCTCGTCGCCCAGCTCGCGGGCGCAGTGGTAGGCGAGGCGGAACCAGAAGCTCTCTTCGCGGGCCTGGCGCGAGCTCTTGGCGCCTTCGCGCTCGAGCCGGCGCTCCTGGGGGGTGAGCTGGAGGCGGTTGAGGCGCGCGAGGATGGCGGCGCGGTCGGCGAAGGGGCGTTCGGCGGGGGCCTTGCCGAGCCGTTCGAGGAAGCGGTCGCGGGCGGGGGAGTCGTCGTACCAGCGGGCGAGCTCGCGGCCGCGCCGGTCGACGATGGCGATGGCGCCGTCGGCGGTGTGGAAGGTGCGCACGCCGGCGGCGGGGACGGGGTCTTCGTCGGCGCAGTGGCCGGCGAGGCGGTTCCAGGGGCTGCGGGTGAAGCGGTCGGACCAGGTGTCGCCGCCGAGCTGGGCGTCGATGGCGCGGATCCGGCGGTCGAGCTCCTGGACGTGGATGCACGTGCGCAGGCCGCTCTGCTGGCAGCTACAGGAGAAGTGGGGACGCTCGGTGTCGGGGAGGCTGGCGATGAAGATGGCCTGGGCGGCATCCTCCCCGGAGGACGGGACCAGGCCGATGCCGGCACGGTGGAATTCGAGTCTGTCGAGGTCTTCCATGGTGTGTTCGCGGACTGCGATCCCGGCAGTATAACTCGGCCGTCAAGAGAACGGTAGAGGCCGGCTCGGCGGAGAACTGGGGGAGCCCTCCTGGGGACGGCGATCGCTGTCGGACTCCTTGTGGGCATGGGCGCTCGCCTCGGCGCGGTCCGCGCTGTCTCGAAGTGCACTCCCGCCGGCCTTGGCGCGCGCGGCCCGCGACGCCCCTGGAGGGCTCCCCCAGTTCTCCGCCGAGCCGGGTTGGGAGGTTCAGTGGTGGATTGGCGGGGGTGGTATGCGAGGCGGGGGGTCTATCGAGTTTTCTTGAAGAGCGGGGAGGGGCGGGGGGTGTCGTGGCTTCGGATATGCTCACGCGGTCGCCGGGGTGCCGGCGGTGCAGGTATCGATCGCTTCGAGTTTCGCATCTCTTTCGAGGAGGAAGGGTCATGTCTCGTCTCGTCCGGATCGGGTTCGTCTTCGTGCTCGCCGTGGCTCTCGCGGTGCCTTCGGTCGTGCCGGCTCAGGAGGAGCGGCCGGCGAGCCCTCACGGCAAGGCGGCGACGCAGGTGGGTGGGGAGTGGGTGGCGCAGGAGAACGGGCGGACGAGCTACGAGGGCGGTCGGTGGATGGAGATCTCGTACGGCCGGCCGATCCTGCGCGGGCGGGAGGGCATCTTCGGCGCGGGAGAGGAGTACGGCGCGCGGGT
>CAZLLV010000138.1:0-4551 GCA_964560325.1 uncultured Thermoanaerobaculia bacterium | reverse complement strand
CTGCCGCCCGAGTACGGCGCGCTCGAGCTGACCCGCGCCTCGATCCCGGCCTGGACGCCGGTCGACAGCCTGGTGATCGCCAAAGGGCTCGCCTTCGGCCTCTCCTTCGACCTGTCGGACATCGACCGGACCGTCGCGCTCGGCACCTTCGCCGCCACCGGCGCCGCCCTCGGCTTCGACGGCACCGCCCTCTTCTCCGAGGGCACCTACCGCTCGGCGCCGTTCGACGACGCGGTGTCGATCCCCGGCTTCCTGGCGTCGCTCGGCGACTCCGCCGGAGCGGCCGCGAAGGCGGCCAGGCACCTCGACGCACGGGCGATCGAGCTGGCCCGGCAGTACCGCGGGAAGGCGGCCGAGGTGCCGCTCCTCGAGCGGGCGCTCCAGCCGTCGTGGGACCGCCGGGGCAGCAACTGGTGGATCGCCTCCGGCGCGGTGACCGACACCGGGGTCCCGATCCTCGCCAACGACCCCCACCTCGGGCTCGACACCCCGTCGATCTTCTACGAGGCGCAGATCCGGGTGGCACCCGGCGAAGACGAGCCGATGAACGCCTTCGGGGTGACCTTCCCCGGCGTGCCTTCGGTGGTCCTGGGCTGCAACGTGATCGCCTGCTGGGGCGCCACCACCAACCCGATGGACGTGACCGACGTCTACCTCGAAGAGCTGGTGATCGATCCGCAGTCCGGCCTGCCGATCGCGACCCTCTTCGAAGGCGAGCCGGAGCCGCTCGTGTTCGTCCCGCAGACCTTCCTCGTGAACGTGCTCGACGGCCAGCCCGACACGCTGGTCGACGCCGGAGTCGGGCCGCTCGACGGCGGCGTGACGCTGATCGTGCCGCGGCGCAACCAAGGCCCGATCGTCGACGTCGACCTGGGCGCCGAGGGGGCGGTCGGCCTCTCGGTCCAGTACACCGGCTGGGGTGCCACCCGCGAGCTCGACGCCTTCCGCGGATTCCTGCGCGCCTACGACGTGGAGCGCTTCGAGGCCGCCGTCCAGCTCTTCGACGTGGGCTCGCAGAACTTCGCCTACGCCGACGTGCGCGGCGACGTCGCCTACTTCACGAGCGCCGAGATGCCGCTGCGCGAAGATCTCCAGCTCCTCGGCTTCCCCGACGGCGGCATCCCGCCGTTCCTGATCCGCGACGGGACCCATGCGCTACGCCACGAGTGGCTGCCGGCGCTCGAGCCCGACCCGAACCGCAGCCTGCCCTACCAGATCCTGCCGGCGGACGAGATGCCGCACGTGGTCAACCCGGAGGCGGGCTACGTGGCGAACGCCAACAACGACCCGGTCGGCACCACGATCGACAACGACCCGCTGAACCAGCTCCGTCCGCCCGCGGGCCAGAACGGCCTCTACTACCTGTCGCCCGGCTACGCCGCCGGCTTCCGGGCCGGCCGCATCGAGCGCGAGATCGACCGGCTGCTCGCGACCGGCGACGGCAAGCTCTCGGCGGACGAGATGCGCGCGCTCCAGGCCAACCACCAGCTCCTCGACGCCGAGGTGCTGCTCCCCCACCTGCTCCAGGCGTTCGAGAACGCCGGCGAGCCGGGAGCCTCGGCGCTCCTCGCCGGCTTCGGCTCCGATCCCGAGCTGGCCGAAGCGATCGGCCGGCTCGCGGCGTGGGACTTCTCGACGCCGACCGGCATCCAGGAGGGCTACGACCCCGGCGACGATCCGGCGAACCTGCCGGCTCCCTCGGCGGCCGAGGTCGACGCCAGCGTCGCGGCCACGATCTACTCCGTCTGGCGCGGCCAGATCGTGCCACAGGTGATCGACCGCACCCTCGCGTCGGTCGGCCTGGGCGGCTTCGCGCCCGGCAGCTCGACCGCCGTCGCGGCGCTGCGCCACCACCTCGACCGCTTCCCGGCGATGGAGGGATTCGGTGCCTCGGGCCTCGACTTCTTCGCCTTCCCCGGCGCCGCGACGCGCGAGGAGGCGCGCGACCTGGTCCTCCTCGAGTGCCTGCGCGCGGCGCTCGATCTCCTCGCCTCGCCCGCGTTCGAGCCCGCCTTCGGCGGCTCGACCGATCAGCACGACTATCGCTGGGGCTTGCTCCACCGGATCGTCTTCGAGCACCCGCTCGGCGGGCCGTTCGACATCCCGCCGGCCGGCGGCCTGACCTCGGTCGCCCCGGACCTGCCGGGCGTCGCCCGCTCGGGCGGCTTCGGAGCGGTCGACGCTTCGTCGCACTCGGCGCGCGCGGACGGCGTCGACGAGTTCATGTTCGGCTCGGGGCCGGCGCGGCGGTTCGTCGGGGTGATGGAGCCGGGCGGGCCGCTGGTGGACGAGGTGATCCCGGGCGGCCAGGTGGGCATCGTGGGCCACCCGCACTACGGCAGCCAGCTACCGCTCTGGCTCACCAACGCCTACCATCCGTTCCCGTACCGGCCGGACGACGTCGTCCAGGCGACCGAGATCTTCCGGCTCTTCCTGCCCGAGCCCGGCGCTCCCTGACCGGGCGCGCGGCAGGAAGACCCGGACCTCGGTCCCCATGCCGGGCTCGGTCTCGATCTCGACGAAGCCGCCCATCTGGCGCACGACGCTGTAGACGTTCGAGAGGCCGAGCCCGGTGCCCTTCCCGGGCGCCTTGGTGGTGAAGAACGGCTCGAAGACGTGCGGCAGGACGTCGGAGTCGATGCCGGGGCCGTCGTCGGTGACCGAGACGACGGTGTAGCGGCCCGGGCGCACGCCGGCGTGCCGGCGCGCCGCCTCCTCGTCCAGATCCTCCCCCTGCACGACCAGGAAGACGGTGCCCTCGCCGTCGATCGCGTCGCGGGCGTTGATCACCAGGTTGAAGACCGCCTGCTCGATCCGCAACGGATCGCCGATCACGAAGCCGACCCCCGGGGCGAGGTCCATGCGCAGCTCGATGCCGGGACCCAGGAGGCGGCGCACCAGGGGCCGCACGTCCTGGAGCCGGACGGTCAGGTCGAAGACCTCCGAGCGCAGCTCCTGGCGCCGGCCGAGGCTCAGGAGCCGGTGCGTGAGCGCGCGCGCCCGCTCCCCCGCCTTGCGGATCTCGTCGATCGCCGGCGCCAGGTGGGGCTCGTGGCCGGCGCGGGCGGCCAGCACGTCGCCGAAGCCGAGGATGCCGGTGAGGAGGTTGTTGAAGTCGTGGGCGACCGCGCTCGCCATGCGGCCGATCGCCTCCATCTTCTGCATCTCGAGCAGGCGCGCCTCGAGCTTCGCGCGCTCCGAGATGTCCCGGAAGTTGGCGACCACGCCGCCCACCTCCGGGTCGTCGAGCCGGCTCGCCACGACCGCCTCGACCGTCCGCCAGCCGCCGTCCCGGTGGCGGGTGCGGAAGACCGCGGTGACCGGCTCGCCGCCGCGCGCGACGCACTCGTCGAAGAGCGTGCGGGTGCGCGCGAGATCGTCCGGGTGGATGTGGTCGAAGGCGTTGAGGCCGAGCACCTCGCCGGGCGAGCAGCCGATCACACGCTCGACCGCCCCGGCCGAAAAGAGCACGCTGCCCGCGCGGTCGAAGACGGCGATGGCGTCGAGGTTGTTCGCGAGGAGGGCGGCGAGGCGCCGCTCGCCTCCCGGGCTGGCTCGGTGCGCAGTCATGATCCGTCCCGGCGGGTCCTCGCCTCCCGCCGATCCCTCAGAATAGCACGAACTATTGAAGATTCGAAAAGACGGCGAGAAGGCTCAGCGGCCGGTCCAGCCGGGGCCGCGCACCACCCGCCCCGGGAGAGCGCCGGTGTGCGCGCCGTCGGCGACCACCGCTTCGCCGTTGACCCAGACATGGACCACGCCGGTCGCGTACCGGTGCGGATCGTCGAAGGTCGCGTGGTCCTCGATCCGCTCCGGGTCGAAGACCACCACGTCGGCGTAGAACCCGGGCTGGAGGAGGCCGCGCTCGGCGATGCCGAGGTTCGCGGCCGGAAAACCGGTCAGCCGCCGCACCGCCTCCTCCAGCGGGATCACGCTCGCCTCGCGCACGTAGCGGCCGAGCAGGCGGGCGAAGTTGCCGTAGGCGCGCGGATGGCTGCTGCTGCGCAGGAAGACCCCCTCGGCGGCGGGCGCTCCGGCGTCGGAGCCGAAGCTCACCCAGGGCAGGGCGACCTTCCGGCGCACGTTCTCCTCCGACATCAGGACGTACGCCACCCCGACCCGGCTGCCGTCCTCGATCACCAGGTCCATCGCCAGCTCGGAAGGGTGGACGCCACGCTCGGCGGCGACCTCGGCGAGGCTCCGCCCCTGGAGGTGGCGCAGCTCCGGGTTCTTGAAGTCGAGCAGCAGCATCTGCTCCGGCCCGGCGGCGAGGTAGAGGTTCTCCCAGGCGCCGGTCCCGGCGAGCATCTCCTCGCGCACCCGGGCGCGCGTCTCCGAATCGCGCAGGCGCTCGATCCACGCCTCGAGGCCGCCCTCCTGCACCCACGGCGGCATGGCGGCGTCGAGCCCGGTGGCGCCGGCGGTGTAGGTGTACATGTCGGCGGTGACGCGCAGCCCCTCGGCGCGCGCCGCCTCGACCCGGGCGATTACCTCGTCGAGCTTCCCCCAGTTCGCGCGGCCGGCCGCTTTCAGGTGGTAGATCTCCGCCGG
>CAZLLV010000137.1:0-3081 GCA_964560325.1 uncultured Thermoanaerobaculia bacterium | reverse complement strand
CGGTACGGCGCTCCCGGACGACGCGGCCGCGCGCGAGCGGATCGCCGCGCGGCTCGACGCGCTCGCCGGCGAGAGCGATCCGCGGCGGGTGGAGGAGGGGCTGGGCACGGTCGAGGACGAAGTGCTCGACGCGCTCCTCGGGACCCTGGGTGCCGAGGAGCGGACGGAGCTCGAAGCGCAGGTCGAGCGCGCTCTCGCCCCGCTGGCCGACCGGATGACCCGCGACGAGGCGGAGGCGACCCGGCAGCGGCTGTTGCGGCAGAAGGTGCGCCGGCGCGCCGGGATGCCGACCCTCTCCCTCTTCGCCGAGGCCGCGGAAGCCCGAGACGCCTGAGCGATCGCGGACGCGAATCCCCTCCTAGGAGGGTATGGACCGTGTACACGCTCCCGCCGCCCTCTCGCTCTCCCACGCCTTCGCCGCTACGCCCGCCGTGCCGCTCGCGGCGGCGGTGCTCGCCGGCACGGCCCTCGGCCGCGAAGCCCTCGTCGCGCCGGTCGGGCCGCTCGTGGCGCTCGCGCTCTTCGGTCTCGCGCTCGCCGGCGCCGGACGATCGCCCTCCCGCGCCGACTCGCGGCTCCTCGGCACCGCCGGGCTCGTCGCCACCGCCCTCGCCTGCGGCTTCCTGAACGGGCACCTCCGGGGCGGCCCGCCCGCCTTCGTGCCCGACCCGGCGCGGCCGGTGACGGCGGTGGTCGAGACGACCGGGCACTGGCGACGGCTCGACGCGACCTGGTCGGCGCCGGCGCGGGTCGAGCGCCTGCGGCAGGGGGACCGCGTGATCGGCGGCGGGGCCGGTCTCGATCCGCTCTACCTCCATGTCAGCGCGGAGCAGGCTCCCGCGCCGCTCGGCGCGCGGCTGCGGGTCAAGGGCTACCTCGACCGGCCGGTACGCCTCGGCAACCCGACGCCGCGTGCGGAGGCGGCACCCGGACCGTGGCGGCTGCGTGCGAAGAGCGGACGCCTGGTCTCGGTCGAGACGGGGCCGGGGCCGCTCGACCGGCTTGCCGGGGCGCTGCGGGCGCGGGTGGAGGAGGGGCTCGCCGCCGCCGGGGCGGCGCGGGCCGTGGACGGTGCGGCGCCCGGGCTCGGGGGGCCGTTCGCCCGGGCGCTCCTGCTGGGCGACGGCGGCGACGTGCCGCCGGCGGTCAAGCGGTCGCTCCGCCGCCTCGGCCTCGGCCACCTGCTCGCGGTCTCCGGCCTGCACGTCGGGATGGTCGCCGGCGTCGTGCTCCTCCTCGCGACGCCCCTTCCGCGGTCCGCGCGCTGGCTCGCCGGGCTCGGTGCCGTCGGGCTCTACCTGCTGCTGGTCGGTCCCCGCCCGTCGCTGCTGCGGGCGTCGGCGATGGCCTGCCTGGCGGTCGTGGCGCTCCTGGCGGAGCGGCCACCGAGCGCGCGCAACGCCCTGGCGGTGGTAGCCGCGGCGCTCGTCCTGGCCCGTCCGTCGGCGCTGGGCGAGCCGGGCTTCCAGCTCTCGGTGGGGGCGACCGCGGGGCTCCTCTGGCTCTCGCCCGGGCTCGCGGCGCGCTGGGGCGGGACGCCCGGGCTGCGGCGCCTGCCGGGGCCGGTGCGCGAGGGGCTCGCGGTGAGCGCCGGGGCGCAGCTCGGCACCCTCCCGTGGGCGCTGCCGCTCTTCTGTCTGCTGGTGCCGGCCGCCCCGCTGGTGAACCTGGTGGCCGTGCCCTGGGCGGCGGTGCTCCTGGTCTCCTGCGGGCTCTGGTCGAGCCTCGCGGCGCTCGCGCCCGGCTCGGAGGCCGCCGCGGCGCTGGCCGGAGCCCTCCTACCCGCCCTCGATCTCCTGGCCTCGCCCGCCGGGCTCCTGCCCGCCCTGCCGCCGAGCCCCTGGACGAGCCTGCCGCTCGCCGTCGGGGCCGCCCCGGCGGCGCTCCTCGCCCTGGCGCTCTTCGGCTGTCTGGCGTGGCCACGCCTCGGCCTGCCGGTCCTGGCCGCCGCGCTCGCCTGGACCGCCGCGGACGGGGCCCGGCTCGCCGGTCCTCGCTCCCTCCCGGAGCTGGTGATGATCGACGTGGGGCAGGGCGACGCGATCCTCCTCCGGGACGGCGGCGAGACGCTGCTGGTCGACGGCGGCGGCTGGCCGGCCGGCGACCTCGGGGGACGGGTTCTCCTGCCCACCCTCGCGACCCTCGGCGTCCGGCGGCTCGACCGGGTGCTCCTCACTCACCCGGACCGGGACCACTGCGGCGGCCTGGTGCAGATCGCTGGGTACTTCGCGGTGGGGGAGGTCTGGACCGGTCCGGGGATCGCGCCGGACGACCCGGGGTGCGGGGGCGAGCTCGCCGGGCTGCCCGGCGTGCGCCACCGGACGGTCGCGGTGGGCGATCGACACCGGGTCGGGCGATTCCGGCTCGAGGTTCTGCACCCGGAGCGGCCGGAGGTGGGGGGGCCGGGGCGCTCGGCGCGCGGCGAGAACGACGCCTCGGTGGTGCTCGCCGCGGAGGTCTTCGGTCGCCGCACGCTCCTCACCGGCGACGTCGAGGCGGCGGGGGAGAGCGAGCTCGTCCGGCGCGGCCTCGGTCTCGACTGCGACACGCTCAAGGTCGCCCACCACGGCAGCCGCTCGTCGACCACGCCGGCCTTCCTGGCGGCCGCGACCCCCGAGCTCGCCTTCGTCTCCGCCGGCGCCCGCAACCCGTACGGCCACCCGGCGCCCGAGGTGCTCGGGCGGCTCCGGAGGGCCGGCGCCCGGGTGCTGCGGACCGATCGCCACGGCATGGTGGTGCTACGGTTCCACCCCGGCGGCCACCGACGGATCGAGCTCCCCGGGCCGCTGTAGCTCATGCCCGACTCCCCTGAACTCATCGCCATCCTCGGCCCGACGGCCACCGGCAAGAGCGCCCTGGGGATGGAGCTCGCGCGCCGGCTCGACGGCGAGATCGTCAACGCCGACGCGCTCCAGGTCTACCGCGGCCTCGACCTCGGCACCGCCAAGCCGAGCCCCGAAGACCGCGCCGAGATTCCGCACCACCTGGTCGACGTCCTCGAGCCGACCGAGCGCTACTCGGCAGGGGAGTTCGCCCGCCGGGCGCGGGCGGCGGTCGCCGAGATCCGCGCGCGGGGCCGCT
>CAZLLV010000136.1:0-16689 GCA_964560325.1 uncultured Thermoanaerobaculia bacterium | reverse complement strand
CGCGGGAGGGCCTCGTCCCCGCGGTCGAAGGCCGTCATCGACTCGAGGACCCTCTCGACCATCGGGAAGGCGTGATGGTTCGGGAACACCCAGGCGTTCTCGCCGTCGACCAGGAAGTCGCGGCCTCCGAACGCTTCGAAGCAGATCGGCAGGCAGCCCGCCGCCATCGCCTCCGGCACGGTCGTGTTGAAGGCCTCGTGGGTGTTGAGGTTGACCAGGAACGCCGCGCGCTGCATCCGCTCCGCCACCTCTCGGTGGGTCGAGCCGGAGAGCTCCGAGAGGCGCCACCCCCGGAAGCGCTCGTCGTCCGCCAGGGTCCGCCGGAGGAGCCCGGTTACGATGTCGTAGTCCGGAAAGCCCGCCCGCCGGTACTCCGGCTTCGCCGCGAGCAGCACGGTCCGCTCTCGCTCCCCGGTTCCCCCGTCGGCGCCCGCGGGAAAGAAGTAGGGGGCGACGAACGGCGGAACCAGGTCCGCCGCGAGGCCGAAGTGCCGCTCGACGATGGCGCCAGCGTGCGGCAGGACCGCCATCGCCCGCTCGTACCCCAGCTCGCGGTAGTCGCGCGCGCCGCCGAGGCCGGGGACGATCAGGAAGCTCCCCTGAACGAAGACGCGGCGGCGGCAGGCCCAGGGGAGCTTCGCCGCCTCGCTCGCCAGCACCTCGGGAACCACCAGCAGGTCGCCGGCGCCGGGGGGCCGGTCGAGCGTGTCGACGTAGGCGATCGGAACCTCGACCTCGACCCAGTCGAGACGGAACGGCGCCCGCTGGTGCAGGACGCGGGCGTCGTGCCCGAGCTCGCGCAGCAGCCGGACGTGCTCGTACAGGAGCGCGGTGCCCCAGCTCGGCGGCGCGTAGTCCGGGACCAGGTAGTCGATCCGGAGCTCGCCGCCGACGGATCGGGCCGCGCTCAAGAGCCTCGCCTCAACGGGTGATGGCGTAGATGCAGTCGCGGCAGATGAAGTCCGCCGGCGCTTCCTCCACGCCGTAGACCCACCGCCGCAGGAGCGCCATCTTCGAGCCGGTGAGGATGTCGCGCAGGCTCTCCTCCTGGAGGTCGCCGATCACGTACTGGTCGTGGTAGTCCTGGCAGCAGAGGACGCACTTGCCGTGGGGCGTGATGTGCACCCACTGGAGCGGCCGCGAGCCGGTCTGCTCGCACCCGCAGAGCTGCTTGACCGGCTTGTCGGGGCGCAGACCGATGGTCACGCTGCCGGCGCGGTTCATCACCTCGTAGTACTTGATCGCGAATCGCGACTCGCCGAAGTAGGTCCGGATCTCGTCGAAGTCGCGCTTGTGCGTGTCGTCGCCCTGTCCCAGGACCGCGATCTCCATCGTCTCGGCGAGCGGGATGTCCTTCATGTAGTCGAGGTTCTTCATCACCTGGTTCAGGTGGTCGCCGCGGCGGTCGGCGGCGTAGCGCTCCCGGTTCAGGGTGGAGAGGTTGATCGACAGGAACTTCAGCCCGCCCATCTCCTGGATCGCGTCGACCCGCTTCGGCGTGAGCCCGGAGCCGTTGGTCAGGACGGCCGGAGGCAGACCGTGCTTCCGGAGGATGCCCACCTGCTCGACGAACCGCTTGTCGACCGTCGGCTCGTTGTAGTGGATCATCGACACGCCTTCGATCGTGTGCCGGAACTCGGCGAGCTGGCGCGTGATGTCCTCGTAGAACTCCATCGACATGAAGTGGGCTTCGCGCGGGTGGGTCGAGACCGGGCAGAAGTAGCACCCCTGGTTGCAGACCGTGTGCGCCTCGAACGAGACGTACCTGAGCAGGAAGCGGTGGCTCAGGTCCTCGCGGTCCTCCACCACCCAGCCGCTCTCGACCAGGCGCGCGCGCTGGTCGCGCGGAAGGTCGACGACCGACGTCTCGGACAGCGCGAGCGAGCGCACCGCTACGTAGTCCGTGTCCGCGGGCGTGACCGCCCGGTCGGTCATCGGGTTGTAGACCCGCTCCGGATCGACGTGGAGGAAAGGCTCTACCGTGTGATCCTCGAGGATCTCGGCGGTGGGAGTGCGCGCTCTGGCGTCGCTTTCGATCTGCAAGCTCATCTGGGCTCCGTGAGTGGCACCGGGTGCGGTGGTCGGCTCGGGTGCAAGGTGCGAGCGTGAGGCTTCGCGGAGGGCCGGGCCGGTCGCCGTCGCGGTGGCCCAGGGGGAGAGATCCTCCCATGCGGTGACGGCATTTTACATCAAACGCGGCCGGAGTCCAACCGCCCGCTTCCGCCGGGCCGGCGGCCGGCCAGGGCGAGGGTGGTGGCCGGCAGGCGCAGCCAGAGGCGCGAGAGCGCGTCGGGGAGCCGCATCCCCAGCTTCTCGGCGATCAGGTCGAAGGCGAAGTAGCTGGCGTAGGGGATCGGCCGAACCTCTTCGAAGCCGCCCTCCTCGAGGAGGCGCGAGAGGCTCTTCCGGTCGAAGTAGGTGACATGCTCCGGCATCTTGTAGAACGGCCAGCGCCGGCCGAGGAGCGGCCGCCAGAAGCCGCCCATGTCGGGCGTCGCGACCACCAGCCAGCCCCCCGGCTCCAGGTGGTCGTGGAGCCGGCGTACGAAGCCGACCGGGTCGTAGACGTGCTCGATCACGTGGATGCAGGCCGCCAGGCGGAAACGCTCGCCGGCGGTGAGCTCCTCGAGCCCGCCGAGCACCACGCGGTCGGTCCGCTCCCGCGCCCGCTCGGCGGCGGCGGGGGAGTACTCGGTCCCGACCCGCGGGCCGAATCGGCCGCGCGCCTCGTCGAGGAAGAAGCCGTAGGCGCAGCCGACCTCGAGCAGCGCCCCGCCGGTCATGCCGCGCCGGTCGAGGGTCCGGAGCAGGCGCCGGAAGGTGCGGCGGAGCGTCGCCTCCTGGGCGACATAGCTCGAGTAGCCGAGCCCCTCCCCCTCGAAGTAGCCGTCGTCCTGGTAGGCCCCGACCATGGCGCGCTCGGCGAGGCGCGGCGACAGGTACCAGAAGCCGCAGCGGCAGCGCACCGCGCGGTAGGGCGGCTCCTCGTGCCCCACGCGGTCGATCGCGGAGGCGCCGCAGAGCGGGCAGGCGACCTCCTCGGTCGGGAGCACCTCCTCGGCCGGGGCGTGCAAGTGGGGTCGGGGCGGCATGAAGGGGGCATTCTCCCCCCGATCGCGCCCCGGCTCAACTCGCCGGTAGAATCGCGCCCGTGTCGCCCGCCCTCTCCGTCGTCATCCCCGCCTACAACGAGGCCCGCCGGCTCGGTCCCACGCTCGACCGGGTGACCGCGTACCTGCGCGCCCGGGGTGGCGAGAGCGAGGTGCTGGTGGTCGACGACGGCTCGACCGACGACACGCCGACCCGGGTCACCTCCTACCCCGACCCGCTCGTGCGCCTGGTCCGCCAGCCGCAGAACCGGGGCAAGGGCGCGGCGCTCCGGCGCGGGGTCGAGGAGAGCCGCGGCGACCGGGTGCTCCTGTGCGACGCGGACCTCTCGACGCCGATCGAGGACGTCGAGCGCCTCGCCGCCCGGCTCGACGACGGCGCCGACGTGGCGATCGGCAGCCGGGCCGCCCCCGGCGCCGACGTGCAGCGGCACCAGCCCCTCTACCGCGAGCTGATGGGCAAGACCTTCAATCGGATCATCCGCCTGCTCGGCGTGCGCGGCCTGCGCGATACGCAGTGCGGCTTCAAGCTGCTCGACGGCGAGGTGGCGCGGCGGCTCTTCCGCGACCTGCGCACCGAGGGCTTCGCCTTCGACGTCGAGCTGGTCTGGCTGGCACGCCGGTACGGCCACCGGGTCGACGAGGTCGGCGTGCGTTGGGTCGACTCGCCCGACTCGCGGGTCCACGCCTTCTACGACTCGGCTCGGATGCTGCGCGACGTGATCCTGATGCGCTGGCGACACCGCCGCACGCGCTTCGGAGGGGCGCCGTGACGGCGGTCGGAACGGCGGAGCGCGTGGTGGTCCGGCCGGTCACGGAGGACGATCTGCCGGGGCTCGCGGCGCTCTTCGAGGAGCGTTTCGGCCATCCCTGGTCGCCAGACGAGTGGACGTGGAAGTACCGGGCGCTCCCGGGCGAGGCGCGGAGCTGGGTCGCGGTGCGCGGCGAGCGCGTGCTCGCCCACGCCGGGGCGCTCCGGTTCGAGGCCCGGCTACCGTCCGGCGAGCGCCGGGGGATCTGGCAGCTCACCGACTGGATGGGCTCGGTCGAGGCCGGCGGGCTCCGGCCGCCGCTCGTCCTCCTCGGCCGGCGGCTGCTCGGCGACCTCCCCGGTCCGGACGATGCGCCCTGGATCTTCGGCTTTCCGAGCGACCGCCACCTGGCGCTCGGCGAGCGCGCCTTCGGCTACCGGCCGTTGCCCCCGGTGCAGCCGCTCGGGGGCGAGCTGGCGCTGGCGGCGGAAGCGGCGGCAGCGGCGGAGCGCGGGGAGGCAAGCCCCGAGCCGGCGATCCGCGAGGTCTCCGACCGGTGCGGCGAATGGGCGGAGGCGGCCTGGACGGCGTGCGAGGTGCCGAGCGTTCGCCGCTCCGCCGCCTTCCTCAACTGGCGGTACCACGCCCGGCCGGGGCGCTACTACCGCGTCTATCGGCTGGCTCCGGCGGAAGGGACCGGGCCGGACGGGCTCGCCGTCTTCGCCTTCGTGGCGAATCTCGCGCGCGGCGTGGAGCTCTGGCTGCCGCCGGCCGCTGCCGGGAGCGGCGCGGAGGCGCAGCGGGAGCGGTGGGCGCCGGCGCTCGACGCCGTCGCGCGCGACCTGCTCGCCGCCGGGCTCGAGAGCTGGCAGCTCTGGCCGCCGCCCGCGGGCAGCGGCCTGGCGCCGCTCCTCGATGAGCTCGGCCTACGGCCCGCCGGCACGCCGGTCATCATGGGCTGCCGCGGCCCCGGCGGAAGAACCGACGGTCCGCCGCCGGCCGATCCGGCTTTCCACTACTCGATGGGCGACTATGACGCGGTCTAGCCTCGCGCTGGTCGCAGTCGGCGCGCTGGGCGCGCTCCTCCTGACGCTCGCCGCCTGCGGCGGCGCTCCGTCGGCGGAGGAGCGCTCGCTCGCCTCGCTGGTCGAGGCGGGGCGGTACGCGGTCGCGACCGGGGAGGATGCCCCACTCGAGGTCGAGGCGCCGCTCACCCTGCCGGGCGAGCCGCGCGTCGAGGCGGTGCGGATCGACCACGAGCGCCGCCCGGCCGTGCTGTTGCCGGAGGGGACCTGGCGGTGGCGCACGACGGTGCCCGAGGGCGCTCGCCTTCAGCTCGGCGTCGGCGCCCCCGGCGCGCCCGGCGCCACGGCCGCTGGCGGCCTCGAAGCGACGGCGACCCTCCTCCACGACGGCGGCCGCGAGGTGCTCGACGTGGCGCGGAGCGGCGGCTCCGGGAAGGGCGGGGCGCCCGGGTGGCTCGACCTGGGCGCCGACCTCTCCGACTACGCCGGCCGGGAGGTGGTGCTCGAGATCGAGGCGCGGCGGCTCGGCGCCGGCGCGGGAGCGGGCGCCGCCGCGGGGGCCCCGCTCGCCTGGGGACCGGCCGCTCTCGCCACGGGCTCGCGCGCGGGCGCCGCCGAGCGCCCGAACGTGCTCTTCGTCGTCATCGACACCCTGCGCCACGACCACGTCGGCGCCTACGGCTACGAGCGCGACACGACGCCCGAGATCGACCGCCGGCTCGCCGCGCGCGGCGCGGTGCTGGAGGACGCCTACTCCCAGGCGCCCTGGACGCTCCCCTCGGTCGTCTCGTTCCTGACCGGCCGCTACCCGGGCGAGATCCTGGGCGACGACCCGGCGACCTTCGGCATCCCCGAGGGCGTGCCGAGCCTGGCCGAGGAGATGGCCGCGCTCGGTTACCGCACCGCCGGCTTCATCGCCAACCCGACGCTCCACGACGGCAACGGTCTCGGCCGCGGGTTCGAGACCTTCCACTCGCCGCAGGGGATGGCGGCGCTCGAGCTCCACGCCGACAGCGTCAACCGGCGCGCGATCCCCTGGCTGCACGCGCACCGCGACGAGCCCTTCTTCCTCTACGTCCACTACATCGACCCGCACGACCCGTACTGGAACCCCGACCTGGTCGACGGCCGCTCGCCCTGGTTCGAGGACCCGGGCGGCATGAGCGGCCGCTGGGTCCACGGGGTCTACTCCGGCAAGCTGCCGATCGACGACCTCGACCGCACGGTCGAGCACTTCACCGCCCTCTACGACAGCGAGATCCGCTACGTCGACCGGGCGCTCGGCGAGCTGCTCGACGCGATCCCGGAAGAGGTGCTGGCGGACACTCTGATCGTCCTCACCTCCGACCACGGCGAGGAGCTCTACGACCACGGCGGCTGGAAGCACGGCCACACGCTCTACGAAGACCAGATCCACGTGCCGCTGATCGTCCGCTGGGACGGCCGGATTCCGGAGGGGAGCCGGCTGCCGGGGACGGTGCGGCTGCTCGACGTGACGCCGACCCTGCTCGAAGCCGCGGGGGGTGAGGCGCCGGCCTCCTGGCAGGGGCGCAGCCTCCTGCCGTCGCTCACCGGCGGCGAGCCGCTGCCGCGCGCGGCCGCCTACGCAGAGAACCTCCAGGTCGGACCGCTGCGCGCCGCCGCGGTGGCCGACGGCCGGAAGCTGATCCTGTTCAACCAGACCGAGCCGTTCGACCCGGCGAACCCGCTTCAGGAGCACCTCTACGAGGTCGACCTCGAGCGGCTCGGGCCGGTCGAGATGTACGACCTCGCATCCGACCCGGGAGAGAGGACGAACCTCGCGCCGACCCCCGAGGGCGTGCCGGACGAGGAGACGGCCCGCCGGCTGGAGCGGCTGGAGACGATCCTCTACCACCGGCTCGACCGGACGCTGCCCGGCCTCCGGGCGTTGACCGACGGGCTCGCTCCGGGTGCGCGGCTGTCCGGCGAGCTGACCTTCGAGACCGCGCCCGGGGCGGCGTTGCCGCTCTTCCTCGAGGCCGGCGACCGGGTAGAGGTCGACGGGGCGACCGTGCGCTTCGAGATCGTGGGCGGTCGGACCCGCAAGGGGTTCCGGCTGACCGGTGAGCCGGGGGCGCTGGTCGCGGCGAGCCTCGCGCTCGCAGGCGAGGCGCTCTCCGACGGCCGGTTGCGCTTCGGCGAAGGGCGCCCGTTCGGCGGCCGGCCGGTTCCGCCGAGCGCTCTCGAAGCCACCGCCTTCCCGGGCGAGTCGGGCCGGTCCCGCGGCGGGGGCGTCACGCCCGGCCTCCTGCTCTGGAGCCCGGCGGGGAACGTCTCCTTCGACACCGAGGCGAGCGCGGAGACGCTGGAGCGGCTGAAGGCGCTAGGGTACGTGGAATGAGCGCGATCGATCAGAGCGGTCCGAGCGGTTCGAGCGGCGCAAGTCTGCTCCCGCCCGGCGCCACCACCCGGGTCACCGCGCGCCGCGCGCTGGTGCTGGCGCCCCACTACGACGACGAGGTGCTCGGTTGCGGCGGCCTGCTGGCGGAGCTCGCGGAGGGCGGCGCGCGGTTGCGGGTGCTCTTCCTGAGCGACGGCGGGCGCCGGCTGGGCGCGGCGGCCGAGGAGGCGGGCGACGGCGCGGAGTACGCCGCGCGGCGGCGGGAGGAGTCCGCGGCGGCGCTCGCGGCGCTCGGGATCGGCTCCGAGGGCGACTCCGGAAGCGAAGCCGCGGACGTCCACCTGGTTTTTCCCGACGGCGCGCTCGCGGCGCACCTGGACGAGCTCGCCGCCGGGATCGAGCGGGAGATCTCGGGGTTCGCCCCCGACCTCCTCCTGGTCCCCTCGCCGCTCGAAGTGACGCCCGATCACCGCGCCGCCTTCGCCGCCCTCCACCGCGTGCTCGGCGGCGTGCGGGAGGGGGACGGCGGCGCTCTCGGGGAGGCGGCACGCGGGCTCGACATCCTCGCCTACGAGGTCAACCACCCCGCCTACCCCGACCTCCTGGTCGACGTCTCCGGCCGGCTGCCGGCGATCGAGGCCGCGATGGCGGCCTACTCCAGCCAGCAGGAGGTCCACGACTACCTCGCCGCCGGCCTCGGGCTGCGCCGTTTCCGTACCCTCTCGCTGCCCCGGCCGCGCGAGGGCGAGGCAGGCGAGGAGGGCGTGACCGCGGCCGAGGGCTACCGGCGCCTCCGGCTCCACGACTTTACGACCCACAGCCCGGCGGCGCTGGTGCGCCGGCTGGGCGGCGTGCCGGAGCTCCTGGAGGTGCGCGAGGGGCCGCTCGTCTCGGTGATCGTGCGCACGCGCGACCGGCCGGCGCTCCTGGCGGAGGCGCTGGCGAGCCTGGCGGAGGGGAGCTACCGGCGGGTCGAGGTGGTGCTGGTCAACGACGGCGGCGCCGCCCCCACGCTGCCGGAGGGCTACCCGTTCCCGGTCCGCCGGGTCGACCACGCGGAGAGCCGCGGGCGCTCGGCGGCGGCCGCGGCCGGCGTCGCGGCGGCGACCGGCGAGTGGATCGCCTTCCTCGACGACGACGACCTGGCGCTGCCGGAGCACCTCGCGGTGCTGGCCGCCGCAGCCGCCGGGGCCGGCGTGCGCGCCGTCTACTCCGACGCGGCGGTCGTCACCTACGAGCTCGCCGGGGACGAACCGGGCGGCCGCGGCGGCTGGCGCGAAGCCGAGCGGCGCCTGCCCTACAGCCGCGACTTCGACCCCGACGTGCTCCGGGTCGACAACTACATCCCGTTCAACACCCTGCTGATCGAGCGCGCGCTCTTCGAGGAGGTCGGCTTCGACCCCGACCTGCCGATCTTCGAGGACTGGGACTTCCTGATCCGGCTCGCGCGCCGCACGCCGTTCCACCACGTGCGCCGGGTCACCTGCGAGTACCGCCACTTTCGGGGCGCGGGCCACCACGCGCTCGGCGAGCGGCCGCGCGAGCGGGCCGACTTCCTCGCACTCAAGGCGCGAGTGCTCGCGAAGCACGCGGAGGAGCTGACGCCGGAGGCGCTGGCGCGCGCCGTCGACACCCTGCGCGCGGAGGCGGTCGACCAGGCGGAGGCGGCGCGGCGCGCCCGCGACACGGCGGCCGAGCTCGCCCGCGAGCACGACGCGCTCGCCGACCGCTACCACCGCGCCCACGGCGAGGCGGCGGCGCTGCGCGAGGAGCGGGGCCGGCTGGTCGCCGAGCTCGAGCGGAGCGGCGAGGAGGCCCGGCGCCTCTACCAGCGGGAGCGCGAGCTCGCCGCCCACGTCGACGAGCAGGAGGCGCACCTCGGCCGCACCTACGGCGAGATCGAGCGGCTGAACGGAATCGTCGAGGCCCTGCGCCGTGCGACCCTGCCCGGAATCGTCCGCTGGTGGCGCGAGAACCGGCACCGAGAGGCCGAATGAAGATCGCCTTGTTGTCCTCCGAGCCGCTGGGCGCGCGGGTCGCCGGCATCGGCTTGCGCTACCTCGAGCTCGCCCGCCGCCTGCCCGCCCACGGCGTCGAGGTGATCGCGGTCTCGCCGGCCGACCCGGCCGACGTGCCGCTGCCGGCCGGCACCGCGCGCCGCTTCGCCGCCGGCCGGCTGGCGGAGGTCCTCTCCGACTGCGAAGGCGCCGTCGCCCAGGGGCAGCTCGCCAACGACCTCCTCCTCGAGTGCCCCGAGCTGCCGGTCGCGATCGACCTCTACGACCCCTGGCTGATCGAGAACCTCCACTACGCGAGCGAGCTCGGCTTCGGCCCCTACAAAAACGACCACGCGACCTGGGTCCTCCAGCTCTCGCGCGGCGATTTCTTCCTCTGCTCGTCGGAGGAGCAGCGGCTCTACTACACGGGGTTCTTGACCGCCCTCGGGCGGGTCAACCCGCGGCGGCTGGAGATCGACCCCGATCTCGACCGACTGATCGCCGCCGTGCCGTTCGGCGTGCCCGAGGAGCTTCCCGCGCACGAGCCGGTGCTGCCCCCGCGCGACGACCCGCGCGAGCTCCGCATCCTCTTCGGCGCGCTCTACGACTGGTACGATCCGTGGGTCCTGCTCGACGCGCTCGAGCTCCTGGACGAGGGCGATGTCCCCTGGACCCTCCTCTTCGTCCGCCACCCGAATCCCGACGGCACGCCGCAACGCCTCCTGCGGGAGGTCGAGGCGCGCTGCCGCGCCCGGGGCTGGTGGGGGAGCCGCGTCCGGACGATCGACTGGGTGCCGCAGGACCGCCGCTACGACCTGCTCCGAGACGTCGACGTGCTCGCCGCCCCCCACCGCCCCAGCCTCGAGACCCGCCTCGCCATGCGCACCCGCTTCCTGGACGCCCTCGCCGCCGGCTGCCCGGTGGTGACCAGCGAGGGCGGGGCGCTGTCGCGCCTGCTGGTCGAGCACGACGCGGGCTGGGTGGTGCCGCCGGGCGATCCGCGGGCGCTCGCGGCGGCGCTCCGCGAGGCGATCGGCGGGGCGGGCGAGGGGGCGCGGGCCCGGCACGCGGCCGGCGCCGCGGCCCTCGCCGATCGATTCTCCTGGGACCGGGTCCTCGCACCGCTCGTCGCCTTCTGCCGCGACCCGAAGACCGACCCGACGAAGGCCGACTTCGCCTTCCGGCCGCAGACCTTCGCCGCCCGCGATCCGTGGAGCCTGCGGCTGCGCCATGGGCTCCGGCGACGGTGGGAGCGGTTGCGGCCGCACCGACCGGAAACGAGCCCCGAATGAGCCGTCACGACCCGATCCGCAAGGTCTCCGTCTGCGTCCTCTCCTGGAACGGCCGGCGGCACCTCGAGACCTGCCTGCCGGCGCTGCGTACCCAGGAGCGGCCGGGGATCGACTGGGAGGTGCTGGTCCTCGACAACGGCTCGAAGGACGGCACCGCCGACTGGGTGCGCGCCGAGCACCCGTGGGTGCGCCTCTACGAGAGCACCGTCAACACCGGCTTCTGCGCCGGCAACAACTACCTCGCCTCGAACGCCGAGGGCGACGTACTGGCCTTCCTCAACAACGACACCCGGCCCGAGCCCGGCTGGCTCGCGGCGCTGGTCGCGGCGCTCCAGGAGGCGCCGGACGACGTGGCCGCCGTCTCCGGCCGGATCGTCGACTGGGAGGGCGAGCGCCTCGACTTCGCGCGCGGGGTCATGACCTTCGACGGCCACGCCTTCCAGCTCGACCACGGGCGGCCGGTGAAGGCGTCGCGGCTGGTGAAGGAGGGCGGGGAGGTCCTCTTCCCGTGCGGCGGCAACATGATCGTCCGCAAGCGCTCGTTCCAGAGCGCCGGCGGCTTCGACGACGACTACTTCGCCTACCTCGAGGACGTCGACCTCGGCTGGCGCCTCTGGTCGGGCGGCGAGCGGGTGGTCGCGACGGCCAAGGCGGTCGTGCGCCACCGCTCGGCGGCGACCAGCGAGCTGCTCGGCCTCTACAACCGGGGCTTCCTGTTCGAGAGGAACGCCTTCCTCACCGCCTACAAGAACTTCGAGCCGGGCACCTGGGAGCGGATGATGCCGGCGGTGCTCCTGACCCTGCTCTCGCGCACGCAGACGCTCCTGGTGCAGAACAATCCGGGCACCGAGACGCTGACCCTCGATCCGTACGCCGGGCACATCGCGAACACCGCCGCCGGCGAGGCGGAGGACCTGCTGCGGCCGGTGCCGAAGCCGCGCGGCGCGGGGTTCCTGGAGCGGGCCGCCGACCGCTGGCGCGACCTGGGGCCGGTCGGCTTCGTGCGCCGGATGGTGGAGAAGATCGAGGAGGCCTTCCGCAAGAAGCCGCCGATCGAGCACCCGACGCTCGACGACGACCGCACCGTCGCGCAGCTCCGGGTCCAGACCTGGGTGCTCGGGCACCTGGCGGCGGCGGCCAAGAAGCGCGCGGCGGTCCAGAAGCGCCGGCAGCGCTCCGACGCCGAGATCTTCGAGCGCTTCCCGCTCTGGATCGTTCCCACCTACCCGGGCGACGAGCGGCTCTTCGGCTCCGACGGCTTCCGCGCCTGGCTGCCCGACGACCTGCCGTTCGAGCGTGCCACGCTCGGCGAGGTGATGGCGGTCGACGAGAAGCTCGCCGAGCGCGGCGCGGCCGAGGCGCCGTAGGTCGGCCGATTCATTCGCGGCTCTCGGTAGTTCCTACCCATCCCACGAGCCCCGTTCCGGTACAAAGTGCGGTTGGCGGACGGACGCCACACGGCTAACCTCGGAGCATCTTCCGAGGAGAAAATGCCATGAGCACGACCACGCTGATCATCGTCATCGTCGTCCTGATCCTGCTGTTCGGCGGCGGCGGATTCTATTGGCGCCGGCGCTGACATGGCTCGGAAGCGACCTTCGGCGCGCGGAGACCGGCCGAGCGGTCAGGGCGAGAGCCCCCGGGCCGACACCCCGGGCGCGGCGTCCCCGCCGCTTCTGGTCGTCGGAGTCGGTGCGTCCGCCGGCGGCCTCGAAGCCTGCCAGCGGCTGTTGAAGGGAGCCCCCGCGGACGCGGGTCTGGCGTTCGTCGTCGTGCTCCACCTGGCGCCGGACGAGCCGAGCCACGTCGCGGAGATCCTGCACCGGGTGACCGCACTGACGGTGACGCAGATCGCCGGCGACGAGCGCGTCGAGCGGGACCACGTCTACGTCATCGCACCCGGGACCTCCCTCGGCATCCGCGACGGCGCGCTGGTGGCCGGAGTGCCCGACGAGCCTCACTTCCGAGCCCGGCCGATCGACGCCTTCTTCTCCGCGCTGGCGGCCGACTGCGGCCCTCGCGCCGCCGGCATAGTGCTCTCCGGCAGCGGTGACGACGGTTCCGTGGGTCTCCGGGCCCTCCGCGAGGCGGGCGGGCTCTGTCTGGTCCAGACCCCCTCGACGGCCGCGTACGGTGCGATGCCGCGGGCCGCCATCGACGCCGGCGTGGCCGACTCGGTGGTGCCGCCCGAAGAGATGGGGGAGATCCTCCGCAGCTCCGCCCAGGACCCGGCGAATCGGCCGGAGCGGGGTCGAGCCGAGGGCGTCGAGGAGCCGCCCGGAGAGCCCGACCCGCAGGCGCCCGCGAAACCGAATGGCGCCGGGTCGCCCCAGGAGCCCGATTCGGAGACGGCGGGCGACGGGGTGGGCCGCGCGGGGCTCGAGGCCATCCTGGATCTCCTCGGTACGCGCTACCGCGTCGATTTTCGCGACTACAAGCGGGGCACCATGGAGCGCCGGACGGCGCGGCGCATGGGGCTCCTCCGCCTCGACGGGTGGCAGGGCTATCTCGACTACCTGAACGCCCACCCGGACGAGGTGGAAGCGCTCTACGACGACCTCCTGGTCGGGGTCACGCGCTTCTTCCGTGACCCCGACGATTGGGAGCTCTTCGCCCGCGAGGTCGTGCCGACGCTGGTCGCGGAGCGGAGCGACGCCTCCGCCGTCCGCGCGTGGTCGGCGGGCTGCGCCACGGGCGAGGAGGCCTACGGCATCGCGATGGTCCTCCTCGAACACCTCGAGCAGCAGGAGACCGGGGGGCGCCGCATCGAGGTCAAGGTCTTCGCCTCCGACGCGAGTCCCGGGACCCTGGAGACCGCGCGGCGGGGGCGGTACCCCGCCGGGATCTCCGAGCAGGTCTCGCCGGGCCGCCTGGAGCGGTTCTTCCGCCCCAGTGGAGGGGGGTTCGAAGTGGCTTCCGATCTCCGGAGCGCGGTGACCTTCGCGGCCCACGACCTGCTCTCGGACCCGCCCTTCCCCCATCTCGACCTGGTCACCTGCCGCAACGTGCTCATCTACCTCGACCTCGCGGCGCAGGAGCGCCTGCTCGAGCGCTTCCACTTCGCGTTGCGGCCCGGCGGCACGCTCTGGCTCGGCGCCGCCGAGACCGTCGGACGGCGTACGGATCTCTTCACCGAGATCCCGGGGAACCACCGGATCTATCGCGCCACCGCCACCGGGCCGACCCACGGCTACTCCCTGGCGGCGCGGCGGGTGCGCGGGATCGCCCCGGAGCCGGCGCCGGCGGAAGCGGCGGTGCGCTCTCCCCCGGTTCCTCGGATGGTCGAAAGGCTGGTTCTCCAGCGCCACACCACCCCCTGCGTGGTGGTCGACCAGGGGCTCGAGATCCGCTACTTCTTCGGGCTCACCGAACCGTACCTGACCCGGCCACCGGGCGAAGCCCGGCTGGACCTTCTCTCCTGGGTGCGACCCGAGCTCTACGCGAAGCTCCGGGTGGGCCTGGCCGAGGCCTTCGAGCAGCGGCGGCCGCTCACGCTCACGGGGATGCGCCTGGAAGGCTCCGCCGACGCCACCCGCGTGGAGATCGTCATCGAGCCGATCGCCCCCGCCCTGCGCGAGGGCGGCATGCTTCTCGTCGCGTTCCGGGACGTGTCCAGGCCGTCCACGGCTGTCCTCGGCTCGGACGAGGCGCCGGGCCTGGCCCCGGAGGAGGCCGACGAGGCGGGAGACCTCTCGCGCCAGATCTTCGACGAGCTCCAGGACACGAGGGAGCAGCTCCGCACGGCGGTCGACCAGCTCAGGACCGCCACCGAGGAGCACGGCGCGAGCTACGAGGAGCTCCTGTCGCTCAACGAAGAGCTCCAGTCGAGCAACGAGGAGCTGGAGGCGTCGAAGGAGGAGCTGCAGTCGCTCAACGAGGAGCTGACCACCACCAACCGCCAGCTCGAGGAGCGCAACGAGGAGCTGCGCACCCTCACCTCGGACCTCGACAACCTGCTGGTGAGCGCCGAGGTCGCCACCATGTTTCTCGACTGCGACCTGAAGGTCAGGCGCTACACCCCCGCGACGACCGCGGTCGCGCGGATCGGCCCGGCCGACCTCGGCCGGCCGCTCGCGAACCTGACCCTCCTGGTTCGCGACGACGACCTCCTCGCCGACGCCGAGCGGGTGCTGGCGGACCCGACGCCCATCGAGGCGGAGGTGGCCGGCGAGGACGAGCGCTGGTTCTCCCGGCGGGTGCTCCCGTACCGCACCGCCGACGGCAGGATGGACGGCGTCTGCCTGACCTTCCACGAGATCACGGCCCTGAAGCAGGCGGCGGCGAGGAGCGAGTACGCCCGCCTCTTCGCCGAGGCCATCATCCGCACCTCGCGCACTCCCCTGCTCGTGCTCGACACGGACCACCGCGTGGTCTCGGCGAACCAGGCGTTCTACGAGACGTTCGAGATCGACGAGGGCGAGACCGTCGGCCGGCCCATCTACGAGCTCGGCAACGGCCAGTGGGCCATCCCCAGGGTGCGGGCCCTGCTGGAGGAGGCCCTGCTTCGCCAGGAGGGGGAGGTCCGCGACTACGACGTGGAGCACCTGTTCGAGCGGATCGGCTGGCGCAGCATGCGGCTCAACGCGGACGTGATGCCCCGCACGGGCCGCCCCGACCTGATCTTGATGTCGATCGAGGACGTGACCGACCTGCGCAAGGCCGAGATGGCGGCCCAGAACCGCGCCGACGATCTGGCGGAGGACCACCGGCGCAAGGATCAGTTCCTCGCCATGCTCGGCCACGAGCTACGCAACCCGCTGGCGGCTCTGGTCAACGGCGTGGAGCTCCTGGAGCAGGCCGGCGGCCCCGGCATCGAGCCGCTCCGCTGCATGATGGCGCGGCAGACGGGCCGCATGACCGCGATGCTCGACCAGCTCCTCGACGTGGCGCGGGTCATCTCCGGGAAGCTCGAGCTGGCACGGGAGGCGGCCGACATCGCCGAGTCGGCACGCTCGGCGGTGGAGAGCGTGAAGCCGCTGCTCGAAGCCGCCGGCCACGAGCTCGCCGTGTCCCTCCCTCCGGCCGGCGCCGTCCTGGTCCACGGCGACGCGGCGCGGCTCGCCCAGGTGACGGAGAACCTCCTCGCCAACGCGGCAAAGTACACCGACGACGGGGGCCGCATCCAGCTCACCCTCGAGGCGACGGACGACACGGTGGAGCTCTCGGTTCGTGACAACGGCATCGGCGTGGAGCCCGACCTGCTCCCGCACATCTTCGACCTGTTCACGCAGGCGCCTTCCGGCCTCCACCGTGCCAAGGGCGGGCTGGGGCTCGGCCTGCCGCTCGTCCGCAACCTGGTGCAGATGCACGGCGGCAGCGTCGAGGCGTTCAGCGCCGGCGCCGGCAAGGGCACCGAGATGGTGGTGACGCTCCCCCGGCTGCGCACGGGTCGCCGCGCGTCACCCCGCAAGAAGGGGGAGGAGACGGAAGCGGCCGCTCCTCCGGTGCAGCGCAGGATCCTGGTCGTCGACGACGAGCCGGACACCGCCGGGGCGCTGGCGGAGCTCCTCGGCCTGAAGGGGCACACCGCCCGGGCGGTGCCCGACGGGCCGAGCGCCCTGGCTCTGGTGGAGACGTTCGATCCCGAGCTCGTGCTCCTCGACCTGGGGCTGCCGGGGATGAACGGCTACCAGATCGCCCGCAAGCTGCGCGAGATGCTCGGCCAGCGCGTCATGCTCGTGGCCCTCACCGGCTACCAGGACGACCCGGTGCGTCTGCGGGAGGCCGGCTTCGACGCCCACCTGCTCAAGCCCACCTCCCTGGAGAAGCTCTTCACGCTGGTTTCCGAGCTCGAACGGAAGCGCGCGGGAGGGGGGGGGGGCGAAGATTCCGTCCGTCCGGACGAGCCGGCTTAGATCAACCCACGCTTCAGACTACTCTGATGCGCACGAAGAAGAGGAGTCGACATGAACCTCATCCACGCGAGAGTCCTGGCCGGCATCGGACTCGCCGCCCTGGCTTCTTTGGCGCCCGCCGCCCCGGCCCGGGCCCAGGCGGTGGCGCCGCCCCTCGGTACGGCGGGTGGCTACACGGTCCTGGGGACGAACGGCATCCCGACGGTCGGGACCGTGACCTGTACCACTTCCACCATCGACGGAGACGTGGGCACGACCGGTGCCTCGATCACCGACACCCTGTGCACGATCACGGGGGA
>CAZLLV010000135.1:0-5683 GCA_964560325.1 uncultured Thermoanaerobaculia bacterium | reverse complement strand
CAGCTCCTCCGCCATCATGCGCAGCACCCAGAACTGCTCCTCCTCCTCCTGGGCGCGGGCGAGGGTCAGCCGGTGCTGCTGGATCGACCCGAACTCGGTCGACGCCTGGGCCTTGATGGCGCCGAACAGGTGCTGGGCCTGGTCGGGGTGGAGCTGGGAGGCCTTCGTCGCCTTCGGCTTGCCCTTGTTCTCGCCCACCTCGACCTCGCTGCACATCCCCTGCTCGCGGTAGGCGCAGAGCTGCATCCTCTGGTCGGTCGGGAAGTGCTTCTCCCAGTTCTCCATGAGGAAGTCCCAGTCCGGGAGGAACGTGTCGCGCCAGTCGAGGACGGCGGCGTGGTAGTTGTCGGGAAGGCTGGCGGTGCGTGTGCTCATCTCTCGGGCTCTTTCCTCTTCTCGTGGTCCGGCGCGGCTCAGATCTTCATCACCAGGGGGGCCAGGGGCGCGGTCTCGAAGCCGAGGGATCGGAAGAACCCCGCGACGTCGCCCATCTGCTCGGTGTCGACCAGGGTGCGGACCTCGATGGCACCGCGCTCCCGGAAGTGCTCGAGCATCGCCTCGGCCATCCGGCGGCCGATCGCCTGGCCCCGAGCGTCGGGATCGACCCCGAGGACCTCGATCCACCCGGTGGGATGCTCCAGGCCGAACTCGCCGCTCCGCACTTCGCCGAGCATGAAGCCGACCACGCGGCCGTCTCCGTCGACGGCGACCACCGAGGCGTCCGGGTCCCTGCGGATGTAATAACCGAGCCGGCGCTCCCAGACTTCCGGCCGGTACGCGCCGCCGATGCGTTCGTCGATGCGCACCACGTCGGCGATGTCGAGCTCGCTCGCCGGCCGGACCTCGATTTCGGATCTCGCTTCGGACATCGTCGTGTTCCCGGGGAAGTGGATGGGGGGAGGCTGCGCCGCGGGAGGGATTCTACAGCACGCACGAAGCCCGGGCCGCCACGCGCGGACGCTGGCGTATGCTCGGGCGCTCATGGCCCCCGCCCCCACACGCCGCTCTCCGGTCGACTGGCGGGTGCACGCGGCGCTGCTCGCGGTGCAGGCGGTCTTCGGCGGGTACCACGTGGTCGGCAAGGTCGTGCTCGACCACCTCGACCCGATCGCCCTGATCGCCCTGCGCACCGGCCTCGCGGCGCCGATCCTGATCGCCCTGGCGTGGGGCGCCGACCGGGTCGTGCCACGCCTCTCCGACCTCCCCGTCCTCGCGCTCCTCGGTCTGCTCGGCGTCTTCGCCAACCAGCTCCTGTTCATCCACGGCCTCCAGTGGACGACCGCCACCAACGCGGCGATCCTGATGCCGTCGATCCCGGTCTTCGCGGTCGCGGTGGCGGTGCTGCTGCGGATCGAGCGGGTCGGGCTCTACCGCACCCTCGGCATCCTGTTGGCCGCCGGCGGCGCCCTCGTGATGGTGAACCCCCTGCGCTTCGCGACCGGCGACGGGACGCTCCGCGGCAACGCCCTGATCCTGGGCAACTGCCTCTGCTTCGCCGCCTACCTGGTGGTGCAGCGTCCGATCCTGCGGCGGCTCCCCTGGCGTACGGTGGTGGCGGGGGCGTTCGCCTTCGGCGCCGCCGGCGTGCTGGCGGTCGCGTGGGTCCGGATGGACGCCTCGGAGCTGGCCGGAGTGCCGGCGGGCGCCTGGTGGGGCGTCGGCTACATCGTGATCTTCCCCACCGTCCTCTCCTACTCGTTGAACTCCTGGGCGGTGCGCCGCTCGTCGCCCTCCCTGACCGCCGCTTACACCACGCTCCAGCCGGTCTTCACCGCCACCCTGGCGGCCGTGGTGCTTGCCGAGCGGCCGGGCTGGAACGGCGCCGTCGGGTTCGCGCTGATCGTCGCCGGGTTGATGGTGGTGAGCCGGCGCGCCGAACGGTCGGCCGAAGCCGACGTGCATCCCGGAGCGGACGCCCCTCAGAGGTAGCCGAGCGCCTTCAGCTCCTCGCGCTCGGCGGGCGTGCCCATCTCGCGCCGCTCGGCGCGCGCCACCGCCGGCCGGGCGCGCAGGTCCCGGACGCGCGCGACCAACTCCGCGACGCGGTCTGGGTGCCCGGAGGCGAGGTCGGTGAGCTCCCCCGGGTCGGTGGCGAGGTCGAACAGCATCGGGTCGCGGCCGTGCCGCCAGATCAGCTTCCAGCCCGCCTCGCGGACCGCCACCTCGCGCCCCCGCTGACTGAAGACGGCGAACGGTCGGCTGCCGGCCTGCGGTCCGAAGAGATCGATCCCGTCGAGCTCCACTCCGGGCGGGCCGGACAGGCCGAGTCGAGCGAGCACCGTCGGCACCACGTCGACGGTCGAGACCGGCCGGTCGACGGCGCGGCCGAACGGGCAGCCGGGGCAGCGGACGACCAGCGGCACGTGGATCTGGTCCTCGGTGAGGCCGTTGTTGTGGCTGAAGTAGTAGCCGTGATCCCCCGCCAGCGCCTCGCCGTGGTCGGAGGTGAAGACCACGACCGCCCGGTCGAGGACGCCGCGGGAGGCGAGGCCGTCGAGGAGGCGCCCGGCCTCCCGGTCCATCGACCGCACCTCGGCGGCGTAGCGGGCGAGGTAGTCGCGCCCGTCGCGCGTCGGCGGGCGGAGGCCCTGACGCTGGTAGACCGGGATGCCGCCGCGGCCGGACTGGTCGGAGAGGAGCGGGATGTCGCGCGGCGCCTCGAACCGCTCCACGGGAAAGAGCTCGCGCAGGTCGGCGGGCGGCAGGTACGGCCCGTGCGGGTCGAGGTAGTGGACCCAGAGGAAACGGCCGGCGGCGTCCTCCGGCAGGGCGTCGAAGGCGGCGAGCGCCGCGTCGGTGACGTCCGCCGCGCGCGCCTTCGGAACGCCGCTCCCCGGGTCGTACGGCACCAGCCGGTAGTCGTCGAACCCCTGCTCGAACCCCATCCCCGGCCGCAGCACCGGGTTCGAGACCACCGCCGTGGTGGCGAAGCCGTGGTCGGCGAGCGTGGTGGCGAGGCTCGGCGCGCCGGCCGGCAGCATGTGGGCGTTGACCACCACGCCGCTCCGGCGCGGGACGAGGCCGGTGAGAAAGCCGCTGACGCCGGGCGAGGTCTCGCTCGCCACCGAGTACGCGTCGGTGAACCGGACGCCGCTGCCGGCGAACGCGGAGAGAGCGGGGGTCAGCGGAATGCCGGCGCGCTCGGCGTCGAAGTGGTCGCCGCGCCAGGTGTCGACCGTGATCAGCACCACGTCGCGCGGCGGCGCCGGAGCGGCGGCCGGACCGTCCTCCTCGCCGGCGGACGACCCGCAGCCGGAGACGAGGGCGGCGGCGGCGAGGGCGCAGACGAGGAGCGCGAGGGGCTTGCGCACGGGGCGAGTGGGCGCCGGTCAGCCGGCCGCGCCGACGAACCCTTCCGGCACGTGCTCGTGAGCGTGGTAGCTCGAGCGCACGAGCGGCCCGGCGACGCAGTGGAAGAAGCCGAGCGACAGGGCGTAGTCGCGCAGCTCGTCGAACTCGCCCGGCGAGACGTACCGCTCGACCGGCAGGTGCTGCCGGGTCGGCTGCAGGTACTGGCCGACCGCGAGCACCTCGACTCCGGCGTCCCGGATGTCGCGCACGGTCGCGCGCACCTCGTCGTCGGTCTCGCCCAGGCCGAGCATGATGGCGGTCTTCGTCCGGCCGGTGTACTCCCCCGCGTCGCGGCGCCGGGAGGCGTCGGCGAGCAGGTTCAGGCTGCGCTCGTAGCTCGAGCCCGGCCGCGCCGCGCGGTACATCCGCGGCACCGTCTCCATGTTGTGGCTGAAGACCTCCGGCCGTGCCTCGAGCACCGTGTCGAGGGCGTCGGGGACGTTGCGGAAGTCGGGCGTCAGCACCTCGACCGCGCACCCCTCGACCCGCCGGTGAACGGCGTCGATCGTGCGGCGGAAGTGCTCGGCGCCGCCGTCGGGCAGGTCGTCCCGGTCGACCGAGGTGACGACCGCGTGCCGGAGACCCATGACCTCGACGGCCTCGGCGACGTGCTCAGGCTCCGCCGGGTCGGGACCCATCGGCGGCCGGCCGGTCTTGACCGCGCAGAAGCCGCACGCCCTGGTGCAGGTGTCGCCCAGGATCATGAAGGTGGCGGTGCCGTGCTGCCCCCAGCACTCGTAGATGTTCGGGCAGCGCGCCTCCTCGCACACCGTGTTGAGCGACAGCTTGCCCACCAGCCGCTTGACGTCCTGGTACCTCTCCGGCGTCCGGAGCTGGATCTTCAACCAGTCGGGCTTCGGCTGACGAGGCGGCGCGGACGGGGCGGCGCCGATCTGAACGAGGTCGCGGCTCATGGGGAGGTTCCTGGGGGTGGTTCGCGAGATGCCGGACCGGCGGCGAACGCCCGCCGGCCCAGCTCATGGTACGACAACCGGGCGTGCCGCCCAAGGCTTCCGTGCGAAGGCGCCGACGAGCCGCTACCGCCGGAGGGCGGCGATCTCCGCCTCCGCCGCCATGTGGCCGAACGAGGGCCAGTTGCCCGCCTCGACGATCCGCCGGAAGAGCGCCTCCGCCTCCGCCTCGCGGCCCTCGTACAGGTACCAGGCGCCGACGCCGTAGCCGACCGACGCGAAATCGAGCGAACCCGCCTCCCCCGCCTCGGCCAGCAGCGCCTCGGGCGAGAGCTCCCCCCGGTACATCAGCAGCAGCCGGTGGTAGGCGCGGTTCTCGATCACGTCGAGTCCGGCGTCGATCGGCGCCAGGACCCCCTCCGCCGCCTCGTCCTCGCCCGCCCGGCGCAGGGTCGTGTAGAGCCAGTGCGAGGTGGCGACGAGCATGTCCGGGTTCTTCGACGCCTCCAGGCAGTCCCGGTAGGCATCGAGCGCCCCCTGCAACTCCCCCTCCCCTAGCACCGCGCGCAGGTAGCGCGCGAGCCCGAGGTGGTAGTAGACGTTGGTCGCGAGCGTGCTGGTGGGAATGCCGCGCGCGTTCGGCAGACCGTCCGGCTCGACCTCGTCCGGTCTGCCCTCGATCATCTCGGCGGCGCGCTCCAGATCCTCCTCGGCGCGCGCCGGTTCGCGCAGGGTCAGCCAGCGGTGCCCCCGGTGGCGCAGGAAGCGGGCGTCCTCCGGGTGCCGCTCGATCCCCTCCGTGAAGACCGCCACCGCCTCCCGGTAGCGGCCGAGATAGCCGAGCCGCCGGCCGACCCAGACGAGCGCGTCCGCGGCTTCCGCGCTCCCCGGCGGCGCCTCCGCCAACCGCTCCCGCGCCTCGGCCAGCAGGCGCTCCTGCTCCGCCACGACCTCGGCCGGCGGCTCCGGCGGTGCGAGCGGCTCGCCGAGGAAGGAGACCGCCTCGGCACCGGTCGCCCCGGCGTAGGCGGCATCGGGATCCGGAACCCTGTCGATGGCCGAGCCGCAGCCGGCAGTCGCCACGGCAGAGACCGCGATCAGCGTTACGAGCGCCATCGTCCCGAGATTCGACGGTTCAGCCATACCCGAGCCTCCTTTTCGCCTCGGCGGTCGCCTCGTCGTTGCCTTCGATCGTCATCTTCTCCGCCCCCCGCCCGCTCGGGTAGAACCGCTCCCGGTACATCGGGAACGCCTCGGCGCGCAGGTGGGCGAGCGTCTGGTGCCCCCGGCGGGTCGCCCGCTCGTGGCGTAGCGCGGTCACGTCGATCGGCGCGACCACGATCTTCTCCCCCGGCCCCGGGTCGGCCTGGGCGAGAAGGCGACCCTCGAAGTCGACCACCTGGCTGCCGCCGGGCCAGGAG
>CAZLLV010000134.1:0-5261 GCA_964560325.1 uncultured Thermoanaerobaculia bacterium | reverse complement strand
ATCTGGAGGAGCTGGAGGCGGCGGAGGAGTAGGCGGGAGGGATAGGCTCCGCCCGCCATGCCCCATCCCCACGCGCTCCTCGCCGACGCCCTCGGCATCGTCGGCGTCTCGCTGCTCCTCGCCGCCTTCTTCCTGTCGCTCGCCGGCAAGCTCGACCCGAAGGGCGTCCCCTACCTGGTCATGAACCTCGTCGGCGCCGGCCTCGCCTGCGCCGCCTCCTGGCTCCTCCCCTTCTGGCCGTTCGTGGTGCTGGAGGCGACGTGGGCGGGCGTGGCGGCGTGGGCGCTGGGGCGGAAGGTGGTGGCGCGGGCGTGAGAGCGGCTCCGAAGCCTCTGGCACCCTTCTGCGCGCTACTTCTTCTTCCCCTTGTGCTCCGCGACCCAGCGGTCGTGGTCGATCTTGTTCTGCTCCCACGGCCGGGTCTCGAAGTAGCGGTTGGTGAGCGTCACCACCGTCCCCGACAGCAGCAGGAGCGCCAGCAGGTTCGGGAAGGTCACCAGCCCGAGCGCGATGTCGCCGATCGTCCAGATGGTCGCGAGGGGTGCGACGGCGCCGACGAAGTGCATGATCACGAACAGGATCTTGTACGGCAGCACCGCCTTCGGCCCGAACAGGTAGTGGGCGCAGCGGTCGCCGTAGTAGCTCCAGGAGATGGCGGTCGAGATGGCGAACAGGAAGACCGACGTCGCGACGATCAGGCCGCCCCAGCCGCCGAAGCGCTTGAGGCCGCGGGTGAAGGCGAGCTTGGTGAGCGGCGCGCCGCTCTCGGCCGCGTTGGCGTAGAGCGTGCGGTACTCGGTCCCCGCGGCGTCCCGCGCCACCGCCTCGCCCGGGAAGACCGTCCCGGTGAACGGGCGCGTCTGCTCGGCGTCGAGGTAGAGCGCGTCGATCGAGGCCTCGTGCCAGCCGATCACCGGGCCGCCCTCGGGGCCGAAGACGGGATCGCCCTCGACGATCTCGAGCTCCGCCGGCGGCCCGACCTCGGCCTCGGCCTCGCCGCCGCCCTCGTAGATGTAGGTCAGGTCGCCGCTCGCCAGGTCGATCGGCGTCGGCACCCGGTCGTCCCAGACGCCGGTGATGAGGATCACCAGGCCGGTCATCGAGCAGATCAGGATGGTGTCGATGAACGGCTCGAGCAGCGCCACCACGCCCTCGGAGACCGGCTCGTCGGTCTTCGCCGCGGCGTGCGCGATCGGCGCCGAGCCCTGCCCCGCCTCGTTCGAGAAGAGGCCGCGCCGCACACCCCACATCATGGTCACGACGAAGACGCCGACGCCGCCGCCGGCGATGCCGGCCGAGGGCTGGAAAGCCTCGCGGAAGATGAGCCCGAAGGTCGGGAGCACCTGGTCGAGGTTCATCAGGATGACGGTCAGGGCGCCGAGGACGTAGACGCCGGCCATCAGCGGCGCGAGCACGCCGGTGACCGCACCGATCCGCCGGATGCCGCCCAGAATGACCGCGGCGACCACCGACGCGGTGAACAGGCCGCTGATCCAGGGATCGATGCCGAACTCGTCGAGCAGCGTGTCGGCGACCGTGTTCGCCTGCACGCCGTTGCCGGTCAGAAACGACGTGAGGATGAGGCCGACGGCGAAGATCACCGCGAGCCACTTCCAGTTGCCGCCCCACTTCTCCTGGATGCCGCGCTCGATGTAGTACATCGGCCCGCCGGAGACCGACCCTTCCCACCGGTGCGGGTCCTTGTCCGGCTTCTCGACCTGCCGGTAGTGCTGGGCGAGCGTGACCTCGGAGTACTTGACCGCCATGCCGAGGAGTGCGGTCACCCACATCCAGAAGAGCGCGCCCGGACCGCCCCAGTGGATGGCGATCGCGACGCCGGCGATGTTGCCAATGCCGACGGTCGCCGAGAGCGCGGTGGTCAGCGCCTGGAAGTGGGAGACGTCGCCCGGCTCGTTCGGATCGTCGTAGCGGCCGGTGGCGACCGCGAAGCCGTGGCCGAGGCGCCGGATCTGGATCAGCCCGAGCCGCAGCGTGAGGAAGATCCCCGTGCCGAGCAGGGCGATGACGATGAAGGGGATCGTCTCCCCCCCACCGACGGGTATGCCGGTGCTCCACACCAGCTCTTCGAGCGTCGAGACGATGGTCTGAAACACGAGGAACCTCCGGTCGGTCCGGTTACGTCAGCGGGTTCGACTGTCGCGATGAAGCGGCGGGGATCGTAACACGGGCGTCGGCGACAAAAACCTCAGCGCTTGGCGCTGGACGGCAAGGCAGAGCGCGATCGCATCGCGCCGATCCTTCTCAGCCGCAGGCCGGCGGCAGGAGCGGCTCCCCCGTCTCCCCCAGCGCCCGGCGCGCGAGCCAGCGGCCGGTGACGAAGCCCAGGGACATGCCATGGCCGTTGAAGCCGGCGGCGTAGAGGAGGCCGGGCATGCCCGGGTCTTCGCCGGCGAGCGGCAGGCCGTCCGGCGTGAACGCCATGACGCCGGCCCATCGGCGGACCAGCGCCTTGTCGCGGAGCGGCGGGTAGGCGGCGCGGACGAAGGTCTCGAGCGCCCCCTGGACGCCGGCGGTCGGGTACTCGAGGTAGCCGACCTCGGTGGCGCGCGAGGCCTGCCGGCCGCCGCCCACGAGCACCGTGCCGTCCGGGAGCTGGCGCACGTACTCGAAGCCCCGGTTGAGGTACCAGACGCCGGAGACGAAGCGCTCGACCGGCTCGCTCGCCACCATCTGGCCGCGCACCGGGCGGATCTTCGCGGCCAGCCGGGGGATGAGCGCCGCGGCGTAGGCGTTGAGCGCCACGACCACCCGCTCGGCGACCACGTTGCCGCCGTCGGCGACGATCTCGATCCGGCCGTCGGCGCGCGGTTCCAGGCGGTGCACCCAGGCGCCGGTCCGCACCTCGAAGCCGCCGGCGGCCGCGATGCCGCGGCAGAGGAGCACCGGGTCGAGCCCGCCGTCGCGCGGCTGGCGGATGGCAGCGCGCACCCGCGGGGTGCCGGCGGCGCGCGCCACGTCGGGGCCCTCGCGCCACTCGACCTCGAAGCCGAGCTCCGCCAGCCGCTCGCCGCTGGCACGTAGCGCCTCGACCTCCGTCGCCGCCCCCTCCGCCCCGCCCGCTTCGGTCTCGACCGCCGCGAGCCAGCTTCCCTCCCCCACGAAGTCGCACTCGACCCGGCCCGAGTCGATCAGCTCGCCGCGCAGCAGCTCCCGGTTCTCGCGGGTCAGCTCCCAGAAGGCGCGCGCCGCCTCCGGGCCGACCTCCTTCTCGAGGTCGGTGTACGGCTGGGGCGAGCCGGTCAGCAGGAAGCCGGCGTTGCGGCCCGAGGCGCGGCCGGCGAGGTGCCCCGCCTCGAGCAAGAGGGGCCGGCGGCCGGCGCGCGCCGCCTTCGCCAGCCAGTACGCCGCCGACAGGCCGACGATGCCGCCGCCCACGACGGCGACCTCCACCTCGGTGGGTGGATCGACCCGGCGCCCCAGCCAGAGGGACGGGGGGCCGCTGCTACCCGACCAGAACGGCACCGCCGTTGACGTTCAGGATCTCGCCCGTGACGTGACGGGCCAGGTGAGAGGCGAGGAAGAGGATCGGACCGGCGGCCTCTTCGGCGGACGCGACCTTGCCGCGGGGGATGGTGCGCTCGATCTCCTCCCGGCCGCCTCCGGCGAACGGCTCGGCGGTCATGTCGGTATCGACCCAGCCGGGAGCGGTGGCGTTGACCCGCACGCGGGGGGCGAGCTCGGTCGCCCACGACTTGGTGGCGGAGATCATGGCCCCTTTGGAGGCCGCGTAGTGGCTGTGGCGCGCCTCCCCCCGCTGGCCGGCGGTCGAGGTCACGTTGACCACGTTGCCGTCGTCGGACTCCGCGAGGAGCGGAAGCCCGGCGACCGTGCAGAGGAAGGGGGCGGTGACGTTGACCTCGATCGTGCGCCGGTAGCGGTCGAGGTCGAAGTCGTCGAGCGGATCCTCGTCCCAGACGCCGGCGTTGTTCACCAGGCAGTCGAGCCCGCCCCACTCGCGGCGGACCGAGGCGAACAGGCGCTCCACCTGATCGGGCTGCGTGAGGTCGGTGCGGAAGATCCAGTGGTGGGGACCGAGCGAACCCTCCCCCGCTCCGGAGAGCTCGCGCAGCTCGGCCAGCACGCGCCCCGCCGCCGCGTCGTCGTCGCGGTAGACGGCGCAGACGGCAGCCCCGGCGCGCGCGAACAGCCGGGCGCAGGCGGCGCCGATCCCCCGGCTGCCGCCCGTCACCAGTACCTTGCGGCCTCGAAGGCCGAGCAGATCAACTTCCACGCGCCTAGAGGCACTCCACCACGATCGCAATGCCCTGCCCACCGCCGATGCATGCCGAGGCCACGCCCACTCCCCCGCTGCGGCGCCGCAGCTCCTTGAGCACGGTGGTGGTGATCCGCGTGCCGGTGGCCCCCAGCGGGTGGCCGATGGCGATCGCGCCGCCGTTGACGTTCAGCTTCTCGGTGTCGAGGTCGAGCTCCTTCACCACCGCCAGGATCTGGCCGGCGAACGCCTCGTTGATCTCGACCAGGTCGACGTCGGCCATGGTCTTGCCCGCCTTGTCGAGCGCGGCGCGGATCGCCGGCGCCGGGCCGATGCCCATGCGCGACGGATCGACGCCGACGACCGACCAGGACAGGATGCGGCCGAGCGGCTTCCAGCCCCGCTCGCCGGCCCGCGCCTCGGTGGTCAGGAGCATCATGGCGGCGCCGTCGACGATGCCGGAGGCGTTGCCGGCAGTGACGAAGCCCTCCTTGTCGAAGGCCGGCTTCAGCTTCGCCAGGCCCTCGAGCGTGTTCTCCGGCCGCAGGTGCTCGTCGCGCTCGACGGTCTTCGCGCGCTTGCCGGAGCCGACATCGAGCGGCACCACCTCGTCGTCGAAGCGGCCGTTCTGCCAGGCGTCGGCGGCACGCCGGTGGCTCTCGAGCGCGAACTCGTCCTGCGCCTCGCGGGAGATCCCGTAGTCGCGCGCCAGGTTGTCGCTCGTCTGCGCCATGTAGCAGCCGCAGTACGGGTCGAGGAGCGCCGCCATCAGGTAGTCCTGGAGCTCGGCGTGGCCGAGCCGGTAGCCCTGGCGCGCCTTCCAGAGGACGTGCGGCGCCTGGGTCATGTTCTCCATGCCGCCGACCAGGCAGGTCGTCGCCTCGCCTGCGAGGATCATGTGGGCGCCGGATACGATCGACTGGATGCCGGAGCCGCACAGGCGGTTGACGGTCAGCGCCGGCACCTCCTGCGGCACCCCGGCCTTGAGCGCCACGTGGCGCGCGCCGTAGATGGCGTCGGCCGAGGT
>CAZLLV010000133.1:0-4525 GCA_964560325.1 uncultured Thermoanaerobaculia bacterium | reverse complement strand
CCGAGATGGTGATGCCGGGCGACAACGTGAACCTGTTGGTGGAGCTGATCGCGCCGATCGCGATGGAGAAGGGCGTGCGCTTCGCCATCCGCGAGGGCGGCCGCACCGTCGGCGCCGGCACCGTGACCGAGGTGGTCGAGTAGCACGAGACGAGAGGAATCTAGGGCAGTAGCTCAGCTGGAAGAGCAGCGGTCTCCAAAACCGCAGGTCGGGGGTTCGAGTCCCTCCTGCCCTGCCAAGCACCGAGACGAACCAGACCCGGCCCGATCCCGGAGGGTGATCCTCCGAAGGACGGCCGGGTCGCCGAGCCCGAGGCGAGCCGACCATGGAGTGGTGGAACAAGACGAAGACCTTCATTTCCGAAGTCCGCGTGGAGATCGGGAAGTGTTACTTCCCCGGTCAAAAGGAGGTCGTCAGCACCACCGTCGTGGTGCTCATCACGAGCGCGATCTTCGCCGTCTTCCTCTGGCTCTCGGACATCGTCATCATCAGGGCGACCGAAGCGATCTTCAGGCTGTCGGCGTGAGCGAACCGATGTCAGAGACACCGCGCGAGCTGCAGTGGTACATCGTCCACACCTACTCCGGCTTCGAGGAGCGGGTGCGCGAGACCCTGCGCCAGCGCGCCGAGGCGATGGGGATGGGCGACGCCTTCGGCGACGTCCGGATCCCCACCGAGACCGTCGTCGAGTACAAGGACGGCAAGAAGCGCGAGGTGGAGCGGAAGTTCTTCCCGGGCTACATCCTGGTCGAGATGGAGATGTCGGACGCGGCCTGGCACGTGGTGAAGAACACGCCGAAGGTCACCGGCTTCGTCGGCACCGGCAAGCGGCCGACGCCGCTCTCGCAGGAAGAGGTCGACCAGATCCTCGAGCAGGTGACGACGGCCAAGGAGAAGCCGAAGCCGAAGTACGTGTTCGACAAGGGCGAGCCGGTGAAGATCATCGACGGACCGTTCAACAACTTCACCGGCGTGGTGGAAGAGGTCAACCTCGACCGCAACACGCTCAAGGTGATGGTGACGATCTTCGGCCGGGCGACCCCGGTGGAGCTGGACTTCTCGCAGGTCCAGAAGATGTGAGCGCCGAAGAAGCTGAAGCAGTTGGAGAAGCACCCCCGCCCAGATCCTGCGCTCCGAAGCAGCGGGCGTAGACCGGCAGACAGGACGAGGCAACCATGGCGAAGAAGGTCATCAACCAGATCAAGCTCCAGATCCCGGCGGGGCAGGCCACGCCGGCTCCGCCCGTGGGGCCGGCCCTCGGCCAGGCGGGCGTCAACATCATGGACTTCTGCAAGGCGTTCAACTCCCGCACTCAGGCGCAGGCGGGCATGATCATCCCGGTGGTGATCACGGTGTACTCCGACCGCAGCTACTCCTTCATCACCAAGACGCCTCCGGCCGCGATCCTGCTGCTCAAGGCCGCCGGCCTCCAGAAGGGCTCCGGCGAGCCGAACCGCAACAAGGTCGGCAAGGTGACGGACGCGCAGGTCGAGGAGATCGCCAAGACCAAGATGCCGGATCTGAACGCCGGATCGGTCGATGCTGCGAAGCGGATCATCGCCGGCACCGCGCGGTCGATGGGGATCGAAGTCCAGTAGAGGAAGAGAACGATGCCAAGACACGGAAAGAACTACCGCCAGGCGGTGGAGAAGGTCGACCGCGAGGAGACGATCGCCCTCGGCGACGCGCTCGCCAAGGTCAAGGAGATGGCCTACGCCAAGTTCGACGAGACGGTCGAGATCGCGATGCGGCTCGGGGTCGATCCGAAGCACGCCGACCAGATGGTCCGCGGCACGATCGTCCTGCCGCACGGCACCGGCCGCTCGGCGCGGGTCCTGGTGTTCGCCTCGGGCGAGAAGGTCAAGGAGGCCGAGGAGGCCGGCGCCGACGTGGTCGGCGGCGACGAGCTCGCGGCCCGGGTGGAGGGCGGATTCCTCGACTTCGACGCGGTCGTCGCCACCCCCGACATGATGCGGGTGGTCGGCCGCCTGGGCCGGGTCCTCGGTCCCCGCGGCCTGATGCCCAATCCGAAGACCGGCACGGTCACGATGGACGTGACCCGGGCGGTCTCCGACATCAAGGCGGGCAAGGTCGAGTTCCGGGTCGACAAGACCGGCATCGTCCACGCCCCGCTCGGCAAGGTGTCCTTCGAGGTCGACCAGCTCCGGGCGAACGCCGACGCGCTGATCGGAGCCATCCTCAAGGCGAAGCCGCCCGCCGCCAAGGGCAAGTACGTCAAGACCGTCACCCTGTCGTCCACGATGGGCCCCGGCGTGCCGGTCGATACGGGCAACATGACCGTCGCGGAAGCGTCGTAGGAGGTCGCCATGCCGCTGAGCCGAAGCAAGAAAGAAGAGCTGCTCGCCGAGTACGAGGAAGGGGTGGCGAACGCGCCGCACGCCTTCCTGCTCGGTTACCAGGGGATCAGCGTCCCGAAGGTGACCGAGCTGCGGCAGAAGATCCGCGAGTCGGGCGGCAGCTACGTGGTCGTGAAGAATCGCCTGGTGCTGCGGGCGCTCGAGGGCAAGGCCCTCGGTCAGCTCGCCGACCAGTTCACCGGGGCCACCGCGGTCGTCTTCAGCGACGCCGAGCCGGTGGCCCTGGCGAAGGTGCTGTCCGACTTCCAGAAGGACGCGCCGTTTCTCGAGTTCAAGGGCGGTCTGCTCAACGGGCAGCCGGTGGCGGGCGATCAGATCAAGGAGATCGCCAACCTGCCGAGCCGCGAGGAGCTGCTCACCAAGCTGGTCTTCCTGCTCCAGTCGCCGGTGACGCGCTTCGTGCGCGGCCTGGCCGCCATCCCACGGCAGTTCGTGGTGGCTCTGGACCAGATCCGTCAGCAGAAGGAATCGTAGGTATCGACGTCGACCTGCTCGGGTTCGGCGCTGTGGGAATAGCCGGACCGAGCGTGATCGTTTAGACCGACCCGGGCAGGGTCTCGTTAGGGTTCAAGGAGAAGCAGATGGAAGCGCAAGAGTTCATTCAGCAGATCGATTCGATGACGGTTCTCGAGCTCAACGAGCTCGTCAAGGCGCTCGAGGACCACTACGGCGTCTCGGCCGCGGCGGCCGCGATGCCGATGGCGGCCGCGGGTGCCGGTGGCGGCGCCGCGGCGGCGGCCGAGGAAGAGAAGACCGAGTTCGACGTGGTCCTCACCGCGGTCGGTGACAAGAAGATCAACGTCATCAAGGCGGTCCGCGAGGTCACGAGCCTCGGCCTCAAGGAGGCCAAGGAGCTCGTGGAGTCGGCTCCCGCTCCGGTCAAGGAGGGGGTGTCGAAGGACGAAGCCGAGGAGATCAAGAAGAAGTTCGAAGAGGCCGGAGCGCAGGTCGAGCTCAAGTAAGTGGCCTCTTCCACGAACGCCCGTAGGACCGCCGGGCGGAGCGCGAGCGGCCGGCCCGAAGAGGGCTTCCCCTGCGAGGGCCCGGCTCGCTAGTGCGTTCCACCCGGCTTTCGGCATGCCCGGTTTCCCGCTGCGCGTTTCGCGCGCGGGCCGGGCGTGGTGTCGTTTCCGGCCGTACCTGCCCCCGGACCCCCGGCGGCTCGTACCGTGGCCTTCCTTCTCGACTCGATTGGAATAGCTCGAAGGACATTCTATGAGCAACGCAACCCCAGCGCAAAACACGAACGGCAACGGAAACGGAAACGGTCACCGCCGGGACTTCGCGAAGATCCGGACGACGCTGCCGATCCCGAACCTGATCGACGTCCAGCGGCGCTCCTACGAGCGGTTCCTGCAGATGAACCTGCTCCCGGGCGAGCGGGCGAACCACGGGCTTCAGCAGGTCTTCACCTCGATCTTCCCGTTCTCCGACTTCCGCGAGACCTGCTCGCTCGACTTCGTCAAGTACTCGATCGGCGATTGGCAGTGCAAGTGCGGCGAGCTCAAGGGTCTCGAGTACCTTCGGATGACCTGCTCGAACTGCGGCGCGAAGATCATGACCGCCCACCCGCACGAGGAGACGGTCGCCTGCACCGAGTGCGGCTTCACGAACAAGAACCGGGTCACCAAGTGCGACATCTGCGGCAACCCGGTCGACCTGCAGCTCAAGTACTCGATCTCCGACTGCCAGGAGCGGGGCATGACCTACGCCGTTCCGCTCAAGGTGACCTTCCGGCTGTTCGTCTACGACAAGGACCCGGAGACCGGCGCGCGGATGATGCGCGACGCCAAGGAGGAGGAGGTCTACTTCGGCGACATCCCGCTGATGAGCGACAACGGCACGTTCATCATCAACGGCACCGAGCGGGTGATCGTCTCGCAGCTCCACCGCAGCCCGGGTGTCTTCTTCACCAAGGAGAGCCAGCGCGCCTATCTCGCCAAGATCATCCCCTACCGGGGCTCCTGGGTGGAGTTCGAGTACGACCAGAAGGACGTGCTCTCGGTCCGGATCGACCGCAAGCGGAAGTTCCATGGCACGGTCTTCCTCCGTGCCCTGGGCCTCGAGTCCGACGAGCAGATCCTGCGCCAGTTCTACGCCCCGATCGGCCTGCGCCCGGAGCGCGGCGGCAAGTTCTCCCTCGTGGT
>CAZLLV010000132.1:0-3787 GCA_964560325.1 uncultured Thermoanaerobaculia bacterium | reverse complement strand
GCCTCGGCTGCCTCCACCGCGGCGGCCGTCGGTACGGCGGAGGCCCACCCGAGCTACCTGTACGGCCGGATCATTACCGTGGATGGCGATAGCTACGAGGGCCGGCTGCGCTTCGGGGGTGACGAGGAGGCGTTCTGGGGCGACTACTTCAACGGCTTCAAGGATCAGAATCCGTGGGCCGCCCACGCGCCGCCCGAGCGACTGACGGAGATTCATCCGATCGAGATCTTCGGGCTCGAGATCGCCTCCCGGGAGCGCCAGGTCGACCTCGGCCGGCCGTTCATGGTGCGCTTCGGCGACATCGCGCGCATCGAGGCGCACGGCAACGACGTGCGGGTGGTCTCGAAGAGCGGAACCGTCTTCGACCTCGACCGCTTGGAGGCGAGCGACTTCGACGACGGGGTGCGCGTGTGGGACCGCGAGCGCGGAGTCCTCGACCTCGACAGCCTGGGAATCCGCACCATCGAGCTCCTGTCCACCGAGCCGATCGCCGCCGTCTCCGCTCAGCTCCACGGCACGGTGCACACCCGACAGGGGGACTTCACCGGCTTCCTGCAGTGGAACCGGGAGAAGGGGGTCCGCAGCGACGAGCTCGTCGGCCGCACCGCCGAAGGCTGGGTCCGCTTGCGCTTCGACACGATCCGCTCCATCGTGCGCCGCTCGGGCGACACCTCCTTCGTGACGCTTCTCGACGGCCGCGAGATGGTGCTCTCCGGAACGCCCGAGGTCGGGAGCGGCAACCGCGGGGTGTACGTCGACGACCTGCGTTACGGAAGGGTGCTGGTTTCCTGGGAAGCCTTGGAGCGCGTCGAGCTCGGCCCGGGCGGCAGCGGCCCGGGCTACGGCGACTTTCCTCCGGGGCGCCCGCTGAGCGGAAGCGTCACCACGCGGGACGGCCGCCGGCTCACCGGGCGGCTGGTCTACGACCTCGACGAGAGCGAGACCACCGAAACGCTCGACGCGCCGTCCGGCCGCGTCGACTACACCCTCCCCTTCGGTCTCGTCGCCTCGATCCGGCTGCCCGGCGGCGCGGAGCGCGGCGAACGGCACGTGGAGGTGACGCTCCACGGCGGCGAGGCGCTACGGCTCGAGCCCCGCGGCGACCTGGGCGAGGGCAACGCCGGTCTGCTGGTCTTCGCCGAGGGCCGGGAGCAGCCCGCCTACGTGGCCTGGACCGACGTGGAGCGGATCGACCTCGACCGCCCGCCCGAGATGTACCCGCCGCTCGGCGGCGGGTCTAGTGATACCCCTTGAGGTCCTGGGCGCTGTCGAGCGGCATCCCCTCCACCCACTCGAGCGCCTTCTTGTCGTTCATGGTCAGCTTCGCCATGAAGTTGAACGCCTCGTCCCGGGTCGCGAACAGCCGCCAGATGAAGGTGTGTCCCGCCGGCGCCGTGAAGTAGGTGAACTGGTGCGTCCCCTCGGACAGGTCGAACCCGAGGTTGCTCTCCCCGTTGACCCCCACGCAGGCCATCGCGATCGAGCGGTTCGCCAACGCCAGCGCCTTCAGCACGTCCTCGAAGTCGTTCAGCTCCTCTTTCGAGAGCTGCGTGTGGAAGAGCGCCACCCGCGACGCGTCCTCCTCCGCCAGAATGTTGTGCGCGATGTCGTGGCGCTCCATCGCCTCCCGCGTCTCCGACGTGGTCACGAACACGTCGTCGGTCCCCTTGACCTTGTAGGTCACGGCGAACGTGTTCTCCTCGATGCGCGGGAAGCTCTCGGCGAGGATGCTCTCGTCCTCGGTGGTGAAGTAGTACAGGCGGTTCATGCTGCGGCGCGCGCTCATGCGGTGCTCCTCGGTCTGGCGTTCGGAAGGGAAGGACCCCGGGCGGCGGGGGCCGATCATCGACAACGGCCGGGGCGGCCCGCGGAATTCCCTGGCAGTCCGTGGCAGAAGTCCACAGGGCCGCGAACACGGGTCTTGCGAGGCGGATTCAAGGCACGAGGAGGAGGCGATGCGGTGTCATCGTTGACGACGAGTAACGCGGAAGCCGGCCGCAACCCCCGTGTTCCCTCCGGGTTGCGGCGGCGTGGGGCCCGCAACGCGGCCGTGCGGACTTCTGCCACGGACTGCTAAGAAACGCCGAGATACGCTTCGAGCGTCCGCACCTCGGCCTCGCTCAGCTCCTCCTCGGGCAGGAAGAAGACCGAGCCCGCCTCCGGCATCGGCACCTCGACGCGCGACAGCGAGCGGTCGAGACCGTCGCAGTCGAGGCCCAGGAAGAGCCCCATCTGGCCGCACATCGTGACCAGGCTGCCGGCGAGGCGGCTCTGGATGTCGATCTCGACCTGCTTCGGCAGCTGGAGCGCCGTCACGTCCCAGCCGCCCGGCACGCGCGCGAAGCGCACCCGGCCGTCGAGCCGGATCGTCTGGCGCGGCACGATCACCAGGTCGTCGAGCCGCGACGAGGTGCCGGCCTCCGTGACCACGTCCGCCACCAGGTCGCCGCTGCCCAGGAAGTCGAGCACGATCGCCGCCTCGTGGGTGCCGTCGCCGAGCGGCGTGAGACCGACCGAGTGCTGGCGCAGGACCAGCGCGTTGCGGGGCGAGGAGAGGTGGATCGTCACCGGCCCCTGCTGGACCGGCCGCATCTGCGAGTCGTCCATCGCGTAGCTGCGGTTCAGGCGGTCGAAGGCGAAGACGCGCCGATCGGTCGCCTGAGCCCCGGCGTCCGGCGCGGGCAGCAGGCCGCCCAGGGCGAGTGCCAGGCTGAGCGGCAGGACGAGCAGCGCCATCGAGCCGGCGGCCGGCAGGGCCGTCCGGAGCGTCTTCTTCGCGGGCTTCGAGTCGATCAACGGTGCCACCTTTCGCTTTCGGTCCCCTGGCCGCACACAACGTGGCCGGCGGGCGAAAAGTTTCCGGCGGACCGCCCGAGCCGAGGCCGCCCTACCAGTAGAGCCCGCGCGCGGTGCGCACGTCGAGGCCCCGCTGGTCGACCTTCACCTCGACCTCCCGGTACCCCGCCTCGCCCTCGGCGCGCGGCGGCGGCTCGACCGCCAGCAGATAGCGGCTCCGCAGCTCCTCCTCGATCTCGGCGTAGACGGCGCGCAGCTCGTCCGCATCCGAGATGAAGAACGAGCGCCCACCGGTCTCCACCGCCAGCTCGCGCAGCTTGCCGGCCGCCCCGCCCATCCCGGAAACGCCGAGCCCGACCGTGTAGACCGCCACCCCGCTCTGGCGCGCGTACTCGATCACGTCGCGGAAGGCGTAGGTGCTCTTCGTGTCGTCGCCGTCGGAGAGCAGCACCATCGCCCGCTGCCCGGGGAAGCCGCGGAAGTAGTAGAGGCCGGTGACCACCGCGTCGTGGAGCGCCGTCCAGCCGACCGCCCGGAGGCGCCCGAGCGAGTCGGCGACCGCGTCGATGTCCTGGGTCGGCGGCATGAGCAGGATCGGTGCGTCCGAGAAACCGACCGAGAAGGCGTGGTCGCGCAGGTCGATCACCTCGCCCAGGAAGCCGCGGGCGGCCTCCATCGCCTCGGCCAGGCTGGCCGCCATCGAGCCGGAGGAGTCGACGACGATCCCGACGGTGAGCGGAAGGTCGTCGACCTCCTGGAAGCGGCGGATCTCGACCGGCTGGCCGTCGACCCGCACCGCGAAGTCGTCCTGCGTCAGACTCTTGACCGGACGGTCGTCCCGGCCGGTGACGGCGGCGTAGATCTCGAGCAGGTCGACGTCGATCTGCTCCACGAAGTCGGGCGCGTCGAGGAAGCGCACGTCCTCGGCGCTCCGGCCGTCGTCGAGCACGGCGGTGACCGAGAGGTACGAGACCGCATCGGCCGACGGCGG
>CAZLLV010000131.1:0-8239 GCA_964560325.1 uncultured Thermoanaerobaculia bacterium | reverse complement strand
GAGCAGCCGGCGGCGCTCCGACTCGTCCAGCAGCGGCAGCGAGCCGACCCGCAACGAGCCGTCCGCACGCCCTCCCCACGCCGCACGGGCCAGGGCGGCGAAGGCCTCGGCCAACGAGCGGCCGAGCCCCGCCTCGTAGCGGGAGCGGTCGATCTCCAACGCCACCCGCCAGGTCCCGTCTCCGTGGTCGTCGACGGCGAGACCCAGCCGGAAGGGTGCGGCCACTGCCGCGGCGTCGGTCACCGAGATGCGGACGCCGTCAGCCTCGAAGGGCGCGGGCCAGTGGCGGAGCTCGAAGCGGGCACCGTCGTCCGGAGCACCGTCGTCGCCGAGCCAGAACGGGGCGTCGGCGTGCTGGGACGCCTCCTCCAACGCCCCGGCGATCCGATCCCGCAACTCGTTCACGGTGAAGTCCCGCTCCACCACCTCGACCAAGGGCACCGCGGTATCGAAGGGTCCGACGCCCCCCTCCAGGTCCTCGAACACCCGGCCGCCGACCACCACGTGGACCGCGACCTCCCGCCGGTGGCCCAGGCGGGCCAGGAGAGCGAACCAGCAGGCGAGCAGGAAGCATTCGGCTTCGTCGCCGCCAGCACGCGCCAGGGCCTCGGACAGCTCGGCTCCCAGCTCGACCGGGGTCCGCTCGAGCGTGAGGCGACCGCCACCTCGGACCTCCGGTAGCCCGGGGGGCTGTGCCGGGTGGCGCTCGGCCCAGAAGCCGCGGTCGTCGGCAGCCTCGTTCGACCCGGTCTGCTCGGCCTGCCAGTCAGCGAACTCGGCGTACTGGACCGGGTCGCCGTCGAGGGCCTTCGGGCCGTTGGCGTAAATGGCTCCGACCTCCCGCAGCACGATCGCCAGGCTCGCCGCGTCGCCGCACAGGGCGGGCAGGGAGAGGTCGAGGGTGTGGAGCTCGTCGCCCAGCCGGCGCCAGCGGCAGCGGAGCAGGGAATCCCGCTCCAGGTCCCATGCCTCGAGCCCGTCGCCGGCCTCGGCCCAGTCGGTCTCGGCCCGTCCCGAGACCTCCTGGACCGGAACCTTCACTCCCGCCGGCCGGCGGAAGGCGGTGCGCAGGATCTCGTGGCGATCGATCACCGCCGCCACCGCGGCGCACAGCCGCTCCCGGTCGAGGGGACCTTCGAGCCGCACCGTCACCCGCACCTCGTGCCCGGACGGGTCGTCCGACACCGGCGGCCAGAGGCGCCGCTGCGGCAGCGACAGGCGGTACGCTTGGCGGGGTCTGGATGAGGTCATGGCTCGGGCTCCTTCGATCGGTGGTTCCTGGGCGGCGGTTCCGGTCAGCTCGCGACCTCTTCCAGGCCGACCATGCGACCCATGGCGACGGCGATCTTTCGTTCACCGCGGAACGGGTTGCGGGCGTGGGCGACCAGCATGTTGTCGACCGCCATCACGTCTCCCTGCTGCCAAGGTGCCGCCACCGACAGCTCCCAGGTCAGAGCGAGGAGGTCTCGCACGATCGAGTCGTCGATCGGCGTACCGTCGCCGAAGTAGACGTTCCGAGGCATGCGGTCCTCGCTGAACAGCGCGCTCATCGACTCCCGCACTTCGGGGTCCAGGCAGCTCGCGTGATGGAGCTGGATCTGGTTGAAGAAGGTGGTCTCGCCGGTCACCGGATGGCGCAGGACGGCGGGAGCCTTCTGAGAGATCCGGAGCTGGTCGTCCGGCCCCCACTCGCAGCCGATCCCGTTGCGCTCGCAGTAGCTCTCCACCTCGGCCTTGTCCCGGGTCCGGAAGAAGTCCCACCAGGGCACGTCGAAGCCGCTGAAGTTCCGCACGTAGAGAAGGCCCTTCTCCTCGAAGCGCCGGCGCAGGTCGGGGTCGAGCCGCCGATAGAGCTCCCGGCAGTCGACGATCGGCGTCTCGCCCCCCTCCTCGGCCACCTTCGCCGAGTAGAAGAACTGGCGCATCGGCCAGCGCGGAGTGTGCGAGCTCTCGTTGTGGAAGAGGATCGTCTTGTCCGGCGGATAGGGGGTCGAGTGGTAGATCTTGTCGCCCTCCTCCTCCTTCGGCAGGTCGCCGTACTCGCCGAACAGGTCGGGGCAGACGGCGGCCGCGAGACTCTCGAACTCCTCCACCGACGAGATTCCGAAGCCCCGGAAGAGGGCGGCGCCGGCCCGGTGCAGGGTCTCCTCGATCCGTTCCCGGTGGGCCGCCGCCCACTCGATCAGGTCGACGTCGGCGCCGGCGGGCTGGAACAGGGCAGGCAGGTCGCCGTCGGGCCGGAGCGACCCGAGCCGGACCAGCTCCTGGCCGGCGACGTCGACCGCCCGGGGGCGGCTCCGCTTGAACTCCTTGAAGGAGCGCTTCTTCTTGGTCTGCTGCATGGTTTCCTCCGCTGTCTGGGTCGGTTGCCGTTCTGGGATCTCGATGCGGTCCACGCGGGCGGCGGGGTCGCCGACGACCGCCGCCAGGATGGTGGTGAGCTGCCGCCCCATTCGCGCGGCGGTCTCCGGCCGGAAGCGATCGGCGCGATAGCTCCAGGTGGCCCGGTAGACCCCCTCCCGCTCGTCCACGAAGAGGGTCAGGTCGAAGCGGGCCGAGCCCTCGCTGACCGGGAACGGTTTCACCTCCAGGGCGCCCGCCAAGGCGCCCACTTCCGCCGCTCCGGCGCCGGGCAGGTTCTGCATCACGAAGAGGAGGTTGAAGAGCGAGCCCCCCTCGATCCCGCGCTCGGGGGCGAGATCGGAGACCAGCCGGTCGAACGGCACCGCCTGGTGGGCATATGCCGTCAGCAGGGTGCTGCGGAGCTGGCGCAGGATCTCCCGGAAGGTGGGCGCGCCCGAGAGATCGAGGCGGATCGGAAGCAGGTCGACGAAGAAGCCGACCAGGTCCTGGACCTCCGGCCGGTCCCGGCCGGCGAGGTCGGTGCCGATCACCACGTCGTCCTGGCCGCTGAGGAGCGAGGCCAGCACGTGGAAGGCGGCCAGCAGAACCATGAACGGTGTGGCGCGCTCCTCCCGCGCCAGACGCTTGACGCCGTCGGAGAGCTCCCCGGAGAGCTCGAACCGGTGCTCGGCGCCCCGGGCGGCCGGGGCGTCCGCCGGCCGGTCCGCCGGCAGCTCCACCCGGGCCGGCGCACCGCGAAGACGGCCTCGCCAGTGGTCGAGCTCCGCCGCCAGGAGGCCGCCGGCGAGGCGACGTCGCTGCCAGGCGGCGAAGTCGGCGTACTGCACCAGCAGCTCCGGAAGCTCGGCCGGGCGGCCGGTGATCCCCTCGCGGTAGAGGAGAGCGATCTCCCGCACCACGATCTCGCTCGACCAGCCGTCGCTCGCGATGTGATGGGCGGTGGCGACCAGCGCGTGGCGCCGCGTGGACGAGCGGATCAGTACCGTCCGCAAGGTGAAGTCCCGGGAGAGGTCGAACGGCCGCCGGACCTCCAGCACCGCCTGACGCTCCGCCTCGGCAAGGCGCCGGGGCTCCGGCAGGCCGCCCAGGTCGACCACCGGAAGCCGCCAGGCGGTGGGGGGCGGCGCGACCACCTGCTCGGCCACGCCGTCGATCGACCGGAACGTGGTGCGCAACACCTCGTGCCGTGCCACCACCCGACGGACCGCCGCGGCCAGGACCGGGACCCGCAAGGCGCCGCTCAGGTCGAGGCCCAGAGGCATGTTGTAGCGGGCCCGGTCGCCACCTAGCTGGTCGATGAACCAGAGCCGCTGCTGGGCGAAGGAGAGGGGCAGCGGACCACTGCGATCGACCGGCCCGATCGGCGGCGGCTCGCCCTCGCCGTCCGTCCGCATGCCGCGCTCCACCCGCTCGGCCAGCGCCCGGACCGTCGGCCGCTCGAACAGGTGGCGGACCGAGACCTCGATTCCGAAGGTCTCCCGGAGGAGCGACACCAGTCGGGTGGCGAGAAGGGAGTGCCCGCCGAGGAGGAAGAAGTCGTCGTCCAGGCCGACACTCCGGACCTCCAGGAGCTGGCGCCAGAAGCCGGCGATCAGCTCGACCACCGGGCCGCGCGCGGCGTCCTTCCCCCCGGCGCGTGCTTCTTCGGGGTCGGGGAGGGCGTCGCGGTCGATCTTGCCGCTGGGCAAGCGGGGCAGCTCGGGGAGCAGGACGACGGCCGACGGCATCATCGCCTCCGGCAGCCGGCCGGCCAAGTGGGCGCGCAGCTCCTCCGGCGTCACCGGCTCCGCCGTCCGCGGAAGGCGACCCGGTCCCGCCGGCAGCGCCGCTCCCTCCTGCGATCCGCCGCGGGTGGCGTACAGGGTGGTCATGCCGGTGTCCTCCAGCATGCCCTCGTCGTCCACCGTGACGGTGAAGCCGTGGCCTTCGAGCAGCTCCCGGATCCGCTCCACCCGGCCGTCCAGGTCGTGCACCTCCGCTACCACCTGGGCGATCCGGGGCCAGTCCTCCGTGGCGATCCCCTCCAGCACGTCGAGCTCCGCCTTCTCCACGTCGACCTTCAGCAGGTCGACCCGCTCGATCCCGCGCTCGACGATCACCTCCGAGAGCGTCCGCACCCGGCAGCGCACCGTCTCGCCCTCGAAGCGGCCGGCCAGCAGCTCGTCCGCCTCCCCGAAGAGCGCCTCCGACTGGTTCTTCAGCACCGCCCGGGTCAGCCGCTCGTCCTCCGCCGGGTCGGCGTAGAGGCCCGACATCCCCGACCATCGCGGGTAATGAGTCAGCTCCGCCTCGCCGGCCGCGCGCCCGAGGGCGACCTGCTGGATCTCCACGCCTTCGAGCCCCGAGCCCCGGTAGCGCTCCACGTTCGCCCGCAGCCGCTCGTGGACCGCCGGCACCGGCTCGAAGGCCAGCACCCGGGCACCCGCCACCCGGTCCGCCACGAACAGCGTGAACAGGCCGATGTTGGCCCCCACGTCGAGCACCGTCGCGTCCTCGGCCAACCGCACCCCGTGGCGCAGGTAGACCCGGTCCTCGAAGATCTCCCGGTGGATCAGGTCCGCCTCGTGACGGTCGCCCACCCGCACCTCCAGGCCGTCGGGCAGCCGGTGCCAGCCCCCCTCCTCCGCCCGCGACGACGCCACCGCGTAGGCCGCCAGCGACGGACCCGGCCGGACCGCCACCACCGCTTCGAGCACCCCGGGATGCTCGCGCAGCACCGACTCGATCTCCCCGGGCTCGATGCGCACGCCCCGCAGCTTCACCTGCTCGTCGGCCCGGCCGACGTAGAGGAGCGCCCCCGAGCCGTCCCAGCGCACCAGATCGCCGGTACGGTAGAGGCGCTCGCCCTCGTGCTCGCCGAACGGGTCGGGCACGAAGCTCGCCGCCGTGAGGTCCGGACGCCCGGCGTAGCCCCGGGCGAGGCCGACGCCGCCGATCAGCAGCTCCCCCACCGCCCCCTCGGGCACCAACGACAGGCCCCGGTCCGCCACGAACACCCGCACGCCGGGAAGCGGACGCCCGATCGGCACCTCCCCCGCGCCCCGCGGGCACTCCCACCAGGTGGCGTCGATCGACGCCTCGGTCGGCCCGTACAGGTTCACCACGCGAGCCCCCAGCGTCTCGTGCACCCGCACCACCAGGTCCGCCGTCAGACGCTCGCCGCCGCAGAACACCCGCTCGAGGCTGGCGAGCTCGGCCCCCCCGGCCGCCCGGTCGAGGAACGGCCCCAGCAGCGACGGCACGAGCTGGAGCACCGTCGCCCGGTACCGCGAGAGCTCCCGACCCAGCTCCCCCAGGTCCCGGTGCGACTCCGGACCCGCCACCGCCACCGTGGCACCGCACACCAGCGGCGAGAACAGCTCCCAGATCGACGCGTCGAACACCAGCGGGGTCTTGTGGAGCACCGTGTCCCCCTCCCCCACCAGGCCCGACTCCGCGGTCCAGCTCACCCGATTGGCGATCGCACCGTGCGAGACCTCCACGCCCTTCGGACGGCCCGTCGAGCCCGACGTGTAGAGGACGTAGGCCGCCTGGAGAGGGTCGATCGGCGGGAAGAGCGCCCCCTCTACCGAAGCGTCCTCCGCCTCACCCTCCGCGCCGGCGCCGACGACCTCGAGACCGAGCCCCGCCAGCCGCTCGCGCCAGGCGCCGCCGGCGACGGCGAGCCGCGCCCCGGCGTCCCGGACCGTGAACTCCAGGCGCTCACGGGGCAGGGAGAGATCGACCGGCAGATAGGAGGCGCCCGCCTCGAGGATGCCCAGGATCGCCTCGATCGCTGCCCCGGAGCGGTCGTGGCCCACCACGACCGTCTCCTCGGCACCGACCCGGTGCTCCGCCAGCCGGCGGGCCAGGGTCCGCACGCGCCGTCGAAGCTCGCCGTAGCTCAGGTGGCGGTCGCCGTGGTGTACGGCCACCCGGTCGGGCCAGCGGGAGGCGGTGGCGGCGACCCGCTCGGTCAGCGGCCGCGTCGTCTCCGGCGGCGGCGCCTCCGCACCGTCCCCCGTCGCCAGCTCCACCAGACCCGCCCGCTCCACCCGACCGACGATCCGGAGGTCATCCGCCGCCGCACCCGGGCGGCCGGCGGCATCGGCGGCCAAGGTCGCCAGGCGCTCGGCCAGGCGCTCCGCAGCCCTGCCGTCGAGGACCGCCGGGTCGTGGTCGATCCAGAGCGCGATTCCGTCGGCGCCGTCGGCCACCGTGAGGCGGACGCGGTAGCGGGTCGGGTCGGCGGCCCGAGGGCCGGGGAGGAGGCGCGCGCCGCCGCCGCAATCGGCCGCCTCCGGCGCCCGCCGGACAGCGAAGGCATAGCGGGAGACCTCGGCGGACGCCTCTCCCACGGGAGCCGGCTCCCACGACCACTCGAAGTAGTTCTGCCAGCGGTCGGCAGCGGCCAAGGCCTCCTCCACCGTGGTCAGGAGCGCCCCGAAGCTCGGCCCCCCGGAGCGGTCGATCCGGATCGGCAGGTAGCGCTCGAAGGGGCCGATCAACGGCTCCAGCTCCGGTGAGCTGCGGCCGTCGAGGGCGGTGTCGACCAAGGTCTCCGGGCGGCCGGCGAGGCGGCCCAGCAAGAGGTGCCAGCAGGCCAGGAAGAAGGCCGGGCGGCGCTCCTCGCCGGCGAAAGCGCCGATCGCCGCCGCGGTCGCCGGATCGAGCCGCCGGGTCACCCGGGTGGGCCGGAACGGCGCATCCGCCGGCGCCGCGTGCTCCCCCGGCAGGCGCAGGGCCGGATCCCGGCGCAGCGGCGGCGTGCGCCAGAACCGCCGGCCTTCCTCGGTCTCCTCCGCCTCCAGCAGCTCGTTCAGGATCTCCGAGACGTCCACGTACTGGATCGGATCGTCGAGCCCGCCGCCGGCCCGAAGGCTCGCCGCGACGGCGTGGAACAGCAGGTCGAGGGAGCAGCCGTCCACCATCCGGGCCGGCAGGTCGAGGACCAGGAAGTCCGGTCCGCCGTCGGACCGGAGCCGGGTCGCGCGAAGGCCGGAATCGATGGGGCCGGGAGCCCGGAGGTAGGCGTACAGGACACCGTCCGAATCGGCCGGCCCGCCGCCGGGGAGAAGCGCCCCGGCCTCCGCCTCCCGGTACTCGAAGCGCACCTCGTCCCCGATCACCTGGAGCGGCTCGGCCATGCCGGACAGGATCTCCAGCCGGGTGCGTAGGATCTCGTGCCGTTCCACCACGTCGGCGATCGCTGCCCGCAGGTCGTCCTCCGCCACCGTCCCCTCGACCGCGGCGACGCCGACGCTACGTAGCTCAACCGAGCCGCGGGCGGACCGGTTCGCCCGCCAGACGTGCCTCTGCTGAGGCGAGCTTCGGAAACCCTGGAGCGTGTCAGTCCGCATGGTCGGTCCTTCGTCGTCCTGCTTCACTGCCCTCCTCCATCACTCGCCTCCGCCGACGCCGGCAGCCCGTCCGCTACGGGGGCGGAGCTGGTGGAAGCGGACGGCGCTCGACTGTTCCAGCCGCTCCTCCACCGCCTCCCGGCGCTCGGCGGCGGCCCGGTCGAGCTCCTCGTAGAGCGCGCTCAGCCGGACATCAGGGTCCTCCGTCACCCGCACCAGGACCCGGTCGACGTCGTCCAGCAGCGCACGCACCGTGGGGGGATCGAACAGGTCGCGGGCGTAGTCGGCGTGGACCACCATGGCGCTCTCTCCGGCCAGCACTCCGAAGACCAGATCGAACTGGACGTCGGCGGTGCCCAGCTCGAAGAGGTCCAGGTCGAGATCGGCGAACTCCGGCGGGTCGTCGGCGCCCTCGGTGAGGGTGAAGGCGACCTGGACCAGGGGATCGTGAGCGGCGTCGCGCTCCAGGCCGAGGCGCTCGACCAGCAGGTCGAAGGGGAGGTCCTGGTGGGCGAAGGCGCCGAGGGCGGTCGTCC
>CAZLLV010000130.1:0-8309 GCA_964560325.1 uncultured Thermoanaerobaculia bacterium | reverse complement strand
TCGCCGGCGAGCCGCGCGTGGGCGGGCGAGACGGCTTCGACCAGCGGCCGGGGCCAGGGTACGCTCTGGAGGAGCCCGAGGAGCGCGATCGCCAGCAGAGCCGTCGCCGGCAGGGCGACCGACCGGAGCGCGGAGAGCTCGCGCACGGCGAGGGTGGCCGCGGCGAGAGCGGTGCAGATCGCGCAGGTCAGGAGCGCTTCCGCCCACGGCACGACGCTGCCGAAGGGCCAGGGCGCCCAGGCGAGCGCCAGGGCGAGGAGCGCCGCCGGGACCAGCTCACGGTGCCGTATGATCGGTCGGCCGATTCTCATATCCGAGCTTGCGAGCCAGTCCACTCAGCCATCGGGGGCACCATGCGTAGCGCCGTCACGATCGCGGTCCTGACCGCGGCGATCCATCTCGTCTCGCCCGTCGAGGTACGGGGACAGTTCTCGGAGTATACGCAACCGGGCACCGTCTCCACCGACCGCGAGACGGTCGAGCGGGAGACGCTCGACGCGGCGATCGAGCAGGCCCGCTGGCACCTCGGTCCGGTGCGGATCGAGCCCTGGGCCGGCATCCGCGACCTGTCCTGGAACGACGACTTCGGCGGCGGGGGCGACGGCGAGGAGAGCGACGGCGACGTGACCGCCTCGGCGGGCGCCGGCCTGCGCTCGTACCTGCCGGTCGGGCCCGACGTGGTGGTCTCCGCGCACGCCCTGCCCGAGTACTCCTGGTGGGCCGACCAGGAGGATCTGCGGCGCGTCAACGGCCGCTACGGCGCCGGCGTCTTCGGCTTCTTCAACCGGCTCAGCCTCCAGGCGACGGCGCGTCGCACCGAGCAGCTCGCGATCCTCTCCTACGAGGTGCCGGAGCAGGGCAACACGCGGCAGGACGAGCTCGCGCTCGGCGCCGAGGTCGAGCTCGGCTTCTCGACCTCGGTCTTCAGCGAGGTCGGGACCCGGCGCGTGCGCTACCAGCTCGAAGAGGCGGAGCGCAGGGACGGCGCCCCGTTCCGGCTCCTCGACCGGGACGAGGACCGCGTGCGCGCCGGCGTCCGGTACCGGCCGCGCGACCGCTGGAGCTTCGCCGTCGGGATGGAGTGGACCGAGGCCGACTTCGCGAACGAGGAGCGCGACCTGTCGAGCTCCGGCGAGGCGCCGCTGGTCGAGGTGCTCTACGACGGTCCGCGCTTCGCGGCGTCGGCCCACGCCGAGTGCCGCCGCCTGGAGCCGCTCGACGAGAGCTCGGCCTTCCCGGAGTCGGAGACGACCACCGCCGGGCTCCAGCTCTCCTTGAAGGGGAACCGGTTGACGCCGTCCTTCTACGCCCGCCGCAGCCTCGCCCTCGCCGTCACCCCCGGCTACTCGGACATCACCCAGGACGTGGTCGGACTCTCGACCTCTCTCCGGCTCGGCCACCGGACCGAGCTCCGGGTCTTCGGCGAGACCGGCACCGGCGACTACCGGCCGATCTCCGCCGAGACTCCGGAGCGGGAGGACGAGCTGACGTCCTACGGTGGGGAGATCGGGCTGCGGCTCGGCCGGTCGCTGAACTTCACCGTCGGCGGCTACCGCGTCGATCTCGACTCCGACCTGCCGGGCCTCGACCGCTCGATCACCCGCTTCGGCACCGGCCTCACGCTCGGCCTCGGCGGCGACCGTGCCGTCGGCTGGCCCTGAGGGCCCAGAGGGCCCCGACGAAGTCGATCCCGGTGCCGGGAGGGCCAGCCGACGGCAGGCGGTCGAGCTCAGATCCGCTGGCAGTGGAGGTCGAAGCCGTTCGGGTGGTCCTGGTAGGTGCGGCAGTCGCCGAACCGGTCGAGCTCCCAGGCGAAGAGGTGCTGGAGCTCGTGCTCGAGGACGTTCTCCACCCCCACGCGCATCCGGATCTCGCGCCGGTCGCGCAGGTGCTGCCCGTTGAGGCTCCAGTCGGCCGGCATGATGGTGATCCGGTAGGCGTCGAGCCGGACGCCGTCGATCGCCCCGCCCACCTGCCGCCGGGCCTTCTCGTAGCCCTCTTCGATCGACGCGAGCGCGCGGCCCGGATCGAACGGATGGCCGCCGGTGTCGATCGTGACGTCGCCCCAGGAGGTCGAGAGGGCGAGCACCGGGCCCGAGCCGCCGCCGTCCCCGGGGTCCGTCGGGCTGGAGGAGGAGCCGCCGGAGCAGCCCGTCGCCGCGAGGGTGAGAGCGAGGATCACGGGGATGTACGAAATGCGGAGGAGCTTGCTGCAAGAAGGCATCTGCCGGGTCCTTTCGCGGCCTTCGGGGTGCTCGATTGCACCCCACGAGGTATGCCTTCAGCCTAGGAATCGGCAGCGTTCGCTGAAATCGGACCTTTTCGATAGTTGGAGTAGGATCTCGAGGCGGAGAAGACGCGCCCTCGGACCGAGGCGTCTTGCCGCCGTCGCGACGACGCGGGAGGGTTCCGCCGGACCGACAGCCCGCCGGACGAAACCCGACAGGTCGGACAGACACCGACAGGCGTTTGGGATCGTCTCTGTCAGCCAGGGCGCCGCGAAGTTGATAAAAAGAGGGTACCGCTAGAAAGAGGGTGCCGCTCGAGGGGGAACGGCACCATGAGCTTCCAAACCCATCCGAGAGGATCCAGCCAGGAGTACGGGTCGGCGTATCTCCTCGGAGTCAACCGATGATTCGTATCTTGCTGGCCGACGACCACCAGATGTTCCGGGAGGGAGTGCGCGGGCTTCTCGAGGCGAGGGCGGACATGTCCGTCGTCGCCGAGGCGGGCACCGGAGAGGAGGCGCTCTCCCAGGCGAGCGAGCACCGGCCGGACGTCGTGGTGCTCGACGTCTCGATGCCCGGCCGCGGCGGCCTGGAGACGGTCGCCGAGCTCAAGAAGCGCAACCCTCGCGTGCGCGTCCTGATGCTCACGGTCCACCCGGAAGACCGCTTCGCCGTGCGCTGCCTGAAGGGCGGGGCGGACGGCTACATGACGAAGGACAACGCGACCGATGAGCTGATCACGGCCATCCGCAAGGTGCACACGGGCGGCAAGTACGTGAGCCCGAGCCTGGCGGAGAACCTGGTGATGAGCCTCGATCGGGACTTCGGCGCCGCGCCGCACGAGACGCTCTCCGACCGCGAGTTCCAGGTCATGCGGATGCTCGCCTCGGCGCAGACCGTCTCGGAGATCGCCGACGAGCTCTGCCTGAGCGTGAAGACGATCAGCACCTACCGCTCGCGGATCCTGGAGAAGCTCGGGCTGCGCAACAACGCCGAGATCATGCAGTTCGCGATCGAGCAGAACCTGGTCGAGCTCGGCGGCACGGCCACCCCGGTCTCCTGAGCGCCCGTGGAGGTCAGGGCGCCTCGGGCAGGAGGAGCCGGAAGCCGGCCGGCTCGCCCCCGGCGACCAGCGCCTCGACCGTGCCACCGGCGGCCGCGGCCGCTCCCTCGAGCGCCGTCGGCCGACCGCCGGGACCGCCCTCGGCCGGTCCGATCCGCCGGTCGGCCAGCGGCTCGCGCCCGCCGTCCGCGCTCCCGACCCACGCCACCCGCAGCTCCACCTCGCCCGGCAGGTTCCGGCCCTGGAAGACCAGGTCGCCCGGCGTGGCACCGCCGGCGCGGTCGAGCTCGCGCCGCGCGCAGCACCAGAGGACGCGCGCGAGCGGCACGGTCCGCACCCGGACGCGGCCGAGATCGGGCGGGTACTCGGTGATCACGCGGATGCGCGGCTCCCCCTCCATCCAGGCCCGCGCGGCCAGGACCAGCAGGTGCCGGGCGCCGATCCGCACCGGCTCTCCGTCCGGAGCGGTCGCCAGGGCGGAGAGCTCCTTGACCGCCGCCATGGCGCGCCGGGCGGAGACGTCGACCGCTTCGATCGTCTCGGGCGGCGGGCCGTCCGGACCGGGCCGACGCAGGAGCTGGAGGGCGAGGGGGATGGGCGCCAGCAGGTTGCTCAGGTCGTGGGCGATCCGCTCGGAGAGGGCGACGCGCATCTCGCTCTCGGCGGCCGCGAGGGCGTGCCGCAGCTCGGCCGGCAGCCTGCCGGAGCGGCCGCGGCCGAGGACCGCCGACGCCGAAGGCGGGACCGCGTCCGCCGGAGCCTCCGGATGCGCGACGACGACGAGTGGCGCCGGAGAGCGGGCGCGGGCCAGCGTCTCGACGGCTTCGCGTCCGCGGCGGCCGGCCTCGTCGTCCCAGACCACCACCAGGTCGACGGGGTCGCGGAGCGCTCTTTCGGCCTCGGCGAGCCTCTCCACCACCGCCGTGCGCGCCGGCTCTCCGGAGCGCTCGAGCGCGGCGACCGACTCGCCGGCCGCGGCGCCCGGCGCGACCAGCAGCACGGCGGGGAGCTCAGCCGGGTGCGGCGGCGCCACGCGCTCCTCCCCGGAGGACGCGGACCTCCGCGGACATAACCGCGGGCCGCGCCATGTTGTGGACGGAGCGGCCCGGCCGCGCCTGCGGCCTTCCGCGCCTTCCAGCTCTGCGACTCGATTCCGTCATGACATCCCGACCCCAGGATACCGCCTCCGCGCCTCCGCGCCCGCCCGAGGTTCGCCGACGGACTCCTGACGCTCGGGTGAGACGCTCGGCCGAGACATGGACAAACCGTGGTAAAATACGCGCTATGAGTAGGATAGGCAGTAGGCCGTCCTCGAATGCACTGGCTTGGATCGTGATCGTCGCCGCTTCGCTGATCGCTTCGACGCCGGCCGGCGCGCAGGACGAGCCTGCCCAGGCGAGCTACCGGATCGGTCCGCGGGACCTGGTTTCGATCGAGGTCTTCGAGGAAGAGGATCTGAGCGGCGACTTCAGGGTCAACGAGGACGGCACGATCCGGCTGCCCCTGGTCGGCAACGTCCGGGCGGAGGGGCTGACCGAGGACGATTTCGCCGTCCGCCTGAAGGCGATTCTCGAGGAGGAGCTGCTCCAGCGCGCGTCGGTCTCGGTCGAGATCCTGGAGTTCCGCTCCCGTCCGATCTCGGTCCTGGGCGCCGTGCGCCAGCCGGGCAGCCTGAACTTCCCCGGCCGGCTCACGCTGATCGAGGCGATCACCGCGGCCGGTGGGCTGGCCGACGGGCACGGCAGGTCGGTGCACATCCTGCGGCGCGCCGCGAACGGGCTGATCGACCAGGTGACGGTGCCGATCGATGCCCTCCTGGTGCGGGCCGACCCGGCGATCAACCTGCCGATCTTCGCCAACGACCTGATCAACGTCCCGACCGCCACCGACGTGGTCGTGTACCTGCTGGGCGAGGTCGCGGGCCCCGGCGCGATCACCTTCAAGAGCACCGACCGGGTGACCCTGCTGGCGGCGATCGCGCGGGCCGGCGGGCTCTCCGAGCGCGCCGCGAGCAAGCTGCGGATCCAGCGCCCCGGGCCGGACGGGAAGATGACCGAGATCGTCGTGCGTTACAAGCGCATCCTGGCCGGTGAAGAGCCCGATCCGGCGCTGCGCGACGGCGATGTGGTCGTGGTGAAGGAGTCCTTCTTTTGAATCCATTCGAGCAGCCGCCCCCGACCGTCCCGCAAGAGCGCGCGCCGCGCGCCGCGCATGCCGCGCATGCCGCGGAAGCCCGGATCGACGACGAGCCGGAGTTCCACCTCACCGATTACCTGGAGAAGCTGCGCCGGCACTGGAAGCTGATCGCGCTGACGGCGGTGCTCGGTCTCGCCGGGGCCGCGATCCTCTACGCCATGACGCCGAAGCAGTACCAGGCGACGGCGCGCCTCCAGATCGAGCGCCGGAGCCTGTCGCCGGTGGGCGGGGCGGACAACCCCTGGCTCGAGAACTATCTCAACTTCGACTACTACCCCACGCAGTACGAGCTGCTCCAGAGCCGCGGCCTCGCCGAGCGGGTGGTGGTCGACCTGGGATTGGCCGACGATCCGGCGTTCGGCGGCGGCGAAGCGGTGCTGGCGCGTACCGAGGACGGCTCGATCGATCCCGAGACGGCGGACGCGGCGGTCCTCGGCCGCCTCGCCGGCCGCCTGCTCGGCGGGCTCCAGGTGACGCCGGTCAAGGGCACCCAGCTCGTCGACATCAGCTACCGCTCCTCGTCGCCGCGGTTCGCTGCGCGGGTGGCGAACGGCTTCGCCGACGCCTTCATCGACTGGGGCATCACCACCCGCACCACCACCGCCGGCCGCGCCTCGTCCTTCCTGGCGTCGCAGATCGACACCCTCAAGCAGGAGCTCCAGGACAAGGAGACCGAGCTCCAGGCGGTCAGCCGGCAGACCGACATCGTGTCGATCGACCCCGAGTCGAACGTCGTCCTCCAGCGCCTCCACGCCCTCAACCAGGACTACATCCAGGCCAAGGCGGCGCGCATCGAGGCGGAAGCCCGTTACCAGGAGATGGCCGGCGCGCCGGCCGAGGACGTGGCCGACGAGTACTCGAACGGCAACATCGCCCAGGTCCGCCAGGAGCTGAACGCGCTCGAGCGCGAGTACCAGACGAAGCTCCAGACCTACAAGCCGGAGTGGCCGGCGATGATCGAGCTCTCGGCCGAGATCGAGGAGGGGCGCCGCAACCTGGAGCGGACGGTGACCGAGTACGTGGGCAACGCCCGCCGCTCGGCCCAGGTCGAGTACCAGACGGCGCTGCGCAAGGAGCGCACGATCGAAGAGGAGCTGGCCGGGGTCCGGAGCGACCTGCTCGACCAGGGCTCCGCCGCGGTCGAGCTGACCAACCTGCAGGTCGAGATCGCCACCTCGCGCGACCTGATGGACAAGCTGCTGCGGCAGCAGTCGGAGACCGAGGTCGCGGCGCGCCTCCAGACCACCCGCGAGTCGAACGTGCGGGTGGTCGACCGGGCGCTCGTGCCGGGCGGCGCGTTCCGTCCGTCGCTCCGCGAGAACCTGACCATGGGCCTCGGGCTCGGCCTGATGATGGGGATCGGCTTCGTCTTCCTGATCGAGTACATGGACCGCACGCTCAAGACTCCCGAAGAGGTCGAGCGCCGGCTGATGCTGCCGAACCTGGCGGTGATCCCGGACGTGAGCGCCGGCGGCCGCGGCGGCCGGGGCGGCGCCTACGGCTACGGGCACGGCTACGGCTACGGGCTGCGCAAGCGCAAGCGCGGCGGCGGGTTCGACTCCGACGCGGCCAAGGAGCCGGGCGGATCGCTCGAAACGATCGAGCTCCTCCCCCACCAGCGGCCCCGCCTGTCGGTCTCGGAGGCGTACCGCGCTCTGCGGACCGCGCTGCTCCTCTCGACCGCCGCCGAGCTCAAGGTGGTGTCGCTCACCTCCGCCGGGCCGGGCGAGGGCAAGTCGGCGACCTCGACCAACCTGGCGGTGGTCATGGCGCAGCTCGGCAAGCGCGTGCTGCTGATCGACGGCGATCTCCGGAAACCCCGCCTGCACGAGGTGTTCGGCATCTCGAACCGCTCCGGGCTGACCAACGTCCTGGCGGCCGGCGAGGACCCGAACCGGGTCACCGCCTCCTGCGCCGTCTCGAACCTCCTGGTGATCCCGTCCGGGCCGATCCCGCCCAACCCGTCGGAGCTGCTGTCGTCGAACCGGATGCACGAGTTCCTGCGCCGGGCGCGCGCGCAGTTCGACTTCGTGATCATCGACACGCCGCCGGTCCTGGCGGTGACCGACGCCACGGTGATCGGGTCGCTGTCGGACGGCGTGGTCCTCTGCCTGCGCGCCGGCAAGGTGCTGCGCGAGGACGCGCGGACCTGCCGAGACCGGCTGCTGATGAACGACGTCAAGATCCTCGGAACGGTGCTCAACCGCCACCGCGAGGGCCGGAGCGGGGGGCGCCAGAGCAGCTACTACGAGGCGTACATCGCCGACGAGGGCGAGACGGCGGCATGATCGACATCCACCTCCACCTGCTGCCCGGAATCGACGACGGCCCCGACTCGCTGGCCGAGGCGGCCGCCATGTGCCGCGCCGCGGCCGAGGACGGCTGCACCGCGGTCGTCGCGACGCCCCACCAGCGCCTGGGGCCGTGGTGGAACAGCGACCCGGAGCGGCTCGAGTCCCTGCGCGCGGAGCTCGAGCAAGAGCTCGACGGCGCCGGCCCACAGGTGCTGCTGGGCGCCGAGATCCGGATCGGCGACGGCGTGCTCGAGGCGATCGAGGCGACCGGCCGGCGGCCGGCGGCGGACACCGTCACCCCGCTCGCCGGCTCGAGCTACCTGCTGCTCGAGCTGAGCCGCGGCCAGCGCGAGGCCGACCCCGCCGGCCTGATCCACGAGGTCGTCCTCGCCGGCTGGCGGCCGGTGCTCGCCCACCCGGAAGAGATCACCTGGCTGGAGCTCGACGAGATCGCCGACCTGGTCGCCCGGGGCGCCGCCCTCCAGGTCACCGGCGCGAGCGTCCTCGGCGGCTACGGACGCTTCGTCC
>CAZLLV010000129.1:0-4592 GCA_964560325.1 uncultured Thermoanaerobaculia bacterium | reverse complement strand
CCACCAGCCGGCCGCCCGGCACGAGCACCCGGGCGAGCTCGCGCACCGACCGGTCGAGGTCGGCCACGTTGCGTAGCCCGAAGCTGACCACGGCGCCCGCGAACGCCCGATCGGGGAACGGCAGGGCGAGCGCGTCGGCGGCGAGCGGCGCCGGCCGGGGCGGCGCGAGGCGCGCCAGCTTGTGCCGGGCGATCGCGAGCATCGCGACGGTGAAGTCGGCCGCCGCCACCCGGCGCCCCCGGCGGCGCACCGCCCGCGCCTGGTCGCCGGTGCCGGAGCAGAGGTCGAGCACGCGCCCCGCGGGCGCCGCGTCGACCGCCGCCGCGGCCTTCCGCCGCCAGCCCTCGTCGAGGAAGCCCGAGATCAGCCGGTTCAACAGGTCGTAGCGCGGCGCCACGCCGGAGAACATGTCGCGGATCCGCCGGCCGCTCTTGTCGAGATCGACCTCGGCCCGGGCGGAGGAGCGGTGGCTGGCAGGAGCGTCCGGCATGGCGGCGCGTAGTGTACCGGCTGCGTCGCGCGGGTGGCAGCCGGTTGCCGCACTGCTTCTCCCGTGCTACTCTCCGCGCTGCCCGTGGGAGCCCCGCGGGAGCGGGCCGCGATCCGATCGAGCATGCGATCGAGCCGATCGAGACGATCGAAATCAGTCCGGCTCCGCGCGAACCTCGTGACGGGGCCTTGACAGCACCGCGGGTCCAACCTAAGATCAGTGGCCCTTTGCGCCGCAGGGGGTGCCGTTCCCTGTGCGCGCGTCTCGCCGTGCGCAGGGGGAAAAGCACGCACCGAGCCCGGAGAGCCCGCAGGAGCGACGAGAGCATGAAACAGACGACGTACAGCCCGAAGGTGGCGGAGATCGAGAAGCGCTGGCACGTGGTGGACGCCGACGGCGTTCCGCTGGGACGGCTGTGCTCGGAGGTCGCCAAGCTCCTGACCGGCAAGCACAAGCCGACCTGGGCGCCGCACCTCGACACCGGTGACTTCGTGATCGTGGTGAACGCCGCGAAGGTGGCGCTCAGCGGGCGCAAGGAACAGGACAAGGTCTACTACCGCACCACCACCCGGCCCGGCTCGATCAAGAGCGAGACGGCCGCCGAGCGGCGCCGGAAGTATCCCGAGCGCCTGGTGGAGGCCGGCGTCTGGGGCATGCTGCCGAAGGGGTCCCTGGGCCGCAAGCAGTACACGAAGCTGAAGGTGTACGCCGGCCCGGAGCACCCGCACCGGGCCCAGCAGCCGCGCGACTTCGTGGTGGAGCACCTGCCGCCCCGCTAGCGGGACTTCACGGCACCCGATAGACCGCAGAGGAGAGAGCTTTGGCGAACGACGTTCAGTACTACGGCACCGGCCGGCGCAAGACCGCCGCGGCGCGGGTCTTCCTGCGCCCGGGCGCGGGTGCCATGCAGGTCAACGGCCGCGACCTCGACGACTACTTCCCGAGCGAAGTGCTGAAGATGGTCATCAAGCAGCCGCTCCAGCTCACGGAGACCGGCGAGAAGTTCGACATCTATTGCACCGTGGAGGGTGGCGGCAGCACAGGGCAGGCCGGCGCCATCCGGCACGGCATCGCCCGCGCCCTGCTCGTGTTCGACGTCGAGCTGCGCGACCGTCTCAAGTCGGCCGGCCTCCTGACCCGCGATCCGCGGCAGAAGGAGCGCAAGAAGTACGGCCAGAAGGGCGCCCGGGCGCGCTTCCAGTTCAGCAAGCGGTAAGGAGGAGATTCGTGGTCGAGGTCACACTCAAAGACCTGCTGGAGGCGGGCGTCCACTTCGGGCACCAGACCCGGCGGTGGAATCCGAAGATGAAGCCGTACATCTTCGGCAAGCGCAACGGCATCTACATCGTCGACCTGCAGAAGACGGTCGCCCTATTCCGCGAGGCCGCCGACTTCGTGCACGACCTCGGGGCCGCGGGCAAGCAGATCCTGTTCGTCGGCACCAAGCGCCAGGCGGCGGAGGTGATCGCCGAGGAGGCGGAGCGCTGCGGCCAGTTCTACGTCACCCACCGGTGGCTCGGCGGCACGCTCACCAACTACGCGACGATCAAGACGTCGATCCAGCGCCTCAAGGAGCTGGAGTCGCGCCTCGGCGACGAGGAGAGCCCGCTCACCAAGAAGGAGAAGCTGCGCCTCGACCGCGAGCGGGAGAAGATGCACCGCAACCTCTCCGGCATCCGCGACATGACCGGCCTGCCGGACGCGCTCTTCGTGGTCGACCCCAAGCGCGAGGACATCGCGGTGGCGGAGGCGAACAAGCTCGGCATCCCGGTGATCGCCATCGTCGACACCAACTGCGACCCGGAGCTGATCGACTTCGTGATCCCCGGCAACGACGACGCCATCCGCTCGATCCGCCTGTTCGCCTCGCGCATCGCCGACGCGTACCGCGAGGGTGCGGGCCAGCTCGGCGAGCAGCGGATGATGGAGGCCGAGGGCGAAGAGGTGCCCGGCGCGATCGCGGGCGAGTCCGCCGACGCCGGCGAGGCGGCCTCCGCTTCCTGAACACCGGCGCGGCCCCAGCGTCACGACCCAGAGCGGCCGGCGGACCTCGCGAGAGGCGCCGGCCGTTTTTCCAGCGATAGACATCTTTCCCCGGCCGGCCCGGTCCGGCGACGGGAGACGAACGGATAGCACGGGAGGAGTTGCACCGATGAGCATCACCGCCGAGATGGTGAGGGACCTGCGCGAGCGCACCAGCGCGGGCATGATGGACTGCAAGAAGGCCCTGGTCGAGGCCGACGGCGACACGGAGAAGGCGATCGAGATCCTGCGCAAGAAGGGTCTCTCCCAGGCGGCCAAGAAGGCCGGCCGGGTGGCCGCGGAGGGGGCGGTCGGCTCCTACATCCACGCCGGCGGCAAGATCGGCGTGCTGGTCGAGGTCAACTGCGAGACCGACTTCGTCGCCCGCACCGACGAGTTCCAGGACCTGGTGCGCGACATCGCGATGCACATCGCGGCCGCCGAGCCCCGTTTCGTCCACCGCGACGAGGTCACCGAGGAGGTGCTCGACACCGAGCGCCGGATCGCCCGCGAGCAGGCGCTCGAGCAGGGCAAGCCGGAGAACGTGGTCGACCGGATCGTCGAGGGCAAGATCTCGAAGTACTACGGCGAGGCGGTGCTTCTCGAGCAGCCGTTCGTCAAGGACCCGGACAAGACGATCCAGCAGATCCTGCACGAGAAGGTCGCGAAGATCGGCGAGAACATCCAGATCCGGCGCTTCGCCCGGTTCAAGCTGGGCGAGGGCATCGAGCGGAAGTCGGAGGACTTCGCCGCCGAGGTCGCGGCCCAGATCGGCAGCGCTTCGGGCGCGGGGAACGCCGGCTGAGCCGGCCCGGAGCCCACGTGCCCAAGCCGAGCTACCGCCGCGTCATGCTGAAGCTCTCGGGGGAAGCCCTGATGGGCTCCGAGAGCTTCGGCATCGACGAGCAGGTGGTCGCCCGCATCTCCGACGAGCTGGCCGAGGTCCACGCCCTCGGCGTCCAGCTCGCGGTGGTGGTCGGAGGCGGCAACATCATCCGCGGCCTGGCGGCGAGCCACCGCGGCATCGAGCGCGTCACCGGCGACTACATGGGCATGCTGGCGACGGTGATCAACGCGCTGGCTCTCCAGGACGCGATGGAGAAGCGGGGGGTCACGACCCGCGTGCAGTCGGCGATCGACATCCGCGAGGTCTCCGAGCCGTTCATCCGGCGGCGCGCGATCCGGCACCTCGAGAAGGACCGGGTGGTGATCTTCGCCGCCGGCACCGGCAACCCCTTCTTCACGACCGACTCGGCGGCGGCCCTGCGGGCGGCCGAGATCCACGCCGAGATCCTGCTCAAGGGCACCCAGGTCGAGGGCATCTACACGAGCGATCCGAAGACCGACCCGGACGCGACCCTCCTCGCCGAGATCACCTACCAGGAGGTCCTCGAGCGCGACCTCAAGGTGATGGACGCGGCGGCGATCAGCCTGTGCCGCGAGAACTCGATCCCGATCTCGGTCTTCGACCTCGGAGGCGACCACAACATCCGCCGGGTCATCTGCGGCGAGCGCGTGGGCTCCATGGTCCGCGACTGACGAGCTCCGACGAAGGCGGTACAATCTTCACCATCGCTTCGAAACCACCGGGGAGGAGAGCGCGCCATGTCTGACATGCAACAGGCCTTTCGGGAGACCGAGCTGAAGATGAAGCACGCCGTGGACCACTTCCACCGCGAGCTCAAGACCTTGCGCACCGGGCGCGCCTCGCTCGCGCTGCTCGAGGGGGTGACGGTCGACTACTACGGCACGCCGACGCCGCTCAATCAGCTCGCCGGCCTGTCGGTCGCCGAGGCGAACCTGATCGTCGCCCAGCCGTACGACCCGTCCCAGATCAGCGCCATCGAGCGGGCGATCATCCAGGCCGACCTGGGGCTCAACCCGTCGAACGACGGCAAGCTGATCCGCATCCCCGTGCCGCCGCTCACCGAGGAGCGCCGCAAGGAGATCGTCAAGAAGGCGCACGACATGGCCGAGGGGGCGAGGAACGGCATCCGCCAGGGGCGCCGCGAGGGCAACGACCTCCTGAAGAAGCTGGAGAAGGTCAAGGAGATCAGCCAGGACGACGAGCGCCGGGGCC
>CAZLLV010000128.1:0-11502 GCA_964560325.1 uncultured Thermoanaerobaculia bacterium | reverse complement strand
CCGAGATGGTGATGCCGGGCGACAACGTGAACCTGTTGGTGGAGCTGATCGCGCCGATCGCGATGGAGAAGGGCGTGCGCTTCGCCATCCGCGAGGGCGGCCGCACCGTCGGCGCCGGCACCGTGACCGAGGTGGTCGAGTGAGCCGGATCGCTGCCAGCGACCGAGGACTGAACCGATGATGAACGAGAAGATCCGAATTCGCCTGAAGGCCTACGACTACCGGATCCTCGATACCTCGACTCACGAGATCGTGGACACGGCGCGGCGGACGGGCGCGCGGGTGGTGGGACCGATCCCGCTGCCCACGCACATCTCGAAGTACACCGTGAACCGGTCGCCGCACGTGGACAAGAAGTCCCGCGAGCAGTTCGAGATCCGCACGCACAAGCGGCTCCTCGACATCTTCGAGCCGACGGCGCAGACGGTCGACGCGCTCATGAAGCTCGAGCTGCCGGCCGGCGTGGACGTCGAAATCAAGGCATTCGGCAAGTGAGGGGCAGTCCGATGCAAGGCATCTTGGGAAAGAAGCTGGGCATGACCCAGATCTACATGGAGGACGGCACCGCCGTCCCGGTGACCGTGGTCAAGGCCGGTCCTTGCCTGGTCGTCCAGGTCAAGGACGACGACCGCGACGGCTATCGCGCGGTCCAGGTCGGCCTGGTCGAAGAGCGGGCGCCGCGCAAGGTGCCGGCGGGCCTCCGGGGCCACTTCGAGAAGGCCGGCGTGGCGCCGACGCGCGACCTGGTCGAGTTCGCGGTGGGCGACGGTGACGAGCTCTCGACCGGCGACTCGGTGAAGTGCTCGATCTTCGAGGTCGACGAGTACGTGGACGTGACGGCGAAGAGCAAGGGCAAGGGCTTCCAGGGCGTGATCAAGCGTCACGGGTTCGGCGGCGGCAAGGCGAGCCACGGCTCGATGTTCCATCGCGCCCCGGGCTCGATCGGCCAGTCGGCGTTCCCGTCCCGGGTCTACCCGGGCACCCGCCTGCCGGGCCAGACCGGCAACAAGCGGATCACCGTCAAGAACGTCCAGGTCGTCAAGGTGGACGAGGAGAACGATCTCCTCTACCTCCGGGGCGCGGTGCCGGGGCCGAAGCAGGGCCTCCTCCAGTTGCGCCGGGCGAAGCGGGGATGATGCGATGAAGATCACCGTCAAGAACCTGTCGAACGAGCGGGTCAAGGATCTCGAAGTGCCGGAGTCGGTCTTCGAGTACCCGTACAACGAGCACCTGATCCACGTGGTGGTCGAGGCGATCCGCGCCGCCCAGCGCGCCGGCACGCACAAGACCAAGGGCCGCGCCGAAGTCTCCGGCGGTGGCAAGAAGCCGTGGCGGCAGAAGGGGACCGGCCGCGCCCGCGTGGGCTCGATCCGAAGCCCCCTCTGGCGCACCGGCGGCACCGTCCACGGCCCGAAGCCGCGCAACTACGAGAAGAAGGTCACGGCACGCGAGAAGCGCAACGCCCTGAAGTCCGCCCTGTCGCGGGCGCTCGCCGAGGACCGCATGGTGGTCCTCGACAGCCTGGAGCTCGACAGCCACCGGACGAAGGACTTCGCCGGCCGCCTCGGCGGCCTGGGGATCGACGGCAAGGTGCTGCTGGTCGACGAGCGCGACAATCGCAACCTCGAGCTGGCGTCGCGCAACATCCCGGCCACGAAGACCGTCGACGCCCTCGGCGTCAACGTCTACGACGTGGTCGCGCGGCCGTACGTGGTGTTCTCCGAGCCGGCCCTGACTCGACTGCTGGAGGTGCTCGACCGATGAGGATCCAGGACGTCATCCGCCGGCCGCTCATCACCGAGAAGTCGACCGAGCTTCGCGACGACGCGAACGTCGTCGCCTTCGAGGTGGCGCGCGACGCCAACAAGATCGAGATCAAGCGGGCGATCGAGACCCAGTTCGACCGCAAGGTGGCCGAGGTCCGGGTCGCCCGGATGCACGGCAAGACCCGGCGCCAGGGGCGCTTCGTCGGCCGCCGGCCGGACTGGAAGAAGGCCTACGTCCGCCTGGCCGAGGGAGAGAAGCCCATCGAGTTCTTCGAGGGAATCTGAATCAGGACCCGAAGAACGAACTGGAAGGGATACACGACTCATGGGCATCAAACAGATCAAGCCGACGAATCCGGCGAGCCGGAACCAGACCTACTCGGGCTTCGAGGAGATCACCCGGGCGACGCCGCACAAACCCCTCACCAAGGGGAAGAAGCAGAGCGGCGGCCGCAACAACCAGGGCGAGCAAACGATCTGGTTCCGGGGCGGCGGCCACAAGCGGCGCTACCGGAAGATCGACTTCCGCCGCGACAAGCGCGATGTGCCGGCGACGGTCGCGTCGATCGAGTACGACCCGAACCGTTCGGCGCGCATCGCGCTGCTGCACTACGCCGACGGCGAGAAGCGCTACATCCTCTGGCCGCGCGACCTGTCGGTCGGCGACGAGGTGGTGGCGGGCGAGGACGCACCGGTCAACGTCGGGTGCTCCCTGCCGCTCGGCAAGATCCCGCTCGGCACGGTGATCCACAACATCGAGCTGAAGATCGGCAAGGGCGGTCAGATGGTTCGGGCCGCGGGCGCCGGCGCCCAGCTCGTGGCGAAGGAGGGTCAGTACGCGCAGGTCCGGCTGCCCTCCACCGAGGTCCGCCGGGTGCACGTCGACTGCTACGCCACCGTCGGCCAGGTCGGCAATCTGGAGCACGAGAATCTTTCGCTCGGCAAGGCCGGGCGCAAGCGCTGGCTCGGCCGCCGGCCGCACAACCGCGGCGTGGTGATGAACCCGGTCGACCACCCGATGGGTGGCGGCGAGGGACGCTCCTCGGGCGGCCGCCATCCCACGACGCCGTGGGGCAAGCCGACGAAGGGCTACAAGACCCGAAACAACAAGCGCACGCAGAAGATGATCGTGCGCCGGCGCAAGCAGAAGTGAGCGAGGGCTAGATCATGGCGCGATCGTTGAAGAAGGGCTATTACATCGACGACCATCTCCTGGAGAAGGTCGACGCTCAGAACGAGCGGGGCGACAAGCGGGTCATCAAGACCTGGTCGCGGCGCTCGACGATCACTCCCGAGATGGTGGGACACACCATCGCGGTCCACAACGGAATGCGCTTCATCCCGGTCTACGTGAGCGAGAACATGGTCGGTCACAAGCTCGGGGAGTTCGCCATGACCCGCACCTTCCGCAGCCACGGCGGCAAGAAGGAAAAGGGCGCCCGCCTGCGCTGACGCCGGGCGCGACGATCAAAAAGGAACGGAAGCGATGGAAGTGACAGCGAAGCTCCGGTATCTGCAGGCGTCTCCGCAGAAGGTCCGCCTGGTGGCGGACCTGATCCGCGGCAAGGGCGTCCAGGACGCGACGAACATGCTCGCGCTCAGCACGAAGTCGGCGGCCCGGCACGTGGGCAAGTGCCTGAAGTCGGCGATCGCCAACGCCGAGCAGCGCGAGGACGGGGTGGACGTCGATCGTCTCTACGTCAAGGAGATCTTCGTCGACGGCGGCCCGATGCTCAAGCGCCTGCGGGCCGCTCCCATGGGCCGTGCGCACCGGGTCTTGAAGCGCCAGAGCCACATCACCATCAAGCTCGACACGAAGAAGGGCGACTGAACGTGGGTCAGAAAACTCATCCGTACGGCTTTCGCCTGGTCTACAACAAGACCTGGCACTCGCGGTGGTACGCGGAGGACCGCTACGCGGAGATCCTCCACGAGGACTTGCAGCTCCGGCGCAAGCTCAAGAAGCGCCTGTTCCACGCCGGCGTCTCCGAGATCGACATCGAGCGCGCGGCCGACAAGCTGCGGGTGACGATCTACACCTCCCGGCCGGGCATCATCATCGGCCGCAAGGGAGCGGAGGTGGACAAGCTGCGCGACGACCTCCAGAAGGAGCTCGGCCGCGAGGTCCACATCAACATCCAGGAGATCCAGCGCCCGGAGCTCGACGCGCAGCTCCTGGCGGAGTCGATCGCCGGGCAGCTCGAGCGCCGGGTCTCGTTCCGCCGCGCCATGAAGAAGGCGATGGAGTCGAGCTTCCGGTTCGGCGCCAAGGGCGTGAAGATCATGGTCGGCGGCCGCCTCGGCGGCTCCGAGATCGCCCGCACCGAGTGGTACCAGGACGGGCGCCTGCCGCTCCACACGCTCAAGGCGGACATCGACTTCGGCCTGGCCGAGGCGAAGACCACCTACGGCGTGATCGGCGTCAAGGTGTGGATCTACAAGGGCGAGATGCTGCGGGAGAAGGCGCGCCGCTCGGCGGTGTGAAGACATGGGAATGATCCGGAATGATCCGAGAGGCGCCGCCGTTGACGGTTCGTCCGAGGTGACCGAGAGGAAATACGCATCATGCTGATGCCGAAGAAGGTCAAGTACAGAAAGCAGCAGCGCGGCCGCCGCACCGGGATGGCCAAGGGAGGCGACTACATCGCCTTCGGCGAGTACGGCATCCAGGCGCTCGAGGCCGGGTGGGTCACCGCGCGGCAGATCGAGGCGGCCCGTAACTCGATCACCCGCCGGGTGAAGCGCGGCGCCAAGGAGAGGATCCGGGTCTTCACGGACAATCCGGTCACCAAGAAGCCGCTCGAGACCCGGATGGGCAAGGGCAAAGGCCCGCCGGAGGAGTGGGTCGCGGTGGTCAAGCCGGGCCGCATCCTCTACGAGCTCGAGGGCGTGCCGGAGGAGCTGGCCAAGGAGGCCATGCGCCTCGCGGGGCACAAGCTGGCGATCAAGACGCGCTTCGTCGCTCGTGACGGAGTGGGGCACTAGGAGCAGGGATCATGCGAGCGAGCGAGCTACGACACAAGACCGACGACGAGCTGACCGAGCTCGACGAGGAGCTCTCCGAGCAGCTCTTCGCCCTGCGCCTCCAGAAGGTCACCGGGCAGCTCGAGAACCCGTCGAGGATCGGCGAGGTCCGCCGCGACCTGGCCCGGGTGTTGACCGTGATGAACGAGAAGAAGCGCGAGACCGCGTAAATCGACTTTGGATCGAGGCGACGAAGAGATGGCGACGAAGACGGAAGAGAACCAGAAGACGCGGGGCGAGCGCCAGGTCAAGGTCGGTACGGTCGTGTCCGAGAAGATGGACAAGACCGTGGTCGTCCGGGTGGAGAAGGTGGTCAACCACCCGCTCTACCACCGGCAGATGAAGCGCAGCTCGAAGCTCGCGGCGCACGACGAGGCGAACGAGTGCAACGTCGGCGACCGAGTGGAGATCCGGTCCTGCCGTCCGCTCTCGAAGCGGAAGCGCTGGCGGGTCACCAAGATCATCCAGCGAGCCGTCCAGGTTTGATCGACACGGCGCGTAGCAGAGCGGAGAGCTTAAAGCCATGATCCAGATGGGAACCATTCTCGACGTCGCGGACAACTCGGGTGCGAAGAAGGTCGCGTGCATCCAGCTCCGCGGCGGCTCGACCGGGCAGTACGGCGGCCTCGGCGACGTGATCACCGCCTCGGTGAAGGAGGCCATGCCCGAAGGCACGGTGAAGAAGGGGCAGGTCGTGCGGGCGGTGATCGTCCGCACCCGCCGCGCCCAGCGCCGCCGCGACGGCAGCTACATCCGCTTCGACACCAACTCGGCGGTGCTGGTCAACGAGGAGGGCGAGCCGATCGGCACGCGCGTCTTCGGGCCGGTGGCGCGCGAGCTCCGCGAGCGGCGTTTCATGAAGATCGTGTCGCTCGCGCCGGAGGTACTGTGATGCAGAGGATCCACGTGAAGAGAGACGACCAGGTTCTGGTGACGGCCGGGCGCGACCGCGGCGCACGCGGGAAGGTTCTGCGGGTCCTGCCGACCGACGGCAAGGCGATCGTGGAGCGGATCAACATGATCAAGCGGCACACTCGCCCCAACCCCCAGAAGGGGATCCAGGGCGGCATCTTGGAGCGCGAGGCCCCGATCGCGGTCTCGAACCTCATGGTGATCTGCCCGAACTGCGGCGAGCCCTCGCGCATGTCCCACCGACGCCTCGACCAGGGCGGTTCGGTGCGGGTTTGCAAGAACTGCGACAAGGCACTCAGCTAGGCGGCACGAGAGATGGCTGACAAAGAGACGAAGAAGAGCGCTTCCAAGAACGGCGAAGGCTATCGGTCCCGCCTGCGGGAGCGGTACAAGGACGAGGTCGCGCCGAAGCTCGCGAAGGAGTTCGCCCTCACCAACCCGATGGCGGTTCCGCGGGTGGAGAAGGTCTCCCTCAACATGGGGCTCGGCGAGGCGATCCAGAACATCAAGATCCTCGACGACGCCGTCCAGGAGATTGCGGCGCTCGCCGGCCAGAAGCCGACGATCACGCGGGCCCAGAAGTCGATCGCCTCGTTCAAGTTGCGCGAAGGGATGCCGATCGGCGCCCGCGTGACCCTGCGCGGCGAGCGCATGTGGGACTTCCTGGACCGACTGATCACGGTCGCCCTGCCGCGGGTGCGGGACTTCCGTGGCGTGCCGAACCGGAGCTTCGACGGCCGGGGCAACTACACGCTGGGGATCAAGGAGCACACGATCTTCCCCGAGATCGACCTCAACCGGGTCGATCGCGTCAAGGGGATGAACATCACGATCGTCACGACGGCCGGAAACGACGAGCGCGCCAAGTTCCTGCTGCGCGAGCTCGGCATGCCGTTCGCGAAGTGACGGAGGCGCGAAGAGGTTAGGAGAGAGATCGAATGGCGACCGAAGCCAAGAAGGCGAAGTCGAGGAACAAGCCGAAGTTCGACGTTCGTCACCGCAACCGGTGCCGGGTGTGCGGCCGGCCACGCGCCTACATGCGCAAGTTCGCCCTGTGCCGGATCTGCTTCCGCGGACTGGCGCTCCAGGGCTATCTGCCCGGCGTGACGAAGTCGAGCTGGTGATCCGGCGGGCGAGGAGAGATTCGAGATGAGTAGCAACGACCCGATCGCGGATTTCCTGACCAGGATCCGGAATGCCCACCTGGCGAAGCACGACCGTCTGGACGTGCCGTCGTCCCGCCTCAAGGTGGAGATGGCGAAGATCCTCAAGGACCAGGGCTACATCAAGAACTTCCGGGTGGTGGAGGGCGAGCCGAGCAACAAGCTCCGGGTCTACCTCCGGTACGACGAGCTCGGGACGCCGGCGATCAGCTTCATGGAGCGTGTCTCCAAGCCGGGCCGCCGCGTGTACCGCAAGGCCAAGGAGGTCGAGCCGGTACGAAACGGCCTGGGCGTGGGGATCCTCTCCACCTCGACCGGCCTGATGACCGACGTGCAAGCGCGGGAGAGCGGCGTGGGCGGCGAGCTCCTGTGTCATATCTGGTAGCGGAGGAACGATGTCTCGTATCGGCAGAGCACCCATCGAAGTCCCGCAGGGGACGAAGGTCGCCCTCGACTCCGGCGTCTTCACGGCCGAAGGGCCGAAGGGGAAGGTGTCGCAGTTCGTGTTCGAGGACTTCGACGTGGCGATCGACGACGGCACCGTGACCGTCGCGCGCCCCGGAGACAGCGGGCCCGAGAGGGCGAAGCACGGGCTCCTCCGGTCGCTGCTCGCGAACGCCGTCCAGGGCGTTTCGAACGGCTTCCAGAAGACCCTCGACATCGTCGGCGTCGGGTACCGCGCCGAGGTGAAGGGCCGCGAGGTCCACTTCGCCCTCGGCTACTCGCACCCGATCGTCTTCCCGATTCCGGAGGGGATCGACATCGCGGTCGACCCCAAGGCCAACCGGGTGACGGTGACGGGCGCGGACAAGCAGCAGGTCGGGCAGGTGGCGTCGGAGATCCGGCGCCTGCGCAAGCCCGACCCCTACAAGGCCAAGGGCATCAAGTACAGCGACGAGGTCGTGCGGCGCAAGGTCGGCAAGGCCGGCGCCAAGTAAGGAGCGAGGGCGATGGAGCATCTGGTCAAGAAGACGAGACAGAAGCAGCAGCGCCGCCGGCGCGCTCACCTGCGGGTGCGCCGCAAGGTGCGGGGGAGCGCCGAGCGGCCGCGGCTGGCGGTGTTCAAGAGCCTGCGCTACGTCTACGCTCAGCTCATCGACGACGAGGCCGGCGTCACGTTGGCGGCGGCGAGCTCGAGCGAGGACGCCCTCCGCGGCGGCCTCTCCACCTCGACCGGCTCGAAGGAAGCGGCCCGCAAGGTCGGCGAGGCGATCGGCGAGCGCGCCAAGGCCTTGGGGCTGGAGAGCGTGGTCTTCGATCGCGGCGGATACGTGTATCACGGCAAGGTCCGGGAAGTCGCCGAAGGCGCCCGGTCCGCCGGACTGAGCTTCTAGGGAGAATTTCGTGGCGAGAAACTACGAGCGAGACGCCGAGCTCTTCGAGCAGGTCGTCCACATCAACCGCGTCACCAAGGTAGTGAAGGGCGGCAAGAACTTCTCGTTCTCTGCGCTCGTCGTCGTCGGCGACGGCGCCGGCCGGGTCGGCTACGGCTCGGGCAAGGCGAAGGAGGTGCCGAGCGCGATCCGCAAGGGGATCGAGATCGCCAAGAAGACGATGGTCAAGATCCCGCTGGTCGACGGCACCATCCCGCACGAGGTGACGGGCGTCTTCGGCGCCGGCCGCGTGCTGCTCAAGCCCGCCTCCCCCGGTACCGGCGTGATCGCCGGCGGCCCGGTGCGCGCAGTGGTGGAGACCGCCGGCATTCAGGACATCCTGACCAAGTCGCTCGGGACGACCAACCCGCACAACGTCGTGAAGGCGACGTTCGAGGGGCTGCTCAACCTGCGCTCGAAGGCCCAGGTGCGGCGCCTGCGCGGGCTCGATCAGCCGCGCGAGGACGAGGCGTCGGCCGGGAAGGCCGAAGCGGCCGAAGAGTCGGTGGCTTGATCATGGCGAAGAAGAACGAGCAGACGAAGACACTCAAGATCCGCCAGGTGCGGAGCGCGATCGGGACCCCGCGGAAGCACCGGGCGGTGCTCGAAGGGCTCGGCCTGCGTCGGATCCGACACACCGTGGAGCGCCCCGACAGTCCCGCCACCCGGGGCATGGTGGCGAAGATCCCGCACCTGGTGGAAATCCTCGAGGACTGACCATGAAACTGCACGATCTGACCCCGGCGAAGGGGAGCAAGAAGGACAAGAAGCGGGTCGGCCGCGGCCCGGGCTCGGGCCTCGGCAAGACCGCCGGGCGCGGCCACAAGGGCCAGCGCTCGCGCTCCGGCTACTCGCGCCGTCCCGGTTTCGAGGGCGGCCAGATGCCCCTCGTGCGCCGCGTTCCGAAGCGCGGGTTCACCAACATCTTCCGCGTCGAGTTCGCGGTGGTGAACCTGGGCGACCTGGCGGAGATGGAGGGCGAGATCACGCCGGAGAGCCTGGCCGCCGCCGGCCGCGTGCGGCGCGGCCGCCCGGTCAAGGTGCTCGGTGACGGCGAGATCGGCCGTGCCATGACGATCAAGGCGCACGCCTTCTCCGCCTCCGCGCGCGAGAAGATCGAGGCGGCGGGCGGTACCGTGGAGGAGATCGAGCGGTGATCGACAGCTTCCGCAACGTTTTCGCGATCCCCGACCTGCGCAAGCGGCTCTTCTTCACCTTCGCGCTGCTCGCGGTCTACCGGGTCGGGTGCCACATCCCGACGCCCGGGGTGGACGCCCAGGCCCTGCTCGAGTTCATGCAGGGGCAGGAGGGGACCATCTTCGGGTTCGTGAACACGTTCACCGGCGGCAGCCTCCAGCGGGTGGCGGTCTTCGCGCTGGGCATCATGCCCTACATCACCGCGTCGATCATCCTGCAGTTGCTGACCGTCGTCTGGCCGTACCTCGAGAAGCTCTCGAAAGAGGGCGAGCTCGGCCGGCGCAAGATCACCCAGTACACCCGCTACGGCACGGTCGTGATCTCGGTCATCCAGTCGACCGGCATCGCCTTCTTCGTCCAGAACTCGCAGACGCCGGGCGGCGGCAGCCTGGTGATCAATCCCGGCATCAGCTTCGTGCTGATGACGATCCTGACGCTGACCACCGGGTGTGCGTTCGTCATGTGGCTCGGCGAGCAGATCAGCGAGCGCGGCATCGGCAACGGTATCTCTATCTTAATGTTCGCCGGCATCGTGGTCGGCCTGATCCCGGCGACCATCGACACCGTGGCGCGGATCGGCCGCGGCGACCTGAACCTGATCGCGATGGTCCTGCTGGTCGCGTTCATGCTCGTGGTGGTGGCGTTCATCGTCTTCATGGAGCGGGGGCAGCGCCGGATCCCGGTGCAGTACGCGAAGCGGGTGGTCGGGCGCCGCATCTACGGCGGCCAGTCGACCTACCTGCCGCTGCGCGTGAACACCGGCGGCGTGATTCCGGTGATCTTCGCCAGCTCGGTGGTCATGCTGCCGAACACGCTCGGCACCATGTTCCAGAACGAGTGGGTGCAGACGATCACCGGGGCGCTCGGGTACGGCCAGCCGATCTACTACGTGATCTACGTGGCGGCGATCATCTTCTTCTCGTACTTCTACGTGTCGATCATCTTCAACCCGGCGGACCTGGCCGAGAACATGCGGAAGTACGGCGGCTTCATCCCGGGCATCCGCCCCGGCAAGCGGACCGCCGAGTACATCGACCGGATCCTGACCCGGATCACCCTGGCCGGCGCCGTCTATCTGTCCGCGGTCTCGGTGCTGCCCGACTTCCTGCTCGCCGGCATCAACCTCGGCGGGTTGCCCTGGGTCGGACCGTCGGTCGACAACTTCCTGACCGGTGCCGGCCTCGGCTGGATCACCACCGGCATGGGGATCCAGTTCTACTTCGGCGGCACCTCGCTGCTGATCGTGGTCGGCGTGGCGATGGACTTCGTCCAGCAGGTCGAGAGCCAGCTCGTCATGCGCAACTACGAAGGCTTCATGAAGCGCGGCCGGGTCCGCGGCCGGCGGGGCTGAGGCTTTGACACACGGACGCAAGATCGTCCTGCTCGGCCCCCCGGGGTCGGGCAAGGGCACCCAGGCCGCGATCCTGGCGGGGGAGCTGGACGTGCCGGCGATCTCGACCGGGGAGATGCTGCGCGGGGCGGTGGCCGAGGGGAGCGATCTCGGCCGGCGGGTCGAGGGCATCATGAACTCCGGCGCGCTGGTCGACGACGAGACGATGGCCGACGTGGTCCGGGCGCGGCTCGCCCGGCCGGACGCGCGGGACGGTTTCATCCTCGACGGGTATCCGCGGACGCTGCCGCAGGCGGAGACGCTGGCGGGCATCCTGTCGGACGCCGGCGAGGAGCTCGACGGGGTGGTGCTGGTCGACGTGCCGGAGGACGAGCTGGTCGCTCGCGCCCTCGGCCGGGGCCGGGCCGACGACGGCGAAGAGGTGGTCCGCGAGCGGCTGCGGGTGTACCGCGAGAAGACCTCGCCGCTCGCCGGTTACTACGAGGAGCGCGGCTTGCTCCGGAAGGTCGACGGTCACGCGTCGGTCGAGGAGGTCACGGACCGCCTCCGGGAGGCGGTCGGCTGACCGATCGAAGGCAGGGGCATCGGTTTCCGAGGCCCCGTGGAGAGGAAGGACACGAAAGAGAGACGGAATTTGGCCAAAGAGGAAGCCGTTGAAGTCGAAGCGACGGTAGTCGAGCCCCTGCCCAATGCGCTGGTCACGGTAGAGCTCGAGA
>CAZLLV010000127.1:0-7613 GCA_964560325.1 uncultured Thermoanaerobaculia bacterium | reverse complement strand
TTCGGCCCACTCCTCCAGGCCGGATCGTCCTCGATGTGCGTCGCTGCGATCTTCCAAAGGCTGTCGCTCCTCCTCGGCTTCGCGCTCCGCTTCGATCAGGGCCTCGAGGGTCCTGTCGACATCCTCTTTTGTGTGAGAGGCCGAGCAGATGAGCCTCAGGCGACTCCGTCCGGCCTCCACGACCGGGTACGTCACGGCTGACGTGAGAACGCCACGCTGGAACAAGCCGTCGACGATCGCAAAGAGCTTGTCTTTGTCGGGGAAATGCGGCGTGACGACGGGGCCGTCTCCTGTCCCGAGGTCGTACCCCGCTTCGGAGAATCGCTTCCGCATGTAGGCGGTCGTCTCCCAGAGTCGCTCGCGCAGTGCGTCGTCCGCGCTCAGTCGGCGCAAGGCGGCGAGCGCCGCCGCGATGTCGGCGGGACTGATGGAAGCCTGGAACACATAGGCTCTGGCGGACGACTTCAGCAGGGCGATGTGCTCCTCGCGGGCGGCGACGACACCCCCGAGGCTCCCGAGCGCCTTGCTGAGGGTCGTCATGATGAAGTCCACCTGGTCGGTGACACCTCGAGCAGCGCAGAGACCGGCGCCTCGAGGGCCGTAGAACCCGAAAGAATGGGCTTCGTCCACGAGGACGAGCGCACCGTATCGCTTCGCCGTGTGCACGATGTCCGCGACAGGCGCCGCCCCCTCCCCCATGCTGTATACGCCTTCGAGAACCACGAGGACCGTGCGGTAGGGCGACGCTTCCGCCTCGAGGACCGACTCCAGGTCGAAAGGATCGTCGTGTCGAAAGGTCCTGGTCGTCGCGCCGCTCAGCCGAGCGCCGTCGACGATGGAAGCGTGACAGAGCTGATCCATCACGACGACGTCGTCGTTGCCGAGAAGGCCTGCGACGATCCCGAGATTGGCGGTGAATCCGGTGGTGAAAAGGCATGCGGCAGGCTTTCCCACCAGCTCGGCGAACTCTCGTTCGAACTCCAGGTGGAGATCGGTGACGCCGCCTGCCACCGCGGACGTTCCCATTCCGGTCCCGAAACGCTCCAAGGCCGAGACGGCTTCCTCGATGACTCGCCGGTCACGATTCAGGCCGAGGTACAGGTTGGTGGTCCATATGATGGCCTCGCGTTCTTCCTGGGTATGCGTGTCGGCAACGATCCCCCGGTGCGCGCTGCCGGTACGTACCAGCTTGCAGTGGGGGTCTTGGCCCGTTCGGCTCACCAGGCGCCTGAGCTCCCGAACGAACGTAGCCTTGTCGTCGACGGACCAGGAGGGCGCCTTCGCAGCCAGGAACGGCGGGTAGCAGGACCGGATCCGCGCCTGAAAGCTACCGAGCGTATCCGAGGCTCCACCTCGAGCCCTCTCCCTCGAAACAGGCTCCGTGGCGTTCCCCACCAGGTCGAGGACGTACTCGGCCAAGGCAGCGGGAGTCGAGCGCCGCACGATTTCCGACGCCGGCAGCTTTCGCTCGAGGATCGCGGCAAGCCGAGAGCTCAGCTCCAGCGCGGTCAAGGAATCGAGGCCGAGGTCGAACACCGAGCGGTCCGGCGGTACCTGCTCCGGACCGCCGAGGCGAAGCAACGATGCGATCTCGCCCCGGACGACCGAGAGCAGGACCGCGCGCTGCTCGTCCCGCGGAAGGCCCGCCAGCCGGCGCGCCAGGACTCCGGCATCGCCGGGGGCGCCGCTGGCGATGTCGGCGCCGGAACGAGGGGCGAGGTCTTTCGGGAGCCGCTTGCGGTCGAGCTTGCCGTTGGGCAATCGGGGCAGCTCCTCGAGGGGGATCACGACCCGAGGCACCAGGTACCCGGGCAGTCGCTCCGCCAGGTAGGCTCGCGCCGCCTCGCCCGTCACCGCCCCGTCCCGGCTCACCACGTAACCCACGAGCGTCTTCTGGCCGCCGCCCCCGTCGACGGCCGCCGCCGCTGCGCCGTCCACGCCTTCCATCGACTCCAGCGTCGATTCGATCTCTTCGAGCTCGACCCGGAAGCCTCGGATCTTCACCTGCTGGTCGACCCGCCCCAGGAACTCGATCTCGCCGTCTTCCCTCCACCGGCACAAATCGCCTGTCCTGTACAGCCGCTCCTCCGGAATCGGACCGTCCGGCTCTACGTCGAGAAACCGCTCCCGCGTGAGCTCCTCGTCGTGCAGGTATCCGCGCGCGAGCTGGTCTCCCGCCAGGTACAGCTCGCCCGGGACCCCGACGGGGACCGGCTGCATGGAGTCGTTCAGGACGTACGACCGAGAGTGCGAGACCGGCTTGCCGATCGTGATCGTCTCCACGCCTGGGGAGACCTCGGCAGCCGTCGAATAGACCGTGTCCTCGGTCGTCCCATATACGTTGACCACCCGCGGCCCTGGCTCCAGCGCGTGAAGCTGGTCCACCAGCGACCGTTTGAGCACTTCGCCCCCGAAAACGGCACACCGGATTCCCTCGGGCAGCCGGCCGGCCGCGAGCAACGCCTGCATCGCCGTCGGAACCGTGGTGAACGTCCTCACCCGGCTCGCCGCCGGCAGCTCCAGCAGCGCCAGCACGTTCTCCGCCAGCACCACCGTCCCGCCGAGGGACAACGTACCCAGGATCTCCATGACCGAAGCGTCGAAACAGACGGAGGCAGACGCCAGCACTCCCGCCAGCTCCTCGTCGTCCAGCAACGCGCGCATCGACCGGCTCATCGCCACGACGCTTCGATGCTCGACGGCGACCCCCTTCGGCCGCCCGGTCGAGCCCGACGTGTAGAGGACGTACGCCAGGTCGGTCGCCCCCGGCCCAGCCATCCCAGCCATCCCGTCCGCCGTCCACTCCCCCACCTCGTCGAGCCGTACGAGCTCGGGCACCCCCGCGCAGAGCTCCGCCGTCTCGTCGTGGTCCACGACGGCGCCCACGGCACGAGCGTGCTCCAGCATGTAGCGCACCCGCTCTCGCGGGTACGCCGGATCCAACGGCACGTAGGCACACCCCGCCCGCAAGACCCCCACCAGAGTCGCCACGAGCTCCCACGTTCGGCTCATGCACACCCCGACCAACGACCCCGGCGGAACACCCCGAGCCGCGAGCTCGCCCGCGATCGCGCCCGCCCGCTCGGTCAGACGCTCGTAGTCGATCTCCGTCTCGCCATCGATGATCGCCGTCCGCTCCGGATGCGCCTGCGCTCGGCTTTCGATCAGCCCCCAGACCGTCTCCGTCGCGGCACGCGCCGCAGATTGCACGCGGGGTCGCTCCTTCGAGCGTTCGATCAGGGTCACCGTGGACCTTCCTTTCTCGCGCCGGGCGCCCGACGCGGCTCCGACTCGGGTCCGACCCGATCCGGGGCCCGGAGCGCGCTCGCCAGGAAGCGGGCGGCGAGGCTGCGGGAGAGCAGGCCCCGCTCCCGGAGCACCTTCAGGGCGCCGGCCACGCACGAGCGGTACTTCCGGCGGCTCAGCGACGGGTCCCGAGGGTCGCACGGGATCTCCGGGAAGACGATCCGCTCGCCGGGCCTGACGTCGTGGAGGCGGTGGACGGTACCCCCGGGCCACAGGACCTCCACCGTGGCGCTCTGGGCTCGGCCCAGCCCGAAGTGCTGCGCCAGGGCGTTCTGGGAGCCGAAGCCCGATCCGCCGGTGACGGGGCGCAGCGTGGTCGGCATGGTCGAGCCCCCCTCGGGGGTCACCCGGATCACGGCGCCGATGCCGTCCCGGTTGACCCGCCCGTCCGGCAGCAGGCCCACGGTCCCCAGCGTGCGGACCTCGACCCAGCCGTTGTCGTTGCCGTCGTTGATCTCCACGGCCAGGCGCCCGTTCGGAAACTGGAGGCCGCTCCAGACATAGGCGTCCCCTCCGGCCGGGGCAAAGACCTCCACGTACCGTGCGGTGGCATCGAACGGGCTGTCGTACTCGACGGGATAGGGCGTCAGGGGGACGTCTTCCGGGATGCGGAACGCGGAGACGGTCACCAGGTCCGGAAAGCCGTTCCGGTCGAGGTCGCCGGTGGCACCGCCGTGGACGTTGCGCCGGGCGTGGTCCACGGCGAGGGCGTCGAGGTCGGCCTCGAAGAGGGCGGAGCAGCCCGGGTTGAGGAGGACGGCCCCGGGGTTGTCTGCGTTGATGGTGTGGAGGCTGCCGTCCAGGCTGCCCCAGAACACCACGTCCGGGTCGCCGTCGTTGTCCAGGTCCGGCGCCACCACCGACCAGCCGAAGGGGGTGGCCCGGAGCGGGCCGGGCCCGGCGTCCTCGAAGCCGCCTTCGGACGTTCCGAGGAAGGCCCGCGAGGAGAGCTGCCCCCGGGTGAAGGGGATGTGCACGGCCGAAAAGACGTAGTCGCCCATGTTCGTGGCGAAGAAGTCCATGTGGCCGTCGCAGTCGAAATCGGCGAACGCGAGGCCCATCCAGGACGTGCCGGGCAGGTCCGTGCCCACCCGGTCGGTCACGGCGGTGAACCGGCCGGTGCCGTCGTTGTTCAGGACCTGGATCAGCCCGCGGCTGACCTCCTTCGGGGGGAGGCCCCCCTGGTCGTCGGCCTGGAGCAGGTCCAGGTCCCCGTCCTGGTCGTAGTCGACCAGGGCCAGGGCCCAGGTGATGGTGGCGGCGCCGTCCCGCGGCGGCCGGAAGCCGTTGAGGTTCCGGATGCCGGAGCTCAGGCTCGCGTCCCGGAAGCGCAGGCCGCCAACGTTGACGAAGAGCTGGTTCGGGTGGTTGTGCTCCCACGGCTCCACCAGGGTGGCGGTCCGGCGGCTCCAGTCGTAGGAGTTGGCCACCGCCAGGTCCAGCAGGCCGTCGCCGTCCACGTCGCCCACGGAGCAGTGCGTGTGGCCCCAATCCCCCTCGTCCGAACCGCTCTCGCCCAGGCCGCTCTCGGCGGTGGCGTCCCGGAAGGTGCCGTCGCCCCGGTTCTCGAACAGGAGGTTCGGCTCCGAGCGGCCCAGCACGACCAGGTCCGGGTCGCCGTCGTTGTCCAGATCGCCGAAGCAGACGCCGGTCGAGTCCTGGCCGGTGGCGGCGACCCCCGCCGCCTCCGCCACGTCCTCGAAACGCAGGGCTCCGGTCTCTTCGAGGCGGTTGGCGTACAGGCTGTTGGCGGCGTCGGGACCGTTGGTCACGTAGAGGTCCAGGTCGCCGTCGCCGTCGAAGTCGAGGAGCGCCACGCTCGGTGAGCCGCGGGGCTTCTCCGGCGTCGCGACCACCAGCGGCATCGTGTAGAGGGGCTCGGTCTTGATCCGCTCGAAGACGGCGGCCGTGGCCGACGGCACGCGCCGGTAGTCGATGCCGGACGCCTCGTCCGCCGTCAGATCGTGGAACGTGACGCCGGCCTCCGGGTCAGCGATGGAGTCAGCGGCGGCCGGCACGCCCACGCACACGAGCGCCGCGAGAAGGATCGAAGCGGTGCGGTGGAGCATCGGGTCACCTCCCCTCGGCGATCGGGCAGAAACCGAGGCCGATCCTTGTTGCCTGCGATATAACCTACGGGTCGTGCCGCTGTAGCTCAGGTGGATAGAGCAGGGGTTTCCTAATCCACCAGGCACCAGACTACGGCGGACGGAGCGGGACTGTAAGTGACTGTCATACCTGAATTTAGAGTCCAGTCGCTAAAAACGCCCGTGCCACGGGCATCTCCAGATTCGAGCCAGAGTGTAACCTAGATTGTTACCCGGACCGAGCATCCGACTCGCGCCCTTCTGGAACGCTATCTGCTCGGTGCCGAGGCCGCGGATGAGCGCCAGGCGATCGAGGCGCATCTCGAGGTCAGGTGCCTACGGTGTCTCCGGGAGCTCCACCGCCTCCTTCCGGGCCTAGGCTCTCGATTGGCCAGCTCCTTTGGCTCGGCCGGCCGCAAGCCCGGCGACCGGTGGAAGGGCTTCGCTGCGCGCGCCGAGCGAGTGACCGCCGTGCTGCGGCTCGAGGAGCGTCTGGCGCCGTCACTCCGCCGCGACCTCCTCCGGATCGCTCCGGACGGTCGCCCGAGTGCCATCCGGGAGAGCGGTAATTTCCGATGCCTCGGCCTGGCGCAGCACCTGATCGAGTGCTCGCGGGCGGAGTTCTTCGAGGACGTGGGCCGCTCGGCGGAGCTCGCGGCTCTCGCGATCGAGATCGCGGACGCACTCGATTCGCGGCTCTACCCCGTCCGGATGATCCACGACACCCTCGCGCTCGCCTGGGCCTGCCTCGGCAACGCCCATCGCGTGCAGTCCGACCTGGTCGCCGCGGATCGCGCGCTCGCGACGGCTCGGCGTACCGCCAGGCGCTCGGGGAGCGGCGATCCGTGGACGATCGGTGAGATCGCAAGCTTCCTCGGGTCGCTCCGGATCGACCAGGTGCGCTACGAAGAGGCGCGGGAGGTGCTGGAGGAGGCGGTCGCGATCTTTCGGCAAGCCGGGGATCGGAACCTCGAGGCGAAGTGTCTCGTGCAGCTAGCTCAGGCTCGCGGTGAGGCGGGCGACCCCTTCTCCGCCATCGAGGTACTGGAGCGCGCTCGGACCCTCCTCGGTGCCGAGAACGGCCAACTCCGGCTGATCGCCGGCCACTACCAGGCGCAGATGCTGCTGCAAGGCGGGCTGCGGAATGAGGCGGACGACCTCTTCGCCGTGCTCCAGGACGAGTACCGGGGGTTCGGGGGGGAGTTTGGAATCGAGCAGCGGCGCAGATGGCTCGAAGCACAGCTCGCCGCAGCCGCCGGTGACGCCGAGCGGGCGGAGGGGATGTTTCGGGAGATCCGAGAGGCGTTCCTCACCCGCGAGATGGCCTACGACTACGCCCTCGTCTCCCTCGAGCTCGCCGCCCTCCTCGTCGACCAGGAGCGGCACGAGGACGTCCAGCGGCTCGCCGAGGAGATGGTGCCGCTCTTCGCCTCCCGCCAGGTGCACGGGCACGCGCTGACCGCGCTCGCGATGTTTCAGCAGGCGGCTGCGGCACGGACGGCTACGGTGGGGCTGGTGCGGGAGGTGGCGGGGTATCTCCAGCGGGTGAGGAACAACCCGCTGTTGCCGTACGCCTCGAGGTTAGGACGAGGCGAGTCCTGACAACAACGGTCCGTCGCTCCACTCCTGCTTCCCACCTGAAGATCCGGCCTCGGGAGTCGCGCGTCTTCCCTGCCGCGCGCTGAAGATTCCGGCGGTTGGAGGCCCTCAGCAGCTCAGCAGAAGGCGTTCGAGTCCTCGTGTTCCCTCCAGTCGACTCGTCGGATCCTCCGTTCGGGAATCCACGCCAAGACGAAACGAATCGGGCAGCCATAGCACTCGCACGAGGAGAATGACTTACGAGGAGACTGCATCGATGACGGATACCGGAAGGAAGAGGAAGATCTGGCGCCGCGTCGCCTGGGGTTGTGGCGGTTTCGATCCGTAGGATCCAGTTACGCTTCCGGCTCACCTCACTGTCCACCGATGCCCGGCTATTCTGAAGTCCGTGATCCATTCTCGGCCAGGCGTACTGGACGCTAGGCAGAGCCCCGGCGGATCCAGCCCTCCGCCCCGTCCGCCGACTTCACGAGGAGCAGGTCGGCGGCCCGCGCTCTCACGCTGACGCTGGTCCCCGCGGAGAGCGACCCGATGGGTGGAGCGCCGCTCGAAGGTCCCGCCAGAACCTCCACCGTTTCCTCCAGGATACGGCGATCGAGGGGCGAATCCGTAGCCACCGCG
>CAZLLV010000126.1:0-7031 GCA_964560325.1 uncultured Thermoanaerobaculia bacterium | reverse complement strand
AACCGCGGCCGGGTGCTCCAGCGCGACTTCGTCTACCCGCACCTCCTCTACTACCTCGACGCCTTCGCGCTCTGGGCCGGCCGGCTCTTCCGGGGCGCGGTGACCGGGGCGTTCGGGCTCCTCTACGGGCTGGAGCCGGGGGAGGGGACGCGACGGATGCTCCTGCGCAGCGTCGTGGCGCTCCTCGGCGCGCTCACGGTGCTGCCGGTCCACGCGCTCGGCCGCTGGCTCGGACGGGGCGGGGGCGGTCGCGAGGGCGATGGGGCGCGGGCCGCGTGGAGCGGTGCGCTCGCCGGGCTCCTGATCGTCGTCTCGCCGCTCTACAACGACGGCTCGCACCTCGCGATCTGCGACGTGCCCTCCGCCTTCTTCGCCGCCCTCTGCCTGGCGGCGACGGTGCGCCTCGTCGACCGCGAGAGCCTGGGGCGCTACGCCCTGGCCGGGGCGGCCGCCGGGCTCGCCGCGGCGGCGAAGTACCCGGCCGGCCTGGTGGCGGTGGCGCCGGCCGCGGTCTGGCTGCTGCTGCGCGTCCCATTGGGTCGGCGGTTCCTGCGGATCGAGGGAGGCGCGGCGCGGGGGAGCGCCTGGGGGCTGGCCGTGGCCGCGGCATCGGCGATCACGGTCTTTCTCGCGACCAATCCGGGGCTCCTCGCCTACCCGGCGGAGGCCTTCGCCGGCCGGCGGAGCCTCTTCTTCGGCTCCGGCCAGTACGGCGGCGAGGGGTGGTTCGGCGCCGTGCCGCCGAGCGCCACGCTCTGGTACGGGGGGCAGCTCGCCTGGAGCTTCGGCCTGCCGGCGCTCCTCGCCGGGGCCGCCGGGCTGGCGCTCCTCCCGGCCGCCGGGCGGCGCAGGCTGGTGGCGCTACTGCCGTTCCCCGCCCTCTACCTCGCCCTGATCTGCTCGCTCGACGTGGTGGTGGCGCGCAACCTCTACCCGGCGCTGCCGCCGCTCGCGGCGCTCGTGGGTGCCGGGCTCGCGGCGCTCCTGGCGAGCGGCGTGGCGCGCGCGCGGCGGCGGACGGCCGCTCCCGGCGGACCGGTCCCGGCCTGGGCGGCGCTCGGCTCGGTCATCGCCGGGGCTCTCCTCCTCGCCCCGCCGGTGGTCCGGACCGTCTACCAGGAGATCGGGCTCGCGCGGCCCGGAACGCGGGTGGTGGCGCGGGAATGGGTGCGGGAGAACGTGCCGCGGGGGGCGTCGATCCTGCGCGAGGCGTACACGCCCGACTTCGATCCGGGCGAGTACGACGCGGCGCGCCGGCGCGGGCAGCGCTTCGTCGCCGCGATGCCGGTCGAGGCGATCGCGCCGGCCGGCTACGACTTCGTGCTGGTCTCGACCGGCGCCCACCGCCGCTTCTTCTCCGAACAGGGCAACGCGACCGAGCGAGAGCTCGAAATGCGCGAGAGGTACCGCGCGATCTTCCGCGACTTCCCACTGGTGGCGCGCTTCCCGGGCAGCCGGACGCGGCGCGGTCCGGGTCTGCGCCTCTACGCGGTGCCGCCGGGCGACGCGCCGGTCCGGCGGGCGCGGCTGTTCGGGGCCGAGGAGCTGTTCGTGCCGGACGGCCGCATGCTGCGCCGGGAGCCGGGCGTCGTGACGGTCTTCGACGAGAGCCAGTGGCTGCTCGCCAGGGAGTGGCTCGACGCCGGCGGCTTCCGGGTGCGGGCGCGCGGAGAGGTGGCCGGGACCGGGGAGGTGGTGGTGCGCACCCGCGACGGCGCCGAGGTCGGCCGCGCGCAACTCGTCGGCGGATTCGGGCGGGTCGAGCTGCCGCGCCCCGACCGCTACTTCCTCTACCTCGACCTGCCGCCCGGCAGCCGGGTCGAGGCGGTGGGCGTAGCGGCCGACGCCGGGCGCCCTACACGGCCGTGAGCCAGAGCTCGAGGTAGTCGGCGGCGATCTTCGGGATCGCGAGCTCCTCCTCGGCCCGGGCGCGGCCGGCCTTACCCATCGCGCGCGCCCCCTCCGGGTCGGCGGCGAGCCCGGCGAGCGCCTCGGCCAGTGCCTCCGCGTCCTCGGCCGGCACCACCCGGCCGGTCACGCCGTCCGCGACCGCCTCCGGCACCCCGGCGACCGCGGTCGCGACCACCGGCAGCCCGGCCGCCATCGACTCCAGAATGGCGAGCGGGAAGCCTTCGTAGAGCGACGGCAGGCAGAAGACGTCGGCCGAGCGGTAGTAGGCGGGCATCGCGTCGTGGGGCCGGGCGCCCTCGAAGCGGATGGCCGCGCCGACGCCGAGCCGCTCCGCCTGCGCCTCGAGCGCCGACCGTTGCTCGCCGTCGCCGACCACGATCAGCTCGGCGTCCGGCACCCGCTCGCGCAGGCGGGCGAACGCTTCGACCAGCACCGCCACCGCCTTGCGGGTACGCAGGCGCCCGGCGTAGAGGACGGTGAACGGCCGCTCGCCGGCACGCGCCCCGGCCGGTGCCGGCTCCGGCAGCGTGACGCCGTTCGGGATCACCGCCACGTCCCGAGCGCCGTAGTCCTCGGCGAGCTCGCGGGCGGTGGCGTGGCTCGGCGCCACCACCCGGTCGGCGAGGCGGGCGGTCAGACGGCCGAGCCCGGCGAGGATCGGCGCCCGCACCCGGGCGAAAATCCGTTCCGAGCGAGTCGGGCGGGAGACCGGCGGCCCGTTTGGACGGGCGCGGATCGGCCGCACCGACAGCCGCTCGCGGCGGTAGGAGACCTGGAGGGTCGCGATCAGACGCGCCCGGCCGGACGGCCGGCGGAGCCACCGGGCGAGCCGGACGAGGAGCGCGACGGCGAAGCCGTCCGATTCGTGGACGTGGACGACGTCGAAACGGCTCTCGCGGGCCTCCCGCCGGTAGAGCCGGGCGACGGCGAGCGGGAAGAGGAGCTTCGAGCCGCCCGTGGTCCGCGCGGCCGGGTCGTCCGGCGCCGCCCGGCGGGTGAGCACCACCGCCTCGTGCCCGGCCGCCGGGAGCTGACGGGCGAGCTCGGCGCACAGGGTGCCGACGCCCGAGATGTCGTGCGGCGGGTAAGTGTTGGTGACGATCGCGACCCGCATCAGCTCGCCGCGCTCCGGTCCGACGCCCGCCGGCCCGCCACCTCGCGGTAGATCCGGTCGTGGACGCGGGCGATCCCGCGCCAGGTCAGCTCGGCCTCGACCCGCGCCCGCCCGGCCGCGCCCATCGCGCGCGCCGCCTGCGGGTCGTCGAGCACCCGGCCGAGCGCGGAAGCGAGCGCCTCCGGGCACATCTGCGGCACCAGCAGGCCGGTCTCGCCGTCGACCACGGCGAGCGGCATGCCGGCGATCCCGGTCGCCACTACCGGCGTGCCCGCCGCCATCGCTTCGAGCACCACCACCGGCAGGCCGTCGATGTTGCCGCCCGGGTCGCGCACCGACGGCATGACGAAGACCTCCGCCGCGGCGAGGAGCGCCAGCACGCGCGGGTGGGGGAGGGGGCCGGGGAAGTGGATGCGGTCGCCCACGCCGCTCGCCCGCGCTTGGCTCCGGTGCTCGTCGAGCAGGTCGCCGCCGCCGCCGATCACCAGCCGCACGTCGGGCCGGCCGCGCAGGATCGCCGGCGCCGCCTCGAGCAGGTAGCGGAACCCCTTCTTGTCGACCATCCGGCCGACCGCGGCGACGATTCGCCCGTCCGGCGGGAGCCCGAGGGCCTCGCGGGTGGCGCGGGCGGCCTCGGGTCCGATCGCCGCGTCGTCGGGCAGGTCGGTGCCGTTCGCGACCAGCTCCACCTTCGCCGCCTCCGCCGATCCTTCCCCGGCGGCGGCGAGCGCGAGCAGGCGCTCCCGCAGGTCGGCGCTGCACGAGGTCACGTGGCCGGCGCCGGCCAGGGCGCTCGCCGCGAGCCTCCGAGTCATGGCGTTCTTCTCCGCGACGTAGACATCGGTGCCGTGGAGGGTCACCACGTACGGCACCCCGAGCCGCCGCCCGACGCGGGACGCCATCCAGCCGTTCGGGAGGATCCAGTGTGCGTGGATCAGGTCGATCCGGTGCTCTCGGACCAGCCGCGCGAGCGCCCGCGTGCCGAAGAAGAGGTAGGGGAATGCCTGTGCGATGGCGAAGCCGCGCACCTTGACGTCCCGCTGCATGGTCCGGGAGTAGCCGAAGCGGTGCCAGCGGTCGGGCTTGACGTAGCGGAACGAGTGGACCGCCGCCAACGGCGAGCCGGGGTCGTCCCGCAGCTCGGGATCGAACGGCACCAGGACCCGCACCTCGTGCCCGAGCTCGGCCAGCTCCTCCGACAGGCGCTTGACGAACGGGCCGTGGGTGTCTCCCGGGAAGCGGGGGAAGCTGTGGGCGAGGACGGCAATTCTCACGGCGCCGAAGGCTATCCTATGCCCCATGACGCGCATGGAGACCTGGCTGGCGGCGATCTTGACGGTGGTCGCGGTCGCGCCCGTCTGGCTGGTCGAGCATCCGCCGCTCCAGGACTATCCGTACCACCTGGCGCGGGCGCAGATCCTCGCCCAGTACGACGACCCGGAGCTCGGCTACGCCGAGACGTTCACCGTCTCCGCCTACCCGGCGCCGTACGTGCTCGCCGACTGGCTGACGGCGGGGCTCGGGCGGCTCCTCGACGGGGCCGGGGGCGTCGAGACGGCGGGGAAGATCGTCCTCTCCCTCTACCTCGGCCTCTTCCCCTGGAGCCTGATCTACCTGGCGCGCTCGATCGATCCGGAGGGCGGCGTCGCCGGCCTGCTCGGATTCCTGCTGGTCTACAACTGGCACTTCCACATGGGGTTCGTCTCCTACGTCCTGTCGCTGCCGGCGGCGCTTTTCGCCCTCGGCTGGTGGTGGCGTGGGCGGGGAGCGGCCGACGGGACCTCGTGGCGGCGCACGGGGGTGCTCGCCCTCCTCGTGCTCGCGACCTACCTGCTGCACGTCTACGCCTTCGGCGTGCTCGGGTTCGTCGTGGTGCTGCTGGCTCTCGTCGAGGGCTGGCGCTCCGGGCGGGCGTCGGGCGCGGCGAAGCTCCTCGGCCGGACCCTCGCCGCCTGCCTGCCGGCGCTCGCCCTGCTTGCCGGGGCGGTGGCGCGCAACCTCGGCCGCTCGGAGGGGGACGAGGGGCCGCTGCTCCTCCTCTACGGCAACCTCGAGCGCAAGGCGCTCCTCGCCGCCGGCGCCCTGCCGTCGTTCGACCTCGCCTGGGAGACGGCGCTCTTCGCCGCCGGCGTGGCGGTGGTCCTGGCGCTCGCCGGGGCCGCGTGGGCGCTCGGGCGCCGGCCGCGGCCCGCGGGGTGGGCGTGCCTGGGGGCCGCCGCGGCGCTCGTCGTCCTCTACCTGCTCCTGCCCGACCATCTCGGGCGGGTCTTCTTCGTCTCCAACCGGGTGCCGCTCTTCGTGCTCCTGCTGGTCGTGGCGGCGCTGCCGGTGCCCGGCCTGCGCGACGGCGGCGAGCGGGCGGAGAGAGGCCGGAAGACCCGGACGGCGGCGGCGGTTCTCCTCTCCGTGCTGGCTCTCCTCCACGTCGGGACCCTCGCCGCGCGCTACCAGCGGATCGACCGCGCCCTCGCCGACTACGCCGCCGCCCTCGCCGTCCTGCCGGCCGACGCGCGGGTCGCCTTCCGGGCCGACCGGGAGGCGATGACCGAGGGGCGGATCGCGCCGGCCGCGCTCTTCGGCGGCTACCACTACCTGCGGGCGCCCGGCGAACGCATCCCCGACCTCGAGCACTTCGTCGGGACGCTGCGCACGGTCGACTACCGGCGCGACCGGGGGCGGAGCCTGTCGACCGCCTCGGCCGGCACGCGCGAGGAGCTGGCCGATCTGCTCGGCCGCCGCTGGATCGTCGGCCCGGGCGGCTGGCTCGTCTCCGTGGGGGAGGAGACTCCGGTCCTCGCCGAGACCGCCGCGCGCTACGGCTTCCGCGTCTCGGCCGAGGCGGGGCCGGTGACCGTGCGCCGGAAGGTGCGGCCGCTCTACCGGGAGGAGCCGGAGCCGGCGGTCTACGCCACCGGCTACGAGGAGGGCTGGGACTACCTCGTCTCCTTCGGTGAGGCGGGCGCGGAGGCGGCACTCGGCGGGCACGACGAGCACGGCGAGCTGGTCAGGCCGGTCGAGCCGGTCGAGAAGGTCTTCGAGCGCGGCCGGGCGGCGGTCTACCGCTGCCTCGCTCCCGAAGGCTGCGGTCTGCAAGCGGCGGAGCGGGAGGCGGCTTGAAGCTCCGCTCGCTCACCCTCTCGCCCCTGCTCCTGGCCCCTTTCCTGGCCGGGATCCTGGCGCTCGCCGGCAGCGCCGCCCAGCGCCCGGGGCGGCCGAACGTGCTCTTCGTGGTGATCGACACGCTGCGCGCCGACCACATGAGCTCGTACGGCTACGAGCGCGACACGTCGCCGCGCATCCACGAGATGCTCGCCGAGCGGGGCGCGACCGTCGAGCGGGCCTACTCGCAGGCGCCCTGGACCCTGCCCTCGACCGGCTCCTTCCTGACCGGGCGGCTGCCGGGCGAGCTCGCCGGCTCCGATTCGGAGATCTTCGAGCTGCCGCCGGGGGAGCCGACGCTCGCCGAACGGCTCTCCGCGCTCGGCTACCGCACCGCCGGTTTCCTCGCCAACCCGATCCTCCACGAGGGCAACGGCTTCGCCCGCGGCTTCGGCGACTTCTACACGCCGGAGACGACCTGGAAGGTGCTCGACTGGGTCGACGCGACGACGATCAACGAGCGGGCGCTGCCCTGGCTGGAGGAAGCGCTGCCCGCGGCGCGGCGCGCGGGTGAAGAGCGCGAGCCGTTCTTCCTCTACCTCCACTACATCGACCCCCACGACCCCTACCAGAACCCGGACTTGGGCGAAGGCGGCCGGCAGACGACGCCCTGGGACCCGGAGTACGACGGCCGGGTGCGCGGCGACTGGGCGCAGGACCTCTACGCCGGCAAGAAGGGGCTGCCCGGGGCCGACGCGGAGGCGCGCGAGGCCGACGTGCGCCACCTGCGCGCCCTCTACGACAGCGAGATCCGCTACGTCGACCGCTTCGTCGCCGAGGTGCTGGAGGCGATTCCGGAGGAGGTGCTCCGGGAGACGCTGATCGTCCTCACCTCCGACCACGGCGA
>CAZLLV010000125.1:0-7695 GCA_964560325.1 uncultured Thermoanaerobaculia bacterium | reverse complement strand
GCGCTCGACGCGGGCGCCGCCTCCCAACCGAGTGAAAGGAGTCCGAGATGGACAAGAGCCAGATCGTGCGTGCGTGGCGGGACCCGGAGTACTTCGAGAGCCTGAGCGAAGCCGAGCGGGCGCAGGTCCCGGCCAACCCGGCGGGCCTGATCGAGGTCGGCGACGACGTGCTCGATTCGGTCACCGGCGGCTGCGGCTGCAAGCCGCCGGACCCGTACACCTGCTCCGGCTACACGGCTCTCTGTACGCCGTGCCCGCCGCTGCACTGCTACTGATCGCCTGCCGGCGGGCGGAGAAAGGATCCGCCCGCCGGCGTCGTGCTTTCGCCGTCCCGGTTTCGCGGGATCGATGAACTACAGAGGTTGATGAGAGGGCCGGATCTCGATCGGACGGAGTGGCTTCGCGGCGTGACGCTGTCGGAGCGCATGATCCTGGCGGAAGGTAACGGGCCGGCGACGTTCTCGCTCGACCGTGGGCACCGGCGACTCCAGGGGTGGCGTGGGCATCCCGGCTTCCGCGTCCACGGCCTCTTCACCCGGCGGCTCGCCCTCGACCGGCTGGACGAAGAGTCGGTCCTACCGCTCCTCGGGGAGGACGCGGGAGAGCTCGCCGAGCGGCTCACGGACGACCCGTCCTGGCTGCGCACGATCCGCGACCTCTACGCCCGGGCCGGGTCGGCCCTGGAAGAACCGATCGACTGGCCGGTGCGCTCGGAGCGGGAGCCCGCCGGCTTCTTGAATCTGCTCGACCCGCTCGCGCGCGACGGCCTCGCGCGGCTGCGCCGCGGAGTCGAAGCGCTCGGAAGCCGGGACGGCGCGCCCGACCCCCTCCCCTTCGGCCTCGGCGACCCGGAACGGATCGTCGCCCTCTTCCTTCCGACGCTCGCTGACCGCCTGCGCGGGCTGGTCACCCGCACGCTGGTCCTCGAGCTCCAGATCGCGCGAATGGAGGAGCGGCTCGACGGCGACACGCCCGAGGCGCGCTTCCGAAGCTTCGTCGAGGAGTTGCGCCGGCCGGAGTCTGCGCTCGCGATCCTCGGCCGCTACCCGGTGCTCGCGCGGCACGCGCTGGCGCGGATCGACCGCTGGGTGGAGGCGAGCCTCGAGCTGGTCGAGCGGCTGGCCGCGGACGGCGAGGCAATCCGCGACCGGATGACCGGTGGCGCCGACCCTGGGGAGCTGGTCGAGGCGCGGGGGTCGCTCAGCGACCCGCACCGCGGCGGCCGCTCGGTCCACATCCTCCGCTTCGCCTCCGGCCTGCGGATCGTCTACAAGCCGAAGAGCCTCGCCGTGGACGCCGCCTTCCAGGAGCTGGTCCGCTGGCTGGGCGAGCGGGGGCTCGATCCGGCGCCGCGGACGATCGGAGTGATCGACCGCGGCACCCACGGCTGGGTCGAGTTCGTCGAGGCGAGGCCGTGCGAGGACGAGGACGAGCTCGCCCGCTTCTACCGCCGGCACGGAGTGCTCCTCGCCCTCTTCTTCCTCCTCGAAGGGACCGACGTCCACTTCGAGAACCTGATCGCCGCGGGCGAGCACCCGGTCCCGATCGACCTCGAGACGCTCTTCCACGCCCGCATCAACGTCCCCGACGTGGCGCGGCCGGACGACCACCCGGGCGGCTCCTTCTACGACTCGGTCCTGCGCATCGGTCTGCTGCCCGAGAAGATGTGGGGCGACGAGGCGAACCCCGGTGTCGACATGAGCGGCCTCGGCACCACCGAGGGGCAGACGACCCAGCCGTTCCGCGTGCCGGTGGGCGAGAACACCGACGAGATGCGCTACGAGCTCCGCGCCCAGGAGGTCGCGCCGATGGAGAATCGGCCGACGCTGCGGGGCGAGGCGGTCGCGGCCGAGGACCACACGGGGCAGATCGAGGCCGGCTTCCGGAGCGCCTACCGACTGCTGCTCGACCGGCGCGACGAGCTCCTGGCCGCCGACGGCCCGCTCGCGCCCTTCGCCGACGCGGAGGTTCGGGTAGTGATCCGCCCCACCCGCGCCTACGGCATGATGCTGATGGAGACCTTCCATCCGCAGGTCTTGGGCGACGCGCTGGAGCGCGACATCCTGCTCGACCGGATCTGGGCCGGAGTGGGCGAGCGGCCCTGGCTCGAGCGCGTCGTGCCGTCCGAGCGCCGAGACCTCGCGCGGGGCGACATTCCGCTCTTCACCGCGCGCCCCGGCTCGCGCGATCTCTGGGCCTCCGAGGGCGAGCGCGTGCCGGAGCTCTTCGCCGACACCGGCATGGAGCGTGCCCGGCGGCGGGTGGCGGCGATGAGCGAGGAGGACCTGGAGCGCCAGGCCTGGCTGATCCGGGCGACCCTCGCCGTGCCCGCTCTCGACAAGGGCAAGACCAGCCGCACGACCTTCGAGATGGAGGAGGGGGACCAGCCGGCGCCGGCGGACGAGCTTCTGCGCTGGGCCCGCGCAGCCGGCGACGACGTCTGCACCCTCGCCTTCCACGAAGGAGAGCGCGCCCGCTGGCTGACGGTCCAGCCGCTCGCGCCGGGCAACTGGTCGCTCCTCGAGGTGCCGTCGGACGGCTACATGGGCCTCTCCGGAATCGTCCTCTTCCTGGCGCACCTCGGGGCCGGGACCGAGGAGGAACGCTACCGCCGCGTCGCCGAGTCCGGCCTCGCGACCCTTCGCTGGATGATCCGGGACTACCCGGAGAGCATCCGGGGGATCGGCGCCTTCAACGGCTGGGGGAGCCTCGTCTACTGCTTCGCCCTGCTCGGCGCCCTCTGGGAGGACGACGACCTGCTCGACGAGGCCGAGGCTCTGATGCCGCGGATCGGCGACGGCGTGGCCGCGGACGCGAGCTACGACCTGATGGCGGGGGCGGCGGGCGGCGCTCTCTCTGCCCTCGCGCTCGACCGCCTGCGGCCGTCCGAGATGGCGCGCCAGGTCGCCCGGCGCTGCGGCGACCACCTGCTCGCCGCGGCCGAGCGCCCCCCCGCGAGCCCCACCGCAAATCGAAGCCGCGGGATCGCCTGGCGGGTCGACGGCATGGGGCCGCGGCCGCTCGTCGGCCTCTCGCACGGAGCGGGCGGGATCGCCCTGGCGCTCCTGGTTCTCGCCGACGAGACGGGCGATGCGCGCTACCGCGAGGCCGCCCTCGCCGCGCTCGATTTCGAGCGCTCCCAGTACTCGGAGGAGCGGCGCAACTGGCCCGACCTGCGGGAGGGCGCGGCCGAGCTCGCCGACCTCCACGGCGACGGCGACAAGCACTTCATGTGCGCCTGGTGCCAGGGTGCACCGGGCGTCGGCCTCGGGCGGATCGCGGGGCTCCCCTTCCTCGACGACGCGGAGGTGCGGCGCGAAATCGCGGTGGCGGTCGAGACCACCCTCGCCGAGGGCTTCGGCACCAACCACTCGCTCTGCCACGGCGCGCTCGGCAACCTCGACTTCCTGTTCCAGGCCGCCCGCGCGACGGGAGACGAGACCCTCGACCGGCGCGCCCGCCGGCTGGCCGCCGGCGTGGTCCGGAGCCTCGAGCGCGACGGTTGGCTCTTCGGCCTCGCCCGCGGCGCCGCTCCCGTCGGCCTGATGGTCGGCCTCGCCGGCGTCGGCTACGGGCTGCTGCGCCTCGCCCTGCCCGACCGGGTGCCCGACGTCCTCACCGTTCGGCCGCCAGTATCCGAACCGACCTCTCCGGAGGCGTCGTGCTTCCGGGTTTCACCGGGACCGGCCGATGGCCGGCCGGTCCAGAATTCATCGACTGAAGGAGAAAGACCATGAAGAAAGAGCAGATCGCACGAGCGTGGCGGGATTCCGAGTTTTACGCCAGCCTGAGCGAGGCCGAGCGCGCCCAGCTTCCGGAGAGCCCGGTCGGGATCGTCGAGGTCGACGACGAGGTGCTGGCGTCGATCACCGGCGGCTGCGGCAACAAGACCGGCTGCTCCGGCCCGAACGACACGACCTTCGGCTCGACCACGCTGTGCACGGGCTGTCCGCCCTGCTACTGCTACTAGGCGGTTTCTGAAGCACCGGCGGTGCGGGCGGGCTCCGGCTCGCCCGCGCCGCCTTCCGCCTGCGCCGACACCAGCCTCCGGTAGGCACCCCCCAGCGACATCAGCTCGGCGTGGGTCCCCCGCTCCACGACCTTCCCCGCCTCCATCACCAGGATCAGGTCGGCGTCGCGCACCGTGCTCAGCCGGTGGGCGATGACGATCCGCGTGGCACGCAAGCCCGCTAGGTTCCGATGCACCCGCTCCTCGGTCACCGCGTCGAGAGCGCTGGTCGCCTCGTCCAGGATCACGATCTTCGGCCGCGTGGCGAGCGCGCGGGCGAGTGCCACGCGCTGGAGCTGCCCTCCGGAGAGCGACGCACCGCGGCTCGCGACCTGCGTCTCGTAGCCGAGCGGGAGCACGGCCACGTCGTCGTGGATCGCCGCGAGGCGCGCCGCCTCGGCGATGCGGGAGAGGCTGAGCGACGGGTCGCCGAGCGCGATGTTTTCGCGCAGCGTGGCGGCGAAGACGAAGGGAGCCTGCGGCACGTAGCCGAGCTGGCTGCGCAGGCTCCGGAGGTCGAGATCGGCGAGGTCGGCGCCGTCGTAGAGGATCCGCCCCTCCTCCGGCCGGTAGAGCCCGGCGAGGAGGTTGGCGAGGGTCGACTTGCCCGAGCCGGAGGCGCCGACCACCGCCACGAGCTGCCCCGGCTCGACCGCCACGCTCACGCCCTCGACCGCCGGCGGCTGGAGCTTGCCGTAGCGGAAAGTCACTCCCTCCACCGTCACGCCGCCGCGCAGGGTCGGCGTGGCCGCGGGCCGGTCCCCCTCCTGCTCGCGCGGCGCCTCCATCACGTCGTCGATCCGGTCGAGATAGCTGCCGAGGAGCTGGAGCTGGAAGAGGGTCGAGACGAGCGTCGAGAGCGGCGCGAGGAAGCCCTGGGAGAGGGCGGCGAGGGCGAGCATCATGCCGAGGGTGAGCTCGCCGGAGAGCACCTGGTAGCCGCCGAAGAGGAGCACCACGAGCGGCGAGGCGGTGGCGAGGGCGTCGAGGGCCGCGTTGACCACCGCGTCGAGCCGGCCGCGGGCGAGGTTGACGTTGAGCTCGTCGACGAACAGGTTCGAGTAGCGGTCGACCGCCCGCCGCTCGGCGCCGCTCGCCTTGAGGCTGGCGATGCCCTCGAGCATCTGCACCTGGTAGCTGCGCGCCTCGGCCTGGGTCTCGAGCGCGGCGGACATCAGATCGCGGTGGCGGCGCCGGGTGAGGACGAAGAGCAGCACGCGAACGGCGCCGAGCCCCGCCACCACCAGCCCGATCTCGAGGTCGGCCACGAGCAGCAGCACCAGATACAGGCTCGCCATGGCGCCGTCGAGCACGCCGGTGAGGCCGGCCGAGGTGAGGATCTCCCGGACGGTGGCGTGGCTGTTGAGCCGCATCATCAGATCGCCGGTCGGCCGGAGCTGGAAGAACTTGTACGGCAGCTCGACCAGGTGGTCGAGGAACTCGAGGCTCATCCGGGCTTCGAGGTGGGTACGCAGGTGAAGGAGCAGGAACGAGCGCACCAGCGCCGACAGGAGCTGGAAGCCGATCAGACCCGCGAGGCCGGCGGCGAGGATCTTCAGCAGGTCGTAGTCGGAGCGCGGCACCACCCGGTCGACGACCACGCCGGTCAGGAGCGGCACCGACAGGGCGAGCACCTGGAGCAGGAGCGTGGCGACCAGGATGCGCACCACCAGCCCGGACTGGCCGAAGATCTGGCGCACGTAGCGGCCGACCCCGGTGCGGCGGACGCCGCCGGGCTCGAAGTCGGGTCCGGGCTCGAAGGTGAGGGCGACGCCGGTGAACGAGCGGGCGACCTCCTCGCGCGACACCCGGCGCCGCCCGGAGCTCGGGTCGACGATCCAGACGTGCCGCCGGCCGATGCGCTCGAAGACGACGAAGTGCTTGAAGCGCCAGTGGAGGATCGCGCCCGGCTCGAGGAAGCGCAGGTCGTCGACCTCCGGCACCCGCACGCCCCGGCCGCGCAGGCCGAAGTGGCGCCCGACCTCGAGCAGCGTGCCGGCGTTCAGCCCCCGGCCGCTCACCCCGGCGACGTCGCGCACGGCGGGCAGCCGAACGACCTTGCCGTGGTGGGCGAGCACCATCGCGAGGCAGGCCGCTCCACAGTCGGCGACCGTGGTCTGCTGCACGAACGGGATGCGCCTAGCCATCGTCGGCCTCCCCTCCGCCGAGCGAGCGGAGCCCGGGCATCAGCCCGTGGAGGATCGGCTGCCGGCCGACGACGATCTCCGCCGTGCCGCGCATGCCGGCCCGGAGCGGCACGCTGCCACCGTCGACCTCGATCGACCGATCGGTCACCTCGACCTCCGCCACGGCGCGACCGGCGGCCGGACCATCGGGCGGAGCGCCCTCCTGCCGCACGGAGACGACGCGGATCGGCAGCTCCGCCGCCGGGCCGGCGTCGAGGCGGAGATGCCCGACCATCCCGGGCCTCACGCGTTGCCCGGTCGCGCCCGGCAGGACTACCCGGGCGCGGACCGGGCCGCCGTTGCCGCCCGCGACCACCTCCGCCGCCCCGGCGGCGCGCTCGGCGACGTCCGCGGTCGCCAGGAAGACGAGGCCGGCGGCGAGGCCGGCGAGGAGCAGCCGGAACGACCAGCGCAGCCAGCCGGAGGAGAGCTCGAGCGGCTCGCCGTGCTCGTCCGAGTCGCGCAGGCTGTCGAGCGCCTCGCGCCGGAAGACGTCGGCCGCGCCCCGCTTGAGATGCGGGAGATCGGCCGGCGCGGCCGGTTCCTTCGGCTCCGGCACCGCGCGGCGGCCGGCGGGAGCCGCAGCCCGGGCACCGCGGTTCGCCTCTCCGCCGCTCCCGCTCTCGGCCGAGAGCGACGCCGGCGGCAGGATGACGAGGAGCGCCGCGCCGTGCCGGGCGAGCGCCGCGAGCGCCGCGGCGTCCTCGGCACCGAACGGCTCGGCGCGCTCGGTGCGCTCATCCCGCTCGACCAGCAGCTCGCCCAGCACGTCGCCTCCCGGCTCGACCAGCGGCGCCACCATCCGCCGGTCGCTCCCGGCGGTCGCTTCGGGTGGAGCGCCCTCGCTCGGGGCGACCAGCCGGCACTCGGCGCGGTCGGCCCCCACCGCCTCGCGCGCCGCCGCCGCCAGCAGCTCGGCGAGCTCGGCCGGATCGGTCTGGAGCGGCAGGCGGTCGAGGTGCTCGCGCACCTCGGGCGAGCGGAGCCGCCGGCGGACTTCGCCTCCTGGAGCGGAGCTTCGCGCATCGTCGATCATCGGTTGCGAAAAGTGTACTCTGACGCGCGCACGGAGCCCGAAACGATGGCGGAGGAGAGAGACATGCTGGCGGCGGTGGTCGCGCGGCTCTTGCCGATCGGCCCCGGCACGCCGGAGAGCGTGGCGCCGGTGGTGGACCACATCCAAGAGGTGCTGCGCGGACCGTTTTTCGCGCCCGTCCGGCCCCGGCTGGAGACGGCGCTCGCGCGCCTGGACGAGCTCGCGCGGGAGCGGCATGGCGAGCCGTTCGCCGACCTCGCGCCCGCGTCGCGCGACGCAGCCCTGCGGGAGCTCGAGCGGGAGGGCGCGGACGGCTCGGAGCCCGCCGCGCTCCTCTTCCGGCTGCTGGTGCCCTTCGTTCTGGAAGCGAGCCTGCGCAGCCCGGAGCACGGCGGCGATCCGGCGCGGCGGGCGCGTGCGCACATGGGGCTCGGCGAGGACCGCGCGGCGGGGGACGGTGCGTG
>CAZLLV010000124.1:0-4135 GCA_964560325.1 uncultured Thermoanaerobaculia bacterium | reverse complement strand
GCGCCCGACTTCCTGCGCCTCTTCGAGGGGGGCGGCATCGTCGGCTTCGTCCGCGACCTCGCCGAGCGCGGCCTGCGCTCGCTCTTCGAGGGGCTCAGCGGGCCGCTCCGGGGGATCCTCGACTTCAACGCGATCGGCGCCGGGGTGAGCCAGGCGGTCTCCTGGATCGGCGCCATCGCCGGCCAGCTCGCCCGCAACGACTGCTCCGGCATCCTGGCCGCGGCGCGCCAGGTCGGCGCCTTCTTCAGCGGCGCGCTCCAGCCGGTGTTCGACCGCATAAGGAGCGTCTCCGACGCGGTGAGCGGATTCTTCCGCGGCGTCTGGGAGGCGATCGGGGTGCCGATCCTCGACATCCTGAAGAACATCGGCGGCTCGATCTGGTCGAGCTTCCGGGGCTTCGTGAGCGACGTGGCGGGCGTCATCCGAACGGTGCGCGAGGCGCTCGGCGGGGCGTGGCAGCGGGTCAAGAGCTTCTTCGGGATCGGGGCCGAGAGCGGCGACTCCGAGGGCGGCGGCCTATGGGAGTGGATCAAGGAGAAGGCGGCGGCGGTGGGCGAGAGCGTCTCGAACGCCGTCAAGCCGGTGATCGGCCCCTTGCGCTCGGTGGGCGGCGTGCTGCTCCTCATCGTCCCCGGCGGGCAGGTGATCGGGCTGATGCTCCTCTGGCCACGGCTCAAGCAGGCGTGGGCGCAGCTCACCGGGATCTGGAACGACCTCAACCTGATCCCCCGCGCCCGCCACTTCCTGGCCAACACCGTGCTTCCGGCGGTGATGAGCGCGGCGGAGGGGGTCGGCCAGGCGCTGGTGGCCGCCGCCGACTGGCTCCTGGGGCTGATCAGCCAGGTGGCCTCCGGGCTGTCGTCGGCGATGCAGGCAGCCACCGGGCTCCTGACTCCGCTCGCCCGGGTGATCGGCTACGCCCATCAGCAGTTTCAGCGGGTGGTGAGCTGGGCCCGGGAAGGCCTGCGGGCGGCGTCGCGCAACATGCGCTCGCTCCTCCAGCGCCTGGTCGCCTTCCTCGGCCTGGTGCTCGACGTGATGCGCCGGCTGATCGCCATCGCGGTCAACCCTTTCGGGATCGTCGGCTTCCTGGCCGGCACCCTCTGGCGCCTGGTCCCCGACTGCCTCAAGGGGCCGATCATCGACTTCATCCTCGACATCATCATCCGGGTGCTTCGAGCGATGCCGCCGATGCCGCAGCTCGGCCTTCTCTGGCCGGTCATCAAGTCGGCGGCCCTCGGCTTCCTGGAGCGGGTACGGAGCTTCGCCGTCGAGCGCAAGGTGAACGTGTCGAAGAAGATCGCCCGCATCGTCTCGGGCGAGAGCGTGAGCTTCGCCTTCGGCCTCCTCAAAGGCCTGGCGCTCGGGGTGTGGGAGGGGATCATCGCCCCCTTCCAGGCGATCGCCACCATCTTCGAGCTGCCGACGATGGTCCGGACGTTCCTGGGCAACCTGGGCCTCCGCCTGTGCGAGCTGATCGAGTCGATCCGCTGCTTCGCGGCCGACCTGGCGGGCCGCGTGTTCGGGAGCCTCGACCAGGTCCTGGCCGGGCTCGGTGAGCTGCTGGAGGACCCGGGCCGGATCGTCGACCTGATCCGCTGCGCCATCGAGGGGGTGCTGTCGGGCGCCGCCAGCCTCGGAGCGACCCTGGCCGACCAGATGATGTCGGTCTTCGAGGGCGCCGAAGAGGCCATCGGCGAGGCGCTCGGCCGGATCGCCGGCAACGTGCTGGTGCAGGCGGTGATCTCCTACTTCACCGCCGGCGCCGGCGCGGCGGTCGGGGTGATCCAGCAGATCTCGCGGGTGCTGGGCGCCGTGGGGCGGGCGATCGGCGCCGCGGTGCGCATGCTCACCCAGCTCTTGGGTCGGCTGGTCGGCTTCGTGCGCTCGCTCGCCTCCCGCTTCGCCAGCGCCGCGGCGAGCGGCGCCCGGAGCGTGCTCGGGCGCCTGGGCGGCTTCTTCCGGCGGGTCGCCGCCTGGTTCGGCAGGCTCCTCGGGCGGATGGGCCGCTTCCTGCGGCGGAAGCTCGGGCTCAGCCCGCAGCAGCGGGCGCAGTGGCTGGCGTTCCGGGCCGCGGTCCGGGTCCTGGTCGCGGAGCACACGCACGGTGTCACCCGGCGCGAGCTCCGGGGCGCCTACCGGCGGGTCCTCGACGGCTACCGCACGGTGGCGAAACGGCCGGCGTTCATCACCAAGAACGGCCCCCACTGGCGGCTCTGGGTGCGCAAGGTGAAGCGGCCGCTGCCGGGCGTCGTGGGCTCGGTGATGCTCGATCCGCGGACCCGCGTGCACGCCGCGCTCGAGCGGGCCAAGCGGACGGTCAGGCGTCTCGAGAGAGCGCCGGGGATCCTCGGCGTCGGGCGAATCCAGACGGCCCTGCCGCCGATCCGGCGCGAGTTCCGTCTGCGCGAGCTCACCGCCCGCTACGACCGGACGCTCGGCAAGATCGAGGTCCACGGCGTCGCCAATCCCGTGGGCGACTGGCGAACGAACCCGGAACGGCCGCCGCGCAACGTCGTCACCGGCCAGCAGGCGGGCCGGGGGGTCACCATCGACCCCCTCTCCAAGCTGCATGCCTACTCGCCTCCCAGGAACCCGCACGGCTGGGACGAGATCGCCAAGATCAAGGCGGCCCCCGCCGGCACCCACTCCCTCTACATCCGCGGCCACCTCGGCCACGGCAGGTTCATCTCGGGCGCGGCCGAGAACATCGCCGCGATCACACGCCAGGCCAACGCCCTGATGCGCACCCAGGCGGAGGGTCAAGTGATCTCCAAGCTGCGCTTGGGGGCGAAGAAGAGGCCGGTCTTCAAGTACGAGGTCGTCACCACTCCCCCGAGCCCGAGCGTGCTGCGGACCCGCAAGGTCGACGGCGTGTGCCGGGCGGTCCCCGAGGAGGCCCGGCTCGTGGGTTCGGTGACCGTGCGCTTCACCGAGTACCAGTTCAACGGCGAGGAGTGGAATCAGGTGGAGAACCAGGGCACCGACCAGATCCGGAACGTCCCGAGCTTCCCGGCCGGCAAGTGGGAGCCGTGCGACCCCGGCACGTCCGGCGGCTCGGGCGGCGGGGGGACCTGACGCCATGAGCTCTCGCGTCCTCCAGAAGAAGCGCGCCGGCGGCTCGGGCGGCGGCTCGTCCGCCGTCCGCCGTCCGTCGGCTCCGGCCGCGGGCACCGGTACCGGGCGCTTGGGCGGGAGCTACGGCATGGGCCCGGCGGTCAAGCTCGGCGGCGGCGCCGTCCAGACCAAGCTCACCGTCGGCAAACCCGGCGACCGCTTCGAGCGCGAGGCCGACCGGGTGGCCGACAGCGTGTCGAACGGCGGCAAGGCCGGCGACGTCTCCCGCATCCCGGCCGGCGGCCTCGCCTCGCAGCGCCAGGCGGAGGAGAACGAGCCGGCGCAGACCCAGGAGGCCCCCGGCGAGGCCGAGGAGGCCCAGAGCCAGAGCGAGAAGGGCGCCGAGGAGACGGAGGCGCAGACCAAGTGCTCCGCCTGCGAGGCCCGGGAGAAAGAGCAGAAGGAGGGGAAGGCTCAGCGCCGGGCCGAGGAGGGCTCCGAGGAGGGCGAGGCCCAGGCCAAGTGCGCCGCCTGCGAGGCGAGGGAGAAGGAGCAGAAGGAGGGCCGGGCCCAGCGCCAGGCGGACGAGGGCGCCGAAGAGGGGGAGGCCCAGAGCCGGGAGGAGGAGAAACCGGCCCAGACCGCTGCCGAGGACGAGACCGAGAGCGCCCAGACCGCCGAGGGGGAGGAGGAGAAGGCGCAGACTGCCGCCGAGGAGGGGGAGGAGAGCGCCCAGACCGTCGCGGAAGAGGGGGGCGAGGAAGCCCAGACCGCCGAGGAGGAGGAGCCCGCCCAGGCCGCGGCCGAGGAGGGCGGAGAGACCGAGGAGGCACCGGTCCAGCGCCAGGCGGAGGAGGGAGAGGAGAGCACCGGAGCCGCCGCCGAGGGGGTGGAGGGTGCCGAGGATGCCCAGGTGGAGGACTGCGGCGGACCCGGCGGCGGCGAGGCGGCCTCCGGCGCGGAGCGTGAAGGCGGGCCGGAGGAGGACGGGGCGGAGGGCGAGGCCGGCGAGGAGGGCGCGCGACCGGGAGCTCAGGACGACCTGGGCTGTGGCGGCGGCTCGGGAGAGGGGGGCGGC
>CAZLLV010000123.1:0-4206 GCA_964560325.1 uncultured Thermoanaerobaculia bacterium | reverse complement strand
CCAGCGACTTCCGGGGCTTCGTGTTCTCCGACACGAACCTGGGTGTGCGCCTGTTCGGCAACTACCACTCGAACCGCTACCAGTACAACCTGGTCTGGATGGAGCGGCTGGAGAAGGAGACCAACTCCGGCCTCAACCGATTCGAGTGGCGGGATCAGCAGGTGGCGGTGGCGAACCTCTACCGGCAGGACTTCCCGGTCCTGGGGCTCACCAGCCAGGCGAGCCTCCACTGGCTGCGCGACGAGCCGACCTTCCAGTTCGACCGGAACGGCTTCCTCGCCCGCCCCGATCCGGCCGGCTCGGCGACGCCGCACGAGATCGAGGCGCTCTACCTCGGCGTCGCCGCCTTCGGGCACGTAGGGAGGATCAACGTCGACGGCGCCCTCTACTACGTGACCGGCGACGATTCGCTCAACCCGATCGCGGGGCCGGGGCGGCTGCCGGGGGTGGCGGACGAGGTCGAGATCGAGGCCGGCATGGCGGCGCTCGAGCTGTCGATCGACAAGGACTGGTTCCGCCCGAAGCTCGGCGTCTTCTACGCCACCGGCGACGACGACCCGACCGACCGCGAGGCCCGCGGCTTCGACGCCATCTTCGACAACCCGGCCTTCGCCGGCGGCGGGTTCTCGTACTGGAACCGGCTCGGGATCCGGCTCGGCGGCACCGCGGTGACCCTGGTCAACCGGGGGAGCCTGCTGCCGAGCCTGAAGAGCTCGAAGGAGGAGGGGCAGCCGAACTTCGTCAACCCGGGCCTGGTGCTCGGCACCGCCGGGGTCGACCTGGAGGTGACGCCGAAGCTGCGCATGGTGGCGACCGCCAACCACCTGCGCTTCGAGACGACCGAGACGCTGGAGCTGCTGCTCTTCCAGGGCGATCTCGACGAGGAGATCGGCTGGGACCTGTCGCTCGGCGCACGCTGGCGGCCGTTCCTGAACGAGAACGTGGTCGTCCTGGGCGGGGCGGCGGCCTTCCTGCCGGGGAAGGGGTTCGAGCAGATCTTCGAGGACGGCTCGACCCTCTACCTGGCGTTCACCAACCTGGTGCTGACCTTCTGATGCGACGCGTACACCCGGCTTCGATCCTGCTGGCGGTCGTCTCGGCCGCGGTGGTGGCGATGGCGGTGCTGGCGGCGCCCTCTTCCGGATCGGAGGATCGGACGCCCGGACCGAGCCCGCTCCTCGTGCAGTCCGCCGCCGCGGCGCAGGCGAAGTCGGCCGGCTGCCTCTCCTGCCACGCCGGCATCGAGCCGATGCACGAGTCCGGCGCGGTGCGGCTCGGCTGTGTCGACTGCCACGGCGGCGACGAGACGGCCGTGGCCCCGGAGGAGAGCGCTCCGGGCGACGCGGGGTACGACGAGGCGAAGGCGGCGGCCCACGTGGCGCCGCGGAACGCTGAGGTCTGGGCCACTTCGGCGAACCCGAAGCGGAGCTACACGGCACTCCTCGCCGAGCCGGCCGAGTTCGTGCGCTTCGTCAACCCGGGCGACCTGCGGGTGGCGCCGGAGACCTGCGGCCCCTGCCATCCGGAGCAGACCGAGGCCGTGCCGAAGAGCCCGATGACCACCAGCTCGATCTTCTGGACGGCCGCCGCCTACGCCAACGGCATCGCCGGCTCGAAGATCGCCTTCCTGGGCGAGGCGTACACCCGGGAGGGCGAGGCCGCGGCGCTCCGGGAGTCGCCGCCTCCCGACGAAGAGGCGCGGGCCGCCGGCGCCCTCCCGTTCCTGCTGCCGTTGCCGCGCTGGGAGTCGACGCAACCGGGGGAGCACTTCCGCGCCTTCGAGCGCGGCGGCATCGTCAACCCGTCGTTCTTCCCCGAGATCGGCAACCCGAACCCGCGCCTGCCCGACGACCCGGGCCGCCCCGACATCCGCTTCTCGAACCGCGGCCCGGGGACCGGCAACCGGATCAGCCCGGCGCTCATCAACCTGCACAAGACGCGGCTCAACGACCCGCACCTGTCGTTCCTCGGCACCAACGACCACCCGGGGGACTTCCGCTCCTCCGGCTGCACCGCATGCCACGTGGTCTACGCCAACGACCGCGACCCGGCGCACTCCGGCTCCTACGCCCGCTTCGGCCACCGGGGAAAGAGCGCCACCGGCGATCCGACGATCCCGAAGGACGAGCCGGGCCACCCGATCCGCCACCGGCTGACCCGGGCGATCCCGAGCAGCCAGTGCATGGTCTGCCACATGCACCAGCCGAACTCGTTCGTCAACACCTACCTGGGCTACCAGATGTGGGACTACGAGACCGACGGCGAGCTGCTCTGGCCCGCCCAGCAGCGGGACCCGACCCCCGAGGAGCGCCGTGCCTCCCTCGACCGCAACCCGGAGGCGGCCGCGGCCCGGGGGCTGTGGACCGACCCGGAGCTCCTGGCGCGGGTCTCGGAGCTGAACGACCGGACCGAGCACACCCGCTTCGCCGACTACCACGGACACGGCTGGATCTTCCGCGCCGTCTTCAGCCGCGACCGGAAGGGGAACCTGCTCGACGGCGAGGGGGAGGTGGTGCCGTTCGACGACCCGGAGCGCTTCGAGAAGGCGGTGCATCTCCAGGACATCCACCTCGAAGGCGGGATGCACTGCGTCGACTGCCACTTCTCGCGCGACGTCCACGGCGACGGCACGGCGAAGGGGGAGTACGCGGCGGCGATCGAGATCACGTGCCAGGACTGCCACGGCACGGTGCGCGGCCGGACCGACCTTCGCACCTCCGGCCCCGGCGCCCCGCGTCTGTCGGACGGGAGGGGCACCGACCTCTCCCGCGGCACCACGCCCTGGGGCCAGCGCCGCTTCGCCTGGCGCGGCGACACCCTCCTCCAGCGCTCGATGGTCAAGCCCGGCCTGGAGTGGGAGGTGGTCCAGGTGGCGGACACGGTCGACCCCGCCCACGCGCGCTACAACGCGAAGTCGGCCCGCGCGAAGACCGTGGATCGCGACGGCGAGTGGGGGGATCTCGACTTCGTGAAGACCTCGCGGCCCTGGGGCTCGAGCGCGCCGGGGCGGCTCGCCCACGACGACTCGGCGATGTCGTGCTACGCCTGCCACACCTCCTGGATGACCTCCTGCTTCGGCTGTCACCTGCCGCAGGAGGCGAACGTGAAGTCGCCGATGCAGCACTACGAGGGGAAGACCACCCGCAACTACGCGAGCTACAACCCCCAGGTCGTCCGCACCGACGTCTTCATGCTCGGCAACCACGGCGATTTCGAGGGCAACCGGATCGCCCCGGTCCGCTCGTCGTCGGCCCTGGTCTTGTCGTCGACCAACCAGAACCGGCAGCGGGTCTACGTCCAGCAGCCGCCGATCTCGACCCCCGGCTTCTCCAGCCAGGCGTTCAACCCGCACGTGCCGCACACCGTCCGCACCCGGGAGACGAAGACCTGCACCGACTGCCACCTCTCCGAGGCGGGGGACAACAACGCCTGGATGGCGCAGCTCCTCACCCAGGGCACCGGCTTCGTGAACCTCGTCGGCCGCTACGCCTGGGCCGGCCTGGGCCCGAAGGGGATCGAGGCGGTGGCGGTGACCGAGTGGGACGAGCCGCAGGCGGTCTACGGGAGCCATCTGCACCGCCTGGCCTATCCGCGCCACCATCGCGAGCACCAGGAGCGCGGCGGCGAGCTCGAGGAGTCGCACCACCATCACGGCAAGGGTGACGTGGTGAGCCTCCAGCTCCGGGGCGAGTACCTGTTCACCGCCGAAGGTCCCGGCGGCTTCCGGGTCTACGACGTGGCGAACGTCGACAACAAGGACTTCTCCGAGCGGATCGTCACCGCCCCGGTCTCGCCCCTCGGCCAGGACACCCACGTCGCCACCGCCGACGCCCGGCAGGTGGCGCTGCCGACCACCATGCCGGTGGCTCCGGGCCGCGTCGCGGCGGGCGAGGTCGACCTCGCGAACCGGGAGCGCGCGCTGCACCCGATCTATCGCTACGCCTTCGTCGCCGACCGGGAGGAGGGGCTGATCGCGATCGACGTCGCCACCCTGGCCGACCGGGACCCGGCGAACAACTTCCTCGGCCGCGCCCTGACCTGGAACCCGGACGGTTTGCTGGACGGCGCCCGCTCGGTGACCGTCGCCGGCACCTGGCTCTACGTCGGCTGCGATCGCGGGCTGGTCGTCCTCGATCTCTCCGAGCCGCTGGCGCCGGAGGTGGCGGCGGTCGTGCCGGAGGTGGCCGCGCCGCGCTCGATCGCGGT
>CAZLLV010000122.1:0-8436 GCA_964560325.1 uncultured Thermoanaerobaculia bacterium | reverse complement strand
GGCCGCCCTCCTCGGGCGGGAGGAGGGTCTGCTCCAGGAGCTCCAGGCGGCCGTCGCGCCAGGCGAGGGGCGAGAAAGTCTCGTTGGTCATGTCTTCCGAAGTCTAGTACCCTACGCACCTGCATCGGGCCCCCTCTTCCCCGAGGGTCTTTGGCCCGACGGCTCCTCCGGCCCCGGACGAGTAGACGACCCCGCTTCGAGAGAGGAACGACCGTGAAGGGTGATCCGAAAGACCTCGGCTTCGCGACCCGGGCGATCCACGCCGGCCAGGCGCCCGACCCGACGACCGGCTCGGTCGTCGTGCCGATCTACCAGACCTCGACCTACGTCCACGACGAGCTCGGCGTCCACAAGGGGTACGAGTACGCCCGGGTGCAGAACCCGACCCGCGAGGCGCTCGAGGAGAACGTGGCCTCGCTCGAAGGCGGGCTCGCCGGCCACGCCTTCGCCTCCGGCATGGCCGCGATCCAGGGCATCACCAGCCTGATGAAGGCGGGCGACCACGCGGTCGTCTCGCGCAACGTCTACGGCGGCACCTACCGGCTCTTTCGCCAGGTGCTCGAGCGCTACGACCTCCACTTCTCGTGGGTCGACACGAGCGATCCGGCGGCGGTCGAGGCGGCGATGACGCCGAAGACCCGGCTGGTCTTCGTCGAGACGCCGACCAACCCGATGATGGAGGTGAGCGACATCGCGGCGATGGCCGAGATCGCCCACGCCGGCGGCGCGCTCCTGGCGGTCGACAACACCTTCATGTCCCCCTACTTCCAGCGCCCGGTCGCGCTCGGCGCCGACCTCGTCGTCCACTCGACGACCAAGTTCCTGAACGGCCACAGCGACTCGGTCGGCGGCGTGCTCGTCAGCACGCGCGAGGAGGATGCGGAGTGGTTCCGCTTCCTGCTCAAGTCGGCGGGAGCGATCCTCTCGCCGTTCGACAGCTTCCTGGTGATGCGCGGCATCAAGACGCTCGCCGTGCGCATGGAGTGCCACGAGACGAACGCGCGGACGCTGGCGTCGTTCCTCGCCGACCATCCGAAGGTTCGCAAGGTGCTCTACCCGGGGCTCTCGGACCATCCGCAGCACGAGCTGCAGCAGCGGCAAGCGAAGGGCTTCGGAGCGCTCGTCACCTTCGACCTCGGCGGACACGACGAGGCCAAGCGGTTCCTCGACGCGCTGCGGGTGCTCTCGCTGGCCGAGAGCCTCGGGGGTGTCGAGACGCTAATCTCCCAGCCGGCCACGATGACCCACGCCTCGGTGCCCGAGGCGGTCCGCCGGGACCTCGGGATCCTGCCGGGGATGGTGCGGATGTCGGTCGGGATCGAAGCGGTCGACGACCTCCAGGCCGACCTCGAGCAGGCGCTCACCGCAGTCTGACCCTACGAGTCGCCGGTCAGTCGTCCGCGTCGACGACGAAAGCGAGCTCCTCGTCCTCGTCGTCCTTCTCGGCGTCGGCGGCGCTCTTGTCGGTCGAGGCGGCGATCCAGGCGAGGAAGTCGGGGTCGCCGCGTCCGACGCCGAAGGTGAGGATCTCCGGCACGTCGTAGCTGTGGAGCTCCTTGATCGCCGCCGCCACCGGCTCGAACTCGTTCTCTCGGATCTTGGCGATCAGCAGGAACTCGGTGTCGCTCGCGATCTTGCCCTGCCAGCGGTAGACCGAGCGGATGCCGGGCACGATGTTGACGCACGCCGCCAGCCGGCGGGCGATGAGCTCGCGGGCGATCAGGTTGGCCTGCTCCTCGGTTCCGACGGTGGTGACGACGGCTGCGACCTGCATGGAAACAGCGTACAGCACGCCTCGGCCTCATTTCCACTCCTCGGTCTTCGCGTCGTAGACCAGCACCTTCACCTTGCCGGTGCGGCCGAAGACCCGGACCGCGGCGAGCCGGCTCTTGCCGTCGGTGAAGTAGAGCGAGCCCGGGGTCGAGGTGCCGATCGGGCTGAACGAGACCATGTCCGAACGGTTGAAGCGGATCGGGTCGTCGAGCCGGTCCAGGCGCCGCCGGGGGGAGCCCGGGTCGCGCGGCGGCTTTCCGGGCGGGAAGCCGAGCCGGACCGAGGCGCCGAGGCGTCGCAGCGGGACCGGCCGGCGCAAGCGCGGATCGGTGCCGCGCTCGATGTCGCGCGAGCGCACGCCGTCGCCGTCCCCGTCGCCGTAGACCACGGTCTCGACGATGCCGTCGCGCTCCTCGAAGCGGATGGCGACGTTCACCTGGGAGCGGATCGCCGTCATGCGCGCGAGCCGGATCTGGGTCGCGGCCTCCGAGGCCGCCAGGTGTACCCGGAGCTGGGCGACGGCGCCGAGGAGCGCGGGCACGCCCATCGCCAGCACGAGCGCGAGCACCGAGAGCGCGATCAGGAGATCGATCAACGTGAAGCCGCGGCGGCCTCGCCCGGTCGGCGGCCGGGTCGGGCACGAGCGCCTGTGTCGGCGCCGGCGGGCGCTCCGCAGGGGGGCGCGGGCGTGCCACGGGCGGGGGCGGTGCGTGCGTCGGGTTCGCATGGTCGCTCGTCGGAAGGAGAGGGGTGGCCGGGCCGCGCCGGCTCGAGAACCGCTCGCGGCCCGGCCGGCCCATCTCACCGGCCGTCGTCCTTCGGCTCGTTCCGGCGTGCCTCCGCGTCCGACGAGCGGACCTTCTCGGAGAGCGTGGTGGCACCCTCGGTCACGACGTAGGGCTCGAGCAGGTCGAAGGTCTTTTCGCCGATGCCGCGCACGAGCATCAGGTCCACCTTCGCCTGGAACGGGCCGTTCGCCTCCCGGAACTCGACGATCCGGCCGGCGATCGAGGGGCCGACGCGGGGCAGGAGCGCGATCTGGCTCTCGTCCGCCTCGTTGACGTTGACGACGCCGGAGGCGGCGGCCGCGGGCAGGGCGGCGGCGAGCGCGAGCACCAGGAAGGCGGCGGCCACTCGGTTCACGAGGTTCGGGGCGTGGGTCAGGATGGTGTGGAACATGGTCGTTCTCCTTTTGAAGATGTGGTGGGTTCGAATCGCGCGCGGCCACGGGCCACGGCGAGGGTCGGGAGCTGCGACTGCGTCGAGAATGCGGAGCCCCGTCTCCGGGGCCCCGTTGCCTCATCCGTTCTCGATTCGTTCGGTTCTCGTCCGGCCGCTCACCTCCTCTCTCCGGTTGCGTGTTCGCGGTCCGGAGAGAGCGAGGGTCGTTCCAGGTGTGCCAGGGGTCGCCTAAGTAGCTGACGGGTAGCGATTTGTGCGGATGCTCGGCCGACGCGGCGGGTACGCGGACGTCAAGGGATCTGGACGAGGGGAGGATGTCGGCAGCGGCGGGAGGGGGCGGAGAGGCCGACGGGGCGGAGGTCTCCGGAGTGGAAGGCCGGGCGGTGGCTAGGTGTCAAGCGATCTGGACGGATGCCAAATCTCTTGACAAGGCTCGGCGGGAGCCGCCCCCGGGACGGTGCCAGGGGCTCCCGCCCGGGGTTCGGCTACGGAGCCCGCATGGGGCCGGCAGTGGTGGGGGAACGCCGTCGGCTCGGCAGCGGCGCTCGGTGCACGCCGACCGCCGCGCCCTGGTCGACTCGGACGAGGCCTTGGTCAGCCCCGCGGTCGGCCGGCCAGGAAGCGGCTCCGGTCACCGTTCGTCCACCCGGGCGCGGTGAAGCGGGCGCCCTCCGCCGAGCCCCCGGTTCGGGACCCCTGGCCCCGTCCCTTCCCCCCGCCCGGGGGGTTCGGCTACGGAGGTTCCTACGAAGGTCGAGCGTCTCGGCGGTTGGATCCGTTTACAATGGGCATTGAGCGAGGAGGAACCGATGACGACCGCTACGACGACGCCGAAGGAGCTCATGCTCCAGACGATTCAGGAACTTCCCGACGACAGCTCCTACGAAGAAATACTTCGGGAGCTGGCTTTCGCGCGGATGGTGGAACGGGGGCTCGCAGACTCCGAGAGCGGTCGCACGATCAGCCATGAAGAGATGGGCCGGCGGATCGTGTCGTGGGGCACGTAAGCTGGACGACCGAAGCCGAGGCGTGGCTGCGGGACATCCACGACTACATCGCTCGAGACAACCCCGCGGCGGCCCATCGGACCATCGAGCGCATCTATCGAAGAGTCGAGGTTCTCGAGGAGCACCCCGAGATCGGCTATCTCTACAGTCCGACGAGCGGCCTGCGGATTCGGATCCTTCTCTACGGCCACTACCGGATCGCCTATCGGATCAAGGCTGGTGACGCCATCGATATCCTGGGTGTCTTCCACGGAGCGCTCGACATCGACCGGTACCTCGGTTGAGCGGACGAGCTGAAGCCGTTACAACAGATCCGACCCGACCGAGAGGGCCAGGTCCGCCGCTCGCCTACCCGGACGGCTGGAGGGCGGCGATCTTGCGGGCGAGGGTGAGGATGAGGGCCTGGTCGGCGGCGCCTCGTTCGATGGCGGTGAGGAGGACGCGGAGGGCGGCGAGGGCTTCTTGGCGGGCGGCGCCGCGGACGAGGAGGATCGAGGCTTCTTGCGCCATGGCGAGGGCTTCGAAGGAGTTGCCTTCGTCGAGCGCCAGGGCGGCCTCTTCCAGGCTGACGAGCGCGGCGAGGTAGTGGCGCCCGTCCTCGACCATGCCGGCGCGGGCGGTCTCGTAGGCGATGCGGGCCGCTCCGAACGCGCCTTCGGCGCGGTAGAGGTTGCCTTCGATCCAGGCCCGGCGCAGCTCCATCGAGCGATCGACGGCCGGCGGGAGGGCGTCGAATAGCTCGCGCGCCCGCGCCACGTCTCCGGCCGCCACCGTGAACTCGGCAGCGTTCTGCCGGGCGAGCGTCCGGAGGCGGCGGTCACGTTCCGGGTCGAGGTGCGACTCGGCGCGTGCGCAGAGCGCCGCGGCGGCGGAGAATCTCTCTTGCCCAGCGTCGATGATCGCGAGCTTGAGGCAGGCTCGTGCCACGGCGTCGTCCTCCCCGGCCGCGGCGTGGTGGGCCATCACGAACTCGAGCAGGAGGCCCGCCTCCACGAACCGCTGCTGATCGAGGAGCAGCGACGCCTTGAGCGAGAAGACGGTCGCCCGGGCGCGTCCACGGCCGGCGCCGCGCGCGACGTAAGCCTCGGCGACCAGGAACTCCCGCTCCGCATCGCGGAAGTCCCCCAGGATGCGGAGCGTGTTCGCCAGGTAGGCGTGCGCCTTGGCCCGCAGGTCGGCCACCCACCGTGGGTGGTAGGTCGTCGGGTCGACCAGGTCGGCGACGGCCACGGCGGCGACCGCGTGCTCGTGCGCGAGCTCCGGGTTGGAGCACCAATGAGCGCGCGACGCCGCGAGGAGGTGCTGGGCGAGCCCCCACTGCTGGTAGCGCAGGTCGTCGGTGACGCGGGCGACCCGGCCGGTGAGCGGCAGGGGCTCCAGCTTCGCGGCCAGCTCCTCGGCCGCCAGGAGCTCGGGCGCGACCGCCGGGTCGAAGTGCTCGAGCCGCTCGACGATCTCGTGGAGCCGGGCGTAGCTTTCCATGCAGGTCGGGCAGCTCAGGATCTCGTCGCTCAGGAGGGGGGACTCGAGCGCCTGGCGGCAGCTCTCGCATCCGGCGACGGCGCGCGACCACGCGGTGACGTCTCCACGCAACGGCCAGCACGCGGGGCAGACCGAGAGCCGGTGCGGCTCCAACTCGGGATCGCCCCACACCTTGATCCAGTCTCGAACCGTCGAGCAGTCGTGCATCGTTCCCTCCGAGCGTTTGCAGAGGGACTTTAGCACGAAAAACAGGGTGCCGTTTCTCTCGAAGCGGCACCCTGTCCCCGCCACTAGATGCCGAGATGGGTGACGATTACGCGGAAGAGGGAATCGACCAGCGGTCCGAACCCCACGGCCACCACTCCGTCCGGGTCCTGAGCCGCAGTCGCGCCTTGACCCGCCGAGCTGGCCCCGTTCGGATCCTGCGCAGCGGTGGCCTCCTGTCCGGCCGAGGTGATGCCGTCCGGATCCTGGTCCGCCGTGGCGGCACCGGCGGTCATGGGGACGATCAGGGCAAGGGTGAGCACGAGAATCGCGATTCGACGCATGGCTTTCTCCTCCGAGACGGGGGTCGTGTCGCCGGCAGAGGTGCCGGCGATCGCCGCCCGTTCTCTTTCTAGGTGTCGAGAAGCCTATCGAGTGACCGGATTCGGTGCTCTCCGGGCACACCTCGGCCTCGGAGAGGAGGGAGTAGCGGGAGGAGGGGGCCGGCGGTGGCGGGCGGGATCAGGCGGTCGCGCGGTTGCGGTAGAGCTTGGCGTCGACCACGCCCGCCATCGCGTCGACGTCCATGTCGCGGCCCAGGAAGTCGCGGACGCGCTCGGCGGCGCGGCGGGGCTCTTCGACCACTTCGGTGTAGTGGAGGTCGAGCGAGCGGAAGTGGGGGGCGTGGCGGAGCATGGCGTTCACCCGGCGCAGGTGGCTCTGGTAGAGCTCGATCATGCGCTGGTCCTCGGTGTCGCTCTCCTCGCCACGGCGATCGAGCATCTTCGCCTGCGACGCGAGCACCTCGTCGAGGTTGCGGCGCATGAAGAGGATCTCGTAGTTGAGGTCGCGCGGCAGGTACTGGAGGAGCGACGAGACCACCTTCACGCCCTTGCCCTTCGCCTCCCTCACCCAGGAGGTGTCCTCGGTCTCGGCCAGGTTCTTGACCCGCTCGTCCTCGAAGTACCCCTTCGGGTTGTCGACGTCGGCGGTGCGCTCGTCGTCGGTGATCAGCTCCACGCCGCCGGCGTCGAGCATCTTCATCGCCATGGAGGTGCCGGAGCGGGGAAGCCCGGAGACCACCACCACGGGCTCACCGTAGCGCACTCTGCGATAGATCTGTCGTACCGTGCTCACGTCCGAAGTCCTCTCCGCTCTCCGGGGCGGCGGAGGCCCCGCGACTGTCGGTGGGATAGTATGACCGCTTGGCCGGGCCGCGGCGGAGTCCGAGGTTGAGCCCGGCGCCGCGTGTCCGTAGACTATAACCCGCCCGGCCCGGAGCGCAGGCGCGCCCGGTCCTCCCGCGAAGACACCCCGGAGAGCCTCCATGCGAGCCGTACGCACCGGTCGAGAGACCGTCCGCCCGAAGCCCGGACGAGCGCCCCGCGCGCTCCTCGCCGCGGCGGTCCTCTTCGCCTGCGCGCTGGCGCCCGCCGCCCACGCCTACGTCGGCCCCGGCGCCGGCTTCGCGCTGCTCGGGTCGTTCGCGGTCCTGCTGATCACCATCCTCACGGCGTTCGTGGCTCTACTGGCGCTGCCGTTCCGCTTCCTCTGGCGCCTGATCCGGCGCAAGAAGCGGATCAAGCCGGTGATCAAGCGCTTCGTGGTGGTCGGGCTGGACGGCCAGGAGCCGAAGATCACCGACCGGCTGATGGCCGAGGGCAAGCTCCCGAACTTCGCGAAGCTCGCCGAGCAGGGCTGCTACCACCGCCTCGCCACCACCTACCCGGCGATCTCGCCGGTCGCCTGGTCGTCGTTCGCCACCGGCACCTCGCCGGCCAAGCACAACATCTACGACTTCCTCGACCGCGACCTGCGCACCTATCTGCCGCAGCTCTCCTCGGCGCGCATCGGCTCGGTCGACAAGTTCCTGAAGATCGGCAAGATCCGCATCCCGCTCAGGAAGCCGGAGCTGCGCCTGCTGCGCAAGTCGAAGCCGTTCTGGACCATCCTCGGCGAGCACCAGGTCTGGAGCACCGTGCTGCGCGTGCCGATCACCTTCCCGCCGGACAAGTTCTACGGCGCCGAGCTCTCCGCCATGTGCGTGCCCGACCTGCTCGGCACCCAGGGCACCTTCCTCCTGTTCACCACCCGGCCGGCCGAGGGCGAGTTCAAGGAGGGCGGTCTGCGGGTGGTCGTGGAGCGCCAGGATGGGGACGATCGCGAGGACGGGCGCGACCGCGTCGAGACGGTCCTCGAGGGCCCGCCGAACATGTTCCTCGAAGGCGACCCGCCGCTCGCCATCCCGCTGGTGGCCGAGGTCGACCGCTCCGCCGGCGGGCGAGGCAAGGTGCGGGTCACCGCCGGCGAGGACGCGGTCGACCTGGTGCCGGGCGAGCTCTCGGACTGGGTGTCGCTCGTCTTCCCGGCCGCGCCCGGGATCAAGGTGCGCGGCATCGCCCGCATGATGGTCACCGAGATCGACGAGCACTTCTCGCTCTACGTCACGCCGATCGCGATCGACCCGGAGAAGCCGGCGATGCCGATCTCGCACCCGGGCTACTACTCGACCTACCTCGCCAAGCGGATCGGGCCGTTCTCTACCCTCGGGCTCGCCGAGGACACCTGGGCGCTCAACGAGGACGTGATCGACGACGGCGCCTTCCTGAAGCTCTCCTACGACATCGACCGCGAGCGGCAGAGCATGTTCTTCGCCGCCCTCGACAAGCTGAAGAAGGGCGTGCTGGTCTGCGTGTTCGACGCCACCGACCGCATCCAGCACATGTTCTGGCGCTACACCGAGGAGGGGCACCCGGCCGCGCGCGGCAAGGAGGGCGCGCCGCACGCG
>CAZLLV010000121.1:0-4800 GCA_964560325.1 uncultured Thermoanaerobaculia bacterium | reverse complement strand
TCACCCCGTCGGGCGCATCGACGCCGGCCGGCGGCGGGCCGGGGAGCCAGCGCCGGTCGCCCGGCCGGGCGACGGCGGCGCGGCGGGCGCCGGCCTCGGCAGCGGCTCGGCGCGCGGCGGCCGACAGGGGCCGGTAGCGAGACCGGCCGGCGAGCTCCGGGGAGGCCGCCCGCAGCTCCTCCTCGAAGTCGAGGTTCGCGACGATCCGCCTCAGGAGTCTGCCTCCTCGGCCAGCTCCTCCGCCTCGAGGAGCCGGATGAACTCCGGGTCGAGCCCCGCCGCTTCGCGCCCGCTCCGATGGAAGCGCGCACCGCGCGCCTTCGCCGGGCGGAGCGGCCAGTCGAGGCTCCGGCGGAAGGCGTCCCACATCGACTCGCCCTCCTCCTTGAAGCGGCCGAGCCAGGTCCAGCCGAAGTGCACGTGCTCGATCTCGTCCCGGTGCACCCGGTCGACGACCGCGGCGGTCGTCTCGTCGCCCGCCCGCCGCGCCGCCTCGGCGTAGTCGACCGTGTGGTCGAGGTTGGCGTTCTCGAAGGTGAGCGACATGGCGCAGACGAACTCGCGCGGCGAACGGATCGAGTCGACCTTGCCCCAGAAGTAGCCGGTCACCGGAAGCGTGCCGAACGGCTGGCCGAGAGCCTCCGAGCGCGCCGCATACATCCGCGTGTGGCGCTGCTCGTCGGCGAGCACCCGGGCGAGCCCGCGCCGGAGCTCCGGCGGCGCCTGCGGGAAGGCGAGGAGAGCCCAGGCGAAGAGCTCGACCGCCTGGAGCTCGTGGTTGGCGAGTGCGTGGAGGATGCGCGCCCGCTGCGCCGGATCGGCCATCCCCTCGACCGGCGGCACCTTGACCGCGCCCGCGGGGGCGATCTCCAGGCCGGGCGGGCGGCCGGGCGAGGAGAGGCGGAGCGGCTCGCCCGGCTCCTCGTCGGTGAGATCGGCCGCCGCCACGGGCGCGAGCTTCTCCTCCAGGCTCTCGGTGGTGACGATCCGCAGGGCGAGCTCGCGCAGCTCCATGGCCGGATCGTAGCCGAGCGCGGGGTGTAACATGCCGGGAGCGTCATGCCTCCTCGTCGAGCGATGATCCTCGCGCTCTGCGCCCTCCTCGTCCCGGCTCTCGCGGCCGCGGGCGAGCCGCCGGGTGCCTCGCCTCCGCACCCCATCCCCCAGGGCGAATCGATCGACGTCACTCTGGTCGAGCTCTACGCCGTCGCCACCCGGCGCGGCGGCCGGCCGGTGCTCGGGCTCGGCGAGAACGACTTCCGGGTCCTCCTCGACGGCCGGGATCTGCCGATCCATTGGGTGCGCGAGGCGGACGAGGTGCCGCTCCTGCTCGGCCTGCTGGTCGACTCCTCGGCCAGCATGGCGCCGGTGATGACCGATGCCCGAGCGGCCGCCGATCGCTTCCTCGACCAGGTGCTCGCGGCGGACGACCGGGCGCTACTGATCGACGTCGACACCCAGCCCCGTCTGGTCCGCCCGCTGACCGGCGACCGGGACGCGCTCGCCGACGCCTTCGACGATCTGGACGTGGGGGGCGACACCGCGCTCTACGACGCGATCGCGCTCGGCGTCGAGGAGCTCTCGAAGCTGCCGGGACGGCGGGCGCTGGTCGTGCTCACCGACGGTCGCGACGTGGGGAGCGAGCAAAGCTCCCGGAGCTGCCGCCGGCTCGCCCGCCGGGCCGGCGTGCCGGTCTACTTCCTCTCGATCACGGGCAGCCGCACCGCCTCGAGCAGCGCCCGCCACAACCTCTTGCTCTCGGCGTTCGCACGCGAGACCGGCGGCGACCTGTACTGGATCGTGAGCCCGGACGAGCTCGGGCGCGCCTACGCCGCGCTGGAGGGCGAGCTGCGCAATCAGTACGTCCTCGGGGTGGCCACCGACCGGCCGCTCGACGAAGAGGAGCTGGCCGCGATCGAGATCGACGTGCGCGGCCGCGGCGGCGTCTCGGTGCGCGCGGCCCGGCGCGGAATCGACTGATTCGGTAGGAAGAGCAGGAGACAGAGGTTGGGGGGGCCGGAATTGCCTCCGATGCGGGTCCGGCCGGGGGCATCGCGGCCTCCGGCACGGCTCGGCTGAGAAGACTTCCGCCGTAGGCCTCGCCTGGACTCGCTGCGCGGGGGAGCGGCCGTGCCCTCATACCGAGCGTGCCGGCTCCGCTTGCTCGACCACCTCCAGCCGCGATGCCCCCGGCCGGACCCTCGGCGCTCGGTGGTGGGTGACGCTCCTCTAATGGACCTGGCCGCTTCCAAGCAAGACCGTCGGTCCGTCACCGCGCCGAAGTCCTTACGAACGCTAGTCTCCGAGCTCCCTGGCACCTCGCCAGACTAGGCGACGATCACCGCTGACCTACGGACCGTAGCGTCTCCAGATCCTGCTCGAAGTCCTCGATATCGAAATGGATTGGCATCCTACGGCTCGCGAGGAGGTGTTGGAACTGCAGCCGGTCGACGTTCGCCAAGCCCGCAGCCTGCGCCAAGGTCAGGCGATCCTGCTGGAACAGCAGCACCGCCAGCTCCCGGCGCAACTCCTCCTAGCTCATGAGAGCCGCCTGAAGAACATCGTCCATTACAGCTTTCTCCGAATCACCACGTGGACGTAGCGACCCGCCTTCCAGTCTTCGAAGGGAACATCGGTCCGGCCCGTCGTCCGTATCCAGTCCCGGTAGGCGGCGTGATCCCGGGCCGACTGACGGACCTCCTCGTGAATGCCCGCGACCTCCACGGCACCCTCGCGGCGAATCGTCTCCAACTCCGCCTCGTGCTCGCGCCGGCGCCGGTCGCTCTCTCCGGGCTTCGACCCCCAATCGGCAAATCCCATCGATTCGTCCTTTCCGTAGCTCGTGACAGCGTGTCGATCAGCGCCACGACCCTATCGCGCCTCGACCACGGACAACAGCCGAGTCCGACCCTGCACGCCCAGGGCCGGCGGACGAAAGCATAAACTCGCGCCATGCGGCACACCTCGCTCGAGATCGACGAAGACCGGCTCACGCGGGCACAGCGGGTGCTCGGCACCCAAGGGGTTCAAGATACGGTCGACCGTGCCCTCGAGGAGGTTGTGCGAGCCCACCTCCGGCGACGCCTCGCTGACCGGATCCGGACCGGCGAAGGCATCGATCGAGGCGAAGACATCTCGGAAGCCAGCCGCAGCCCCCGGTGGAGCGGCGGCAAGCCTCAAGGGCTTCGAAGCGTCAATCCCCGAGGCGCCCCCCTCTCGAAGACGATCTCCGAAGATCGTCGATGATCCTCGACCGACACCACGAGTCGACTCGGGGCGCCGAATCAACCGGACGCGGCGGCGTACGAGCAGAGAGCTCACGCCATGGCGAGATCGAGACGCAGACCGTACAAGACCTCGGGAACCAGGGCTTTCGAGAGGATGAGCGCCAACCTGCTCCTCGTCCTCACGATCGCACTGCTCGTCTTCGGTCTCTACAGCTCATACCGGGCGAAGCGGTTCAACCACCGCTACCGGACGGCGACGGCCGTAGTGACCGATGTCCAGATCAAGCTGCGGCCTCAGGTTCACCTCGGTCGCTACAGAGGTTCCGTAGGGAGAACCGATCGGCTGGTCGCCCTCTCCATCCGCTTCCCCACAGACCGCGAGACAGTTCGTTCCCGCATCGACCTTGGGAAATCCCGAGACAACTACGTTGAAGGCCAGAGCCTCACGGTCCTCTACGACCCGGAACGCCCCCGGCATGTCCAACTCACCGAGTACCAGCGTGTCCCTGAGGCTCTCACGATGACCCTGCTGATGGCGGGCGTCTTGCTGGCCCTCTGGCGAGCCTCCCTGCCAGACGGGTAGACCGTCCCCGCGTTACCGCGTCACCCTCACCTGCCGGCCCGAGCGGCAGGATCCCGGCTGCGAGATCCTCGACACCTCGTGGCGTTCACCGAGTCCTAGCCGGCTTCCAGCACCAGCGATCCGACCCGCTGGATCGTCTCGAAGTGTCGATCGAACGTGAGGACGGCGGCGCCTTCGCGTGCGGCACTGGCTGCGATCCAGACGTCGTTGGTCGGTAAAGGCGTCCCTGCCCGTCGGAGATCGACGACGATCGATGCGTAGTGACGGGTCGTTTCCATGTCGACCGGGAGCACCTCCACCACCGGATTCTGCAAGAACTCGCGAAGCTCGTCTTCGTTGCGCGTCCGGTGAGAGCCGAGCAGGAAGCCCGTGCGGAGCTCGCCGACCGTCACCGCAGGCATTCCGACCCAGTCAGCACGGTCCAGCAGCTCACGCACCCGTTCATCGCCGCGTTGGAACCGGCTGTAGGCCGAGGTGTCCAGGCAGTAGCGGCTCATCGCCACAGCTCTTCGTCGGTCTGCTCGAACGGGGAGATCGCACGTTCGAACTCCTCGAGCTCCTCCTCGCTCCACTTCCCTCCGAGGCGCCCGAGACCGTTCGAGCGGACACCGCCCACGCCGAGGCCCTGACTGAGCAGGTCGATCACCGTCCGGTTGAGGGACGACCCCCTGCGCCTCTTCTCCCGGTCGAGCGCTTCGGCCAAGTCGGCTGGCAGGTTTCTGACCGTCAGAGTCTTCATGCCTTCACCTCGTGCATGCAGTATATGCGACGGATGAATGCAAAGTCGAGGGGCTCCCAGCCTCGGGCGCCGCCGCGGTTTCGTAGATCGTGCCATAAACCGCGGCTTATGCCGCCGATCGGCATCCCGTGCCGCGGAACCGCAAATCGACTTCGACGCGAAGGGCGGGGCGGGGTGGTTGGGGTGGACGTGCCTTCGATGCGGGTCCGGCCGGGGGCAACGCGGCCTACGGCCCGGCGCGGCGGGGGAGA
>CAZLLV010000120.1:0-3073 GCA_964560325.1 uncultured Thermoanaerobaculia bacterium | reverse complement strand
CGGGCTCGGTCGCTGGCTCGCGTCGCGGCCGCGCGCCGCGGCGCTCGACCTGTCGGACGGGCTGGCGCGCGACCTGCCGCGCCTGGCGCGCGAGAGCGGGGTGGGAGCCGAGGTGGAGGCGGAGGAGCTGCCGCTGGCGGAGGGCTTCGCCGGCCTCTGCGAAGCCCTCGGCGACGATCCGGTCGAGCTGGCGCTCGGCGGCGGCGAGGACTACGTGCTGCTCTTCGCCCTGCCGCCGGACGATGCACCGCCGCCGGAGCTCGGGTGCCGGCCGATCGGACGGCTGACCGAGGGGGGGGAGATCGAGCTGATCCGAGGCGGCGACCGCCGCCCGATGCCCGAGATCGGCTGGGATCACTTCGACTGATCCCCCCTCCAAACCCCTCACCGGTTGATCGTGAGTTTCAGCGGCTTTTTGACCTGCTTGATCAGCTCGCGGATCTGCTTCTCGAGGCTCGCCTGGGCCTTCTCCAGCGACTCGACCCGCTTGCCGATGTCCTCGCCGCCACCGCCGGACCGGCTTCGGGTCTTGGCACCGCCGTCGCCGCCCGAGGACTTCTTCTTCCGCCCCCGGGAGCTCTCCGAACGGATCTCCTGGAACACTCCGACCGCTCCCGGGTGATACCGCCGCGAGCGCCCCTCGCCCTCGGAGGGGATGCGGTCGCCATGCATCTTCACGTACCGCACGAGGGTGGGGTCCGAGATGCCGGTCTCCTCCGAGATCTTGGTCAGCGTGAGCAGATCGCCACTCGCGTCGGAGGTCGTGGGCGCGCTCTTCTTGGGGCGGCCCGCCTTCTTCTTGCCCTCGGCCTTCGGCGGCCGGCCCCGTCGCTTGACGTTCTCCTTCTTGATCTCCTCGAACACTTCGAGTGCGTTCTCCGGATAGCGCTGCGTCCGCCCCTTGCCGACCGACGGGATGCGGTCCTGATAATTCTTCTTGTAGCGCTGGAGCGTCGGCATGGAGATGCCGGTCTTCTCGGAGACTTCGGTCAAGGTATACAGCGCTTCCTGGTCTTCGGCTTTCGCCATGCTCGCCCCCTCTGGATGATCGGAAAGGAAAAGTTCTGCTCTCTGACTGAGCTTTGCTCGCTCGCTCCTCGGTCAACCTTCATTATAAAAACGGTTCAAAAGTGAGTCAATGCCCGGCGGGAACTTTTTCGCCGGCACGCGACACCTCGCGCTACACTCCCCTCATGACGACCGAAGCCCCGACGCGCCGGCAGGAGACCTATCGGGCGATGATCCCGGAGATCGAATCGTTGCTGACGGACCTCGACGATCCGATCGCCGCCATGGCGACCGCGGCGTCGGTGGTTCATTCCCGCATCCCCTACGCGAGCTGGACCGGTTTCTATCGTGTCGTGGCGCCCGGGGTGTTGCGCGTCGGCCCCTACCAGGGACCGGTCGGCTGCCTGGAGATCTCTTTCGATCGCGGCGTCTGCGGCGCCGCGGCCCGCGAGGGCAAGAGCCAGCTCGTCCCCGACGTGCACGCGTTCCCGGGCCACATCGCCTGCGACGCGGCGGCCCGCTCCGAGGTGGTGGTGCCGGTGATCGCCCCCGGCGGCGAGCTGGTCGCGGTGCTCGACGTCGACTCCCACCAGCCGGCCGCCTTCACCGAGGACGACGTCGCCGGCCTCGAAGCGGTCGCCAAGCTCGTCGGGAAGACCTTCGGCTGATCGCCCCCATCTCCCTCGTTCCCTCTTCCCCCTCACGGGGGTGAGGGACGCCCCCTCCCGAACCTCTATCTCCTGTACGCGTCGTAGGGCGGGATGCGATCCCGCCCTACGAAGTAATCCGTAGTGTCTTGACCATGTACGACAGCGCCTGGCGGGTGACCCCGAGCCGCCGCGCGGCCTCGGCCCGCTTGCCGCCGCTCTCTTCGAGCGCCTCGCACACCAGCCGCCGCCGAAACGCCTCCACCCGGGCGTGGTAGTCCCCCGCCGCAACCGGCGGGCGGCCGGCACCCCCTCCCTCCCCGGCGGGCGGCGCGAGCTCCAGGTGCTCCGGGCCGATCTCGCCGCCGGAACCGTCCGTACGCCCGGCACCCGCGAGCGCCACCGCCACCTCCAGCACGTGCTTCAGCTCGCGCACGTTGCCCGGCCACGGATGGGCCACCAGGCGGGCCCGCGCCGCGGCGGAGAGCCGCGCCCCCGGCGCCAGCTCGGCGAGCAGCCGTTCGGCGATCCGGAGCACGTCGCCCTCCCGCTCGCGGAGCGGCGGCAGCTCGACCCGCGCCACGCTCAGGCGGAAGAAGAGATCGCGGCGGAAGCTCCCCTCCTCCACCATCGACGTCAGCTCCCGGTGGGTGGCGGCGACCAGGCGGGCGTCGACCGGGCGCGGCAGGCTCTCGCCGAGGCGGCGCACCTCGCCCTCCTGGAGCACCCGCAGGAGCGTCCCCTGGGCCGCCACCGGCAGATCGCCGATCTCGTCGAGGAAGACGGTGCCGCCGCCCGCCGTCTCGAACACCCCGGCGCGGTCGCGGTCGGCGCCGGTGAAGGCGCCCCGGACGTGCCCGAAGAGGTCGGAGAGGAGGAGGTTCTCGGAGAGCGCGGCGCAGTTGATGGCGACCAGCTCGCCGCGCCGGCCGCTCTCGCGGTGGACGAGGCGCGCCACCAGCTCCTTGCCGGTGCCGCTCTCGCCGGTCACCAGGATCGGCAGGTCGCCCGAAGCGAGCCGCGCGGCGCGGGCGACCGCCGCCCGGAGCGGCGGGCTCTCGCCCACGATCTCCGTGCCGCCGGCCGCGGTCGGCGGCGATGCGTCCTCCGCCGCGGCCCAGCCGGCGGCCGGCCCGGGGGCCGCGATCTCCCGCACCGCCAGCGCGAAGAGGGCACGCACCGACGGCCCGACCGCCGCCACCCGCAGCACCAGCCGCCCGCCGGCGCCGTCCGTCGCCGACAGCTCTTCCGGGCCGCCCGGACCGCCGATCAGGATCTCCGGGCCCTCCGGCCGCTCCTCGCCGAAGCGCTCGATCCGCGCCTCGGGCACCCCTGCCTCTTCGAACAGCCCGCGGAGCGCCGCCAGGCGGTGCGGTGCCCGCTCCCGCTCGACGAGCGGCGTCTCGAGGTAGCGGGCG
>CAZLLV010000119.1:0-10694 GCA_964560325.1 uncultured Thermoanaerobaculia bacterium | reverse complement strand
CGGCGGTCAGGACGAGCGGGACGATCCAGGACCGGCGGAGACGTGAAGCCTCCTCACCGGCTTTCAAAGCCCCAACGCCAGTCCGATCACCCACGTGCGCTCGGGCGCGGGGAAGCCGGCGACCTCCTCGTACTCCTCGTCGAGGGCGTTCTCGAGGCGCACGCGCGGCTGGAGGTGCTCGGTCCACCGGTACGCCGCCGCGAGGTCGACCACCGTGTGGCTCGGCAGGTCGCGGCCGAAATCGGCTCGCGCGCCGACGTAACGCCCGGCGGCGTCGAAGGTCCAGTCGCGGGCGGCGGCGATACCGGGCCGCCAGGTGACGACCGCCGAGGCGCTCTGCTCGGGACGGCGGAGGAGCGGCTCGCCGGTGTCGAGATCCTCGGCGTCCTGCCAGGTGGCGGAGACGCGCGCCGCGACCGCCGGACGCGAGTACCCCACCGCCGCCTCGACGCCCCGGCTGCGCGCCCGGCCGACGTTCTGCGGCAGGAAAGAGACGAAGTCGAAGACGATCAGGTCCTCGAAGTCGGTGGCGAAACCGACCAGCGACAGGCGCCACCGCCCCTCGCCCGCCGCCTCCGGCGTCCAGTCCGCCCCGAGCTCGTAGCTCTCGGAGGTCTCGGGCTGGAGGTCGGGGTTGCCGAAGCCGGGATAGTAGAGGTCGCCGAGCGACGGCGCCCGGAAGCCCTCGCCGTAGCCGCCGCGCAAGCGCAACGCCGGAGCGATCGCCACCGAGCCGGAGGCCTTGAAGGTCGTCTCGCCACCGAACGCCTCGTGGTCGTCGTGGCGCAGACCGACGTCGGCGATCCAGCGGCCGGAGCGCAGGAAGAGCTCCCCGAAGGCCGACCGGTTGGACTGGCTGCGGCCGTCGAGCGGCGTTCCGAACGAGGTGACGGCGGTCACCTCCTCGCGCTCCCAGTCGCCACCCACGGCGGCCCACGAGCTGTCGCTCCCCTCCGTGCCCGGCAGTGCGAAGCGGCGGGTCACGACCAGGCGGCCGGCGGTGCGGTCCGCGTCGGTCTCGCTCTCGTCGAACGGGTTGCCCGGGTCGCGGAGCGCCAGGTCGGTCCGGGTGTGGCCGACCTGCGCGTCGACATCCCAGCGCCCGCTCTCCGAGACCCAGCTCACCGGCACCGCGAGCTGCCCGGTCTCGCGCTCCTGCACGCGCTCCGGCGCCGGGGCCTCGGCGAAGTCGTACGGCAGGCCGATCTCGGCGTGGTTCGCCCGCGCTACCAGGCCGACGCCGAGGGTGCCGGCGGCCGGCCCCCAGGCGTTCTCGACCGTCCAGTGGGCGCGAGCGGTCGCCTCCTCACCGTCGAAGAAGTCGTTGTCGAGCCGCCCCTCGCCGCGGCGCGCGTGGCCCGCGACGTCGAAGCGGAAGGCGCCGCGCTCGAACCCGCCGCTCGCGGCAGCGCGCCGGTAGTCGTCGCTCCCGCCCTCGACCGTCACCCGGGCGCCCGGCGGACCGCCGGTCAGTACCTGCACCACGCCGCCGATCGCGTGGCTGCCGTAGAGGGCGCTGAACGGCCCGCGCGCCACCTCCACGCGCTCGACGCCCTCGGTCGAGAGGAACGACCAGTCGAAGCCGCCGAAGTAGGGGTCGTTCAGCTCGACGCCGTTCCACAGCACCAGCGTCTGGTTCGAGTTGGCGCCGCGCACGAAGACCGAAGCCGCCTTGCCGGGCGAGCCGGAGCGGGCGACGTCGACGCCGGGGACGGTGCGCAGGAGGTCGGCGACCGAGGCCTCCTGGCGCTCCTCGATCTCCTCCCGGTCGATCACGGTGACGGTCGCGGGGACCTCGTCGCCCGCCTCCTCTTCGAGGGTGGCGGTGACGACGATCGCCTCGTCGTAGGCAGGGGGCGTGGCGTCCGCCGGGGGGGCGGACTGGACGGACTGAACGGACTGGGCATGGAGGCCCGGAGCCGGCATCACACCCCCGAGGATGCCGACGGCGAACAGGATGGCGCGCAAGAGCGTGCTCCTTTCGTCGGAGCGACGCGCGGGATCTCCGGAGGAAGGCCGGGGAACCGGCCGGAACGAGGGGGAACGGCGGCAGGGGCCACGGAGCCGGACGGCGACCGCGGCGCGAGCTCGTCGCCCACTCCCCGTGGGATCTCCTGAGCGTCGGACGGTGGGCAGGTCTCCTGGCTTCCGGCTCACCTACTCCCGGGCCTTCCCACGAGGTCGACCTCCGTACGATCCGGCCGGAGTGGCTGGATCGGCGGGATCGGGCCGCGCAGTGGCGCGATTCCGGTTTCGTCGCCGGTTACAGTGGCGGGGGCCGCGCTGGTCTCTCACCAGCTTCCCTTCGCCACACCGTCGAGAGTTGTCAAGCGCCCGGGCACGGCGCCCGGGCGGCGATGCCGCGGCGAACCGCGGCGGTCCTTCAGTCTACCGCGTCGGTCGTTACTGCGGGTTCTCGGCCGGCACGCCGATCGGCGGCGTCACCTGCTGGGTGAAGCCGACCGGGATGCCGCCGCCGGTCTCGCCCGGCTCGACGAACTGCTCGATCGAGTAGTTCTGCTGCGACTGGTTCTGCTCGTAGATCGACTGGAGCAGCGCCACCGCCGGATCCGCCTCTTCCTCGGCGCCCGGGGCCGTGCTGGCGGTCCGGCCGACGTAGATGGTGGAGGCGTCGATGCGGCGGCCGGCGCCGCGCAGCTCGGTCTCGATCGCGACCTCGACCACCTCGTCCCGGCGGATTCCGACCCAGTTGCCGGTCTCGCTGTGGAAGAGGAGCAGGTCACGGTCCCAGCTCGCCTCCTCGGGCGGATAGCGGCTGTCGAACTCCTCGCCGTTGGCGAGCTGGACGTGGTAGATCTCCGCCGCGGCCGGAACGGCGCAGAGCGCCGCCAAGACCAACACGAAGAGGGCCGGTCCGAAAAGCGTCGGGCTGAGCTTCCTGCGGATCATGTCGTCACCTCGCGAGCGAATTTCCGCAATGATAGCACGCGACGCATGAACGGCCTCTCGACCGGGCGCTGCGGAGACAGAAGGAAGGGGAGGATGGTGCGCCCCAGAGGATTCGAACCTCTGACCTACGGCTCCGGAGGCCGTCGCTCTATCCAGCTGAGCTAGGGGCGCACGAAATTTCGAACAACGTCGTAGCGTATCGGCGGTTGGTCTGCCTGGAGGGATTCGAACCCCCGACCAACGGATTAGAAGTCCGTCGCTCTATCCAGCTGAGCTACAGGCAGCCGGGTCGCGCGTGAGTCGGGGCGCCCAGATTTGAACTGGGGACCCTCTGCTCCCAAAGCAGATGCGCTACCAGGCTGCGCTACGCCCCGGCCGATAACGCGCGCGCCAGTCTAAGGCAGCGCCGAAGAGGGTGTCAACGCGCGGGCGCCGCTCGCCGTGCGACGTGCGGCCCGTGGAGTGTAACCGCTCCGCCGCGGCCGGCATTTCGCATGGGGGCGCGAGCGCCGTTGTACACTGCCGCCCGCCACGGCGCGAGAGGAAACGGTGGAACGGAAACGATACGTCGTCATGGGGGCCGGCGAGGTGGGCTACCACCTGGCGCGGACGCTCTCCGCCGAGGGGCACGACGTGGTCCTGATCGACGCCGACCCGGTGCGGGTTGCGCGGGCGGACGAGGAGCTCGACGTGCTCACCGTGCTCGGCAACGGCGCCCACGTGCCGGTGCTCGAGCAGGCGCGGGCGCACGAGTGCGACCTGTTCATCGCCGTCTCCTCCTCCGACGAGGCGAACCTGGCGGCGTCGCTGCTGGCGAAGAAGCTGGGTGCCCGCCGCACCGTGGTACGGGTGGCGGCGGCCGGCGAGCTCCTCGCCCGCCGCGAGATCTACGAGGAAGCGTTCTACGTCGACCTCCTGATGTCGACCCAGCTCCTCACCACGACCCGCATCCTCAACCTCATCCGCGGCCACAACACGGTGGCGGTCGAGTACTTCGCCGAGGGCAAGGTCCAGCTCCGGAAGATCCACCTCCAGGGGGGCTCGCCGCTCACCCTGCGACCGCTCAAGGACGTGGAGCTGCCGGAGGACAGCCTGGTGGTCGCCTTCTTCCGCGGCGACGAGCTGATCATCCCGGGCGGCGACGACCGGGCCCAAGCGGACGACGACGCGCTGATCCTCGGGCGGACCGAGGTCATCAGCCGCTTCGAGCGCATGGTGACCGACCGGCCCGAGCGGCTCGGCACGGTGGTGATCGCCGGCGGCGGTGCGACCGGCACCACCGTGGCGCGCGCCCTCGAGGGCTTCGACGTCGAGGTCAAGATCATCGAGCGCGCCCGCGAGCGGGCGCGGGAGCTCGCCGCCCTCTTCCCCGACTTCGAGATCCTCCACGGTGACGCGACCGACCTCCAGCTCTTGAAGGCCGAGCGCCTCGACCGGGCGAGCACCTTCGTGGCACTCACCGGCCACGACGACAGCAACCTGATGGCGTCGCTCCTGGCGCAGGACCTGGGCGTGCCGCAGGTGGCGGCCCTGGTCGACCGGGGCGAGACCTCGCACCTCTGGAAGCGCCTGGGGCTGCGCAACGTCTTTTCGCCCCGCGCGCTCGCCTCCGAGCGGGTGCGCGAGTACATCGAGAGCGGCTACTCGGTGAACATCGTGTCGCTGCGCCGGGGGGCCGCGCAGGTGCTCGAGCGGCGGCTCTACGAGGCGAGCCCGGCGGCCGGTGTGACGCTCGCCGAAATGAACCCTCCGCGCGGCCTGATCGTGGGCGCGGTGGCGCGGGGGCGCAAGGTCTTCGTGCCGCGTGGGCCCGATCGGCTGGAGGCGGGGGATCTCGTGATCCTCTTCGTGCGCGAAGAGGAGCTCGGCACCGTGCAGCTCCTCTTCCCCGGGCGCGACCCGGCGCGTGAGCCGGCCCCCGGAGCCAGGACTTGAGCTGGCGGCCGGTCCTCCGCATCCTCGGGCGCCTGCTCGTCGTCCTCGCCCTGGCGCTGCTCGCGCCGGCGCTCTGTGCCCTCCTGTACGGCGAGGGCGCGGACGCCTCGGCCTTCTTCGGATCGGGCGTCGCGACCGCGCTCGCCGGCGGCTTGATGATGCTCGCCGGCCGCGGCGCGGGCGAGGTCTACCGGCGGGAAGGGATCCTGATCGTGGTCGGCGGCTGGATGCTCGCGTCGGTCTTCGGTGCCGTGCCGTACCTCTTGACCGGCACGCTGACGAGCCCGGTCGACGCGCTCTTCGAATCGGCCTCCGGCTTCACCACCACCGGCGCCACGGTGCTCCTCGACATCGAGGCCGCCGGGCGGGGCGTGCTCTTCTGGCGCTGCTTCACGCAGTGGCTCGGCGGCATGGGGATCATCGTCCTCTTCGTCGCGCTCCTGCCCGAGCTCGGCCCGGGCGCGCGCTTCCTCTACAAGCTCGAGGTGCCGGGGCCGACCGCCGAGGCCCTCATGCCGCACATCCGGGACACGGCGTCGGTCCTCTGGCGGCTCTACCTCCTGCTCTCGGCCGCCGAGGCGGTGCTCCTGATGCTCGCCGGACTCGACCTCTACGACGCGCTGACCCACACCTTCTCCACCCTCTCGACCGGCGGCTTCTCCCCCCGCGCCGACTCGATCGCCGCCTTCGACTCGGTCTGGGTGCACCTGATCGTGATCGTCTTCATGGTGCTCGCCGGTGCCAACTTCTCGCTCTACTTCGGGCTGCGCCACCGGGCCGGCTGGAAGAGCGTCCTGCGCGACCCGGAGCTGCGGCTCTACGGGCTGATCCTCCTCGGGGCGACGGCGGTCGTCACCGGGTCGATCCTCGCGAGCGACCTCTACTCGAACCCCTTCCGGGCGCTCCTCGACGCGCTCTTCCAGGTGGTCTCGATCCAGACCACGACCGGCTACGCGACCGCCGACTTCGAGACCTGGCCGAACGCCTCGCGCATGCTGCTCGTGGCGCTCATGTTCGTGGGCGGCTGTGCCGGCTCGACCGCCGGCTCCATGAAGGTGATGCGGATGGCGATCGGCTTGAAAGCAGCGTGGCGCGAGGTGCGGCTGATCTTCAGCCCGAGCTCGGTCATCTCCGTCATGGTCGGACGCACGCCGGTGCCCGAGGGCGTGGTCCGGAGCGTCGCCGGCTTCTTCATCCTCTACCTCACGAGCTGGGGCGTGGGCACGGTGGCGCTCACTTTCCTGGGCGACCAGAGCCTGGTCACCGCCGCCACCGCCGCCGCGGCAACCCTCGGCAACATCGGCCCCGGCCTCGAAGCCGTCGGCCCGGTCGAGAACTTCGCCTTCTTCTCGGCGCCTTCGAAGCTGATCATGACGCTCCTCATGTGGCTCGGCCGGCTCGAGGTCTACTCGATCATGGCGCTGGTCACCGTCCGCTTCTGGCGGCGGTGAGCGGACTACCTCTCCAGTTTTTCTGCAAGTGAGGGAGAGTCGGTAAGAGGACCGTTGTCCTCCTCCGAACCACATCGCCTCGCCTTCGGCCGAGGCAGAGGGGGACGACATGAGCACCGTTCGACGCGGTCACCTGATTCTCGCCGTACTGGCTTTCCTCTGGATCTGGATCTCGCCCGGCGCCGCCTTCGCCGGCGGCGGCAGCGTCGACGCCGCGGGCGGCCTGGACCTCAACTTCCACTTCCGCTTCGTCCCCACGGCGAACGACATCACCACGGTGCAGGATCAGGTCCGCCGTGTCAGCCGAATGCTCTGCGACGCCACCGAGGGACGGATGCGGATCGACGAGGTGCGGCTGTCGGCCGGCGGCGCGAGCGAGCCGGCGGGCGACGTCTGGTACTTCCCGCCCGGCGCGCTCTCTCGGTCCGGCTCCTCGGGTCTGCCGGTGCACAACGAAGGCAATCGGATCTCCCTGACCTACGGCGCGATCCGCGCCGACGTGCTCCTCCACGAGCTCGGCCACCTGGTCCTGGGGCTGGGCGATCAGTACGACGAGCAGCGCCGGTTCGGCGGGCCGTGCGGCATCGGTCGCTCCTTCGACCCGGGCTCGACCGACGAGCAGAACCACACCATCATGCAGCAGTCGGGCTACCAGCAATGCCGGACCGGCGGCGGTGTCTTCACCGGTGTGGGCTGTCTACGCGACGCCGACTGCAACGCCGGGGAAACCTGCCCGCTGTCGCCGCTGATGAGCGAGTTCAGCGTCGCCGCGAACTTCGATCTACTGCGCGGCGACTCGGTCCTGCCTCCGAACACCTGTCCGCCACCGCGGCCGGGCGACCGGCTCGACCTCCGCGGCTCGCTGTTCTCCGCCGCTCCGGTCGCCGCCTTCGACGACACCGACTTCGACACCGCCACCGCGTCCGCCGCTGGAGTCCGGAAGATGGAGCTGATCGACTCGCTCGGAGTCTTCACGGGCGTCGGTGACGGCTCGTCGATCGAGCTCTCGATGTTCGCCGAGCACACGGGCGCGAACGCCTGGACCGTCCACTTCGGCGCCGACGACGGTCTCTTCACCGGCGGCACCGACGGGGACCTCCGGATCCTCGGCTCGATCGACCTCGGGTTCACCGGTGCGGGTGTGCTGGACACGGTCGACGGAACCGCGGTGTCCGATCCGATGTTCACCGATCCGACGCTGTCGGTCACCGACCTCGCCAACGGCGCCGCGGACGCGGAGCTGGACGTGGTGGTCGACACCGCGGGGCCCGATCGGCTCGCCGAGTCCGCCGGCGCGGTCGCGGCCCCGTTCGGGGGTAGCCGGATCACGGCGGGTGGGCTGACGCAGCTCGGCGCCTGCCCCGGCACGACGGCCTGCGAGAGGAAGTGGAACACCGCCACCGACCGGTGGGAGGCCTCGGCGGTCACCGTCGGTGCACTCAATGCCGGCACGACTCCGCTCTCGGACTGGGAGTGGATGGTCCAGAACGCGTCGACGTTCTACTCCCTCACCTGGGCGGTGCCGGGCGGGCTGCCGGCCGACGCGGAGCCGGGGAGCTGCGCCGATGCCGGAACCGGTGTGAGCTTCGACGTGCGGGTCGCCGGCGCAGACCAGATCGTCCTCATCGTCGACCGCTCGAACAGCATGAACGCGGACCGTGCGAACTTCGGCGACGTGCGGACACGGATCGACTGGGCGAAGGCCGGGGCACGGGCGTTCGCCGACCTTCAGGCGGGCTCCGACGTGGAGATCGGGTTCATCTCGTTCGCGAGCACCCCGGCGACGGAGCTCGACATTCGTCCGATCGAGCTGGACGCTTCGGCCACTCCGTCGGACCACCCCCTCACGTCGTTCCAGGACCGGATCGATGGCCTGACGGCTGCCGGCAACACCGCCATCGGAGACACACTCGAGCTGGCACGTACCCAGCTCGGGGCCGAGGCGGCATCCGATCCGACCCAACAGCAGGCCGTCTTCCTCCTCACCGACGGTGAGCAGACCACCGGCACCCTCGACCCTCAGGACGTGGCCGAGGCGATGCGCGACGACGGCATCCAGATCTACGCCGTCCCTCTCGGCAGCATGGCCGATACGGAATTCCTGAGCCGTGTCGCCGACGAGACCGGCGGCACGCTCCTGGGCAGCGACGAGGGCTTCGAGCTGCCTACACTGTACGCCGAGCTGTACGCCCGCTTCCGTGGCGAAGTCCCGGTCGTGCCCCGGACGCTGTCGGCGGTGCGCGGGCTGAGCAGCGTCCCGGTACCGGTCACCACCGCCGCCCCTGCGGAGGGGACGCAGGGCACGAGCATCATCCGCCAGCAGTTGCCGGAGGAGGAGATGTTCGTGATCCCGGTCGAGACCGACGCCGATCGGCTGAACCTGATCCTGTCGACGCGCAACGAGCTGCCCGGGACCTGGAACCCGGCGTTCCGGCTCGAAGGGCCGGGCGGCGAGCTGATCACCCACGCATCGCCGGGCGTGATCTCCGACGAGTTCTACCGCATCGTGCGGGTAACGAACCCGACCCCGGGAGACTGGCGGCTGACGCTCGCGGCCCAGACGCCGGACGCGCAGCTCACCTACCTGCTGGGTCACGTCGAGAACCCCGGCCCCGACTGCTACGCGGGCATCTCCCCGCGTTCGGTGGTCGACGGCACGGGGCCGGTCGAGATCCGCGCCGGAGCCTTCCTCGGCGGGCCGCTCGGAACCGGCGTCGAGTACTCGGCCCGGGTGATCGATCCCCTCGGGACGTCCACGCTGGTGCCCATGACCTACGACCCCGCCCTCCAGGGAGCCTCCGGGAGCTTCGCGGGCTTCGTCGGGCGCGGGCGCTACGAGGTGGTCGTCGAGTGCCGCGTGACCGACGACGCCCGCTACCACCCCGGGGAGGGCGCGACAGTGGAGGAGATCCTCGAGATGCCTCGCCCCGAGCCCTTCGTGCGGCAGGTGCGGACCAGTTTCTTCGTCGATTCGGCGAACCATCCGCCGCGGCCCGGTCCGGACGCCGACGGCGACGGCATTCCCGACGGCCGCGAGGGGAACCTCGACACCGACGGCGATGGGCTCCCGGACGCCTTCGACCAAGACTCCGACGGCGACGACCTGCCGGACTCCCAGGAGGGTGACGGGGATCCGACGCGGGACACCGATGGGGACGGCACGGTCGACTACCTCGATCCGGACTCGGACAACGACGGGATTCCCGATGGCGCCGATCCCGATCCCCACTCTCCCGGCCGCCCCGGAGGCGAGCGGCGGTACCATCTCAGCTTCCACGTCGGCTCGACGCACCCGCTGGGGGATCTCGACCGGAACGCCGACGCCAATGTCTACGCACAGCTCGACGTCGGCTACGCGCTGCTCGACCGGCTCGACCTGGTGGCGCGGGTCGGGTTCCTCCAGCTCACGGAAGAGAGCTCGACGGGTCTCGATCACCCCCACTGGTGGCACGCCTCGGTGAACGCGCAGTGGCTCTTCCCGACCGCGACGGGCCTGCGCTGGTACCTCCAGGCCGGCCCGGGGTGGTACGAGCCCAAGAGTGGGTCCGGGGACGCGGGCTTCAACGTCGGCCTGGGAGCGCGGATCCCGCTGCCCGGCCCGTTCGCCGCCGAGGTGGGCACCGACTACCACCGGATCTCGGACGACAGGGAGAGTGAGCTGCTGACCGTGCAGCTCGGCCTGCTCTTCCGCTGATTCGAGATACCGGGGGCCGGTGAACGGCACGGTTCGGGGAGCGCGCCGCCTGGCCCGCTCCCCGAACCGGCTGCTAGACTGCCGGCCGCCTTGCTACGCATCCTCCTCTGGGCCCTGGTCGGCGGCGTCCTGATTGCGCTGCTGAAGCTGCTCGAGTACCGCCACCTCGTCCACGCCTACCCGGGCGAGATCTACGGGGGCCTGATCGCGGTGCTCTTCACCGCCCTCGGCGTCTACGCCGGGCTGCGCTGGCACCGGGCCCGCGAGGTGGTGGTCGTGAAAGAGGTCCGGGTGCCGGTCGAGGAGTTCGAGCTAAACGAGGAGAGGCTCCGGGAGCTCGGCGTCACGCCGCGGGAGCACGAGATCCTCGGCCTGATCGCCGAAGGGCTGAGCAACCGCCAGATCGCCGACCGGCTCTTCGTCACCGAGAGCACGGTCAAGACGCACGCTTACCGCCTTTTCGACAAGCTCGGCGCGCGGCGGCGGGTGCAGGCGATCCAGCGGGGGCGCGAGCTCGGGCTCATCCCATGGGGAGTCGGCGGAGTGAGCGGGGTGAACGAAAGTACGAATCCGGCCGGCGAAGGCGAGATTCGTACGAAAGTCGGATGACGGGCGGGCGGCGCCGGCGCTAGCTTGCGGCGCAAAGGAGGAAACACCCATGCGACGCATCGTTCTCAAGTACGGCCTCATCGCCGGCGCCATCG
>CAZLLV010000118.1:0-4698 GCA_964560325.1 uncultured Thermoanaerobaculia bacterium | reverse complement strand
AAATCGCGAGAGAGTAGAGCCCTCCTGGGAGCCTCGACCCGGGTGAGGGCTAGAAAGCGGGCAGGGTGAACGTAAGTGAATCTGCGATCCGATCGTCATGCGAGAACAAGCCCAAGAGGATGAAAGGCTTGGACCAAAGGTGACGGTGCCGGGAAGGGGCCTCGAACGGCAACCCCTCGCGGTCAGAAGTGGCACCCGGTCGATAGCAGGCACCTACCCCCGTGTGGACTTCTGGAGCGGAACGTGGAAACCCCGTACCTTTGCCTGACCGAGGGTCGAGCCCGATCTTTCCTCCCCGGTGGAGAGCCCTGCTCTCGCCGGCCAAGGATCGTTCCGGTTCGCGCACGGTGTGGCGGCTGCAGGTGCGTATTGCGAAGGCAGTGCGAGAAGAGGAACCGCCATGGTAGACTCCACTTTAACACGTAACTGCTGGGTCGGTCAACCGGCCTTTGGAATGCTTGAACCGTATGCGGGGAAACTCGCACGTACGGTTCTGAGAGGAGCTGGGGGCCGGTGACGGCCCCCAGCTTACTCGACCGGCGCATGGAGGATCAACCGAAATGACTCGACGACCTGTCTGGACTGTTCTTCTCCTCGCCCTCATGGCCTCTTCGTCGCTCGCCTGCGCCACTGCGACCGTGCCTGCAGCCCTCACACCGGAGGATGCGGAGCTCCTGTCGACGGTTCACATTCCAGCCAGAGTCGGTGTGGAACGCTACGAGCCTGCGGTCTACTCTGAGCGTCTCATCTCTTCACTGAGATCAACGGGATTGTTCGAGGACGTTGGGCCGCTCGACGAGATCGATGACCCCGACCTCATCGCGTCCGTCCGAAGGCCGATCTATGGAACAGCCTCAATTCTCCCTCTTCTGACGGTCCTCACGCTGGGGATTGTTCCAACATGGGGTTCTGAAGAGTGGGGGGAGTCGTTCACTCTCAGTAGCCCTAGGGCACGAGACTCGGCGGTCGAGATCGAGTTCACCTACTCGGGACCGACCACACTCGGTTGGGCAGCGCTACTCTTGGCCCCGTTGCCTGAGCATGCGCTCGGCCGTCCGTACGACAAGCCCCGTTTCCGTAGGGCCTTCGCTGCGGCGATCGCCAGGGAGGAAGATCAGATCAGGCGGCTCCTAGAGCAGTAGAGCTAGGGCGCCGAGCCCATCACTGGAGCGGGCGCGAAAAGCGCGCCGCTCAGTTCCATCACGTTGTGCGACACAAACTCGCTTCAGCAGGTGTCAGGTCCGCTATCCGGCCTCCCGATGATATCGTTTCTCGTGGGCGGGCGCGCGGTTCGCCGCGGGACGGGGGCGTGGCTCTGCCGCCTCGATAGAGCACCATGGAGGGCACTTGAACGGACACGACATCGTAGTCATCGGAGCTTCCGCTGGCGGGCTGAAAGCCTTGAGCGCGGTGCTCGCTCCGCTCCCCGCCGACCTCGGAGCGGCGGTCTTCGTCGTCCAGCATCTGGTGCCTGACCGCGAGAGTCTTCTCCCCAAGCTGCTCGGCGACGTATGTGATCTCCCGGTGAGGTCTGCCGCCGACGGTGAGCCGGTGGTTCCGGGGCACGTCTACGTCGCTCCTCCCGATCATCATCTGCTGCTGCGCGACGAGCGAATCGGGGTCCAGCGGGGGCCGCAGGAGAACCGGTTCCGCCCTTCCATCGACGCCCTCTTCAGGTCCGCTGCCCGTTCCTACGGGTCGCGCGTGATCGGCCTCGTGCTGACCGGGAGCCTCGACGACGGCACCGTCGGCATGCAAGCGATCAAGAAGCGGGGCGGCATCACGATGGTGCAGGACCCTGACGAAGCGGACTACCCGAGCATGCCGAGGATGGCGCTTCGCTACGTGAAGGTGGACCACGTGGTACCGATCGCCGAGGCAGGAGCGCTCCTCGTGCGGCTGGTCAGTGAGCCGCCGGCCGCTCAGTCCGCTTTCCCGACGACCCTCGAGATCGAGATCGAGTCGAACATCGCGGAGCAGGTGATGAACACCAACGAATTTCTGGAGAACGTAGAGCGAATCGGGAAGCGAACCACCTACACTTGCCCCGACTGCAATGGCGCCATCTGGCAGATCGGCGACGAAGAGCCTTTCAAGCTGCGTTGTCACGTCGGCCATTCGTTCACCGGCGAGGTCTTCTTGCAAGAGCAGAGTCGCAACGTGGAGACCGCCCTCTGGTCCGCCGTCCGCATCATGGAAGAGAAGGTGACCTTCTCGCGGCAACTCGCCGAGCGGAAGCGACGAGAGGACCAGGTCGCCGAGGCCGTCGCCTACGAGAGGGAGGCCGCCGAGCTGGACGAGGCCCTCGGCACGGTCCGAGACCTGATCCTCCGCGGGATCGCCCCTCCCAGGGTCCCACCAGCGGAGAACCGACCTGGCGGCGATCCGGGCTAGACGGCCGCCGGTTTGGACTGGGCAGCCAACCCGCGGGTGGAGACGGACCGGCTTCGCCGGCCGCTCACCCGGGCGCCGGACGCCGCCGCTCGACGGCAACAATATAAGGCCGCGTACCCATGACATCCATGCCCACACGCACCCCGTTGGTCTCGGCGTCCATCGCTCTTTTGTTCGTCGTCGTGCTTACGTTGCTCGGCGGAGCGTTCTACCCGGACTACAGCCATTCATCTCAGTTCATCAGCGAGCTTGGCGCCAGGCAGGCGCCTCATGAGCAATTGGTTCGTTGGGGCGGCTTTCTTCCCGCGGGTGTTTTCATGCTGGTCTTCGTCCTCGCCGCGTTCAAAGTATTGCCGCGCTCTGTGCCGAGCACCCTCGGGCTGTCGGGTATTGCGGTTTATGCTCTCGGCTACGTTGCCGCGGCATTTTATCCCTGCGACCCCGGTTGCCGACCAGCGGCGCCCAGCATCTCGCAATTGATTCACAACATCGTCGGCCTGGCAGGCTATCTTCTGGCTCCCCTGTCTCTGGCGGCTCTCGCATGGAGTGCGCGTCGGTGGCCCGGTGGCCGTAGCCTCGCCGTCGCTGGCTTCGTCGCCGCGACATCGGCGCTCCTCGGCCTGATGACGATGCTTTCACCTGAGTTTTCCTATGTGGGCCTGAGTCAGAGGCTCCTGGAGCTCAGCGTTCTCGTATGGATCGTGATGTGCGGTTGGTACATGATGGCACGTCTACCCCATGCGACCTGACCAACCCGCTGCACCGGACCGCCGGCTCGCCCGGCTCGGCAAACGCGGCGCGGAGCTCGTCGGCGAAGTCGTCCAGTACGAAGACACGTATCGGCTCTGCTACATCTGGGGCCCCGAAGGGATTCTCATCGGGCTGGCCCAAGAGCTCGGGCAGGAGACTTCCCGATGAGCACATGCGACAGGTACAGACCTGGGGTGCGACGGCGGATCTACGGCGAGATGACCATTCCCAGCTTCTCCTACGCGGTCCGCTCGGCCGGCCATGGTGGCGCAATGCAACTCTTGGGCACCGCAATCGCCTCGGTAGTTTGTTCGTTCCTTGCCCTTGGATGCCACTCTGCCTCTCTCCCACGCTCGGAGGTGGTCGCGGATTCCGTCAGTGGATTCTCCGGAGAGCAGGGAGCCGATGGCTGGTTTTACGGATATTGGGACCGTTCCGCCGATACGGACGGGAGCTACGATCCAGCGACCGACTTTCAGTTGCTCAGGCACTTTGGCACCGACCCGATCAATCAGGTGAGCGGTCGTTCCGAGTTCACGGTCGGCGAGCTCTGGAACCTACAAGACGGCGTGTATTACACGTCGTTGTGGGCAGAAGGGGGACACCCCCACGGCACGATGCCATTGGGATCGCACGCTCAGGCGGAGCAGTGGGCGGTGCGTCGCTGGGTCAGCACGATCGATGGCTCCGTGACCATCAGCGGCCACGCGGGCAAAGTCATGCCTTGGGGAGAGAACTGGGCCGGTGGCGTCCGGACGCTCATTCGAGTCGATGGGCACGAGGTGTTCAGCGCCGATATCGAGGATGGCGGCTCGGACTATTCGGTCGAAGCCACGGTCCGCACCGGTTCACGGGTCGATTTTCTCATCGGTCCGAATCCGAGCGTGGGCGTCATCGAGTTCACCGGCACCATACGCACCGCCCCGGCCTTGCGACGATGAGAGCCTTCGCCGACAACGCCGCCTGACAGCCGGGAAGCGGCTCTCACCGGACGCCGCCGGCACGCCGCCACCGCGCGAGCCTCCGGCGCACGCCCAGCCAGTAGACCAGGTAGTACCCCAGGACGGTCGCCCCGGCGCCCATCGCCCCGGCGACCCCGGCCGCCGCGATCGACGCCCCGAGGTCGAGGCCCGCGCCCCAGACCTGCCAGGTACGCCAGAACCCGTAGACCACCCGCGCCGTGACGATCAGCGTGATGCCGAGCACGAGCCAGCGATTGGGCGTGTAGTAGAGGGTCTCGGCGGTCGCCTCCCAGCGGGTGAGCGCCAGCCCCAGCAGACCGAGCAGCCCGCCGAGAGCCAAGCCGGTCAGCGTGTAGGCGAGGACCCGGGGAACCCAGAGGCTGGTGACGGCCGCGGCAAAGACGAACAGCATCGAGGACAGCCAAAGGCTCACCAGGTTGACCGTGGCCAGCCAGGCGCGCCCGGGGCGCCGCGCGGTGCCGATGCGGTAGCGCTGGACGAGGGAGAGGGGCAGCAGGACGAGCGAGAGGACGACGACGAAGACCAGGAGCAGGGGCAGGAGGAGGAGCAGGACGACCGGCACGGGCAGCCC
>CAZLLV010000117.1:0-3633 GCA_964560325.1 uncultured Thermoanaerobaculia bacterium | reverse complement strand
CTGGTACTACGAAGACTTCGAGGGCGCGGTGGTCGGCGTGCCCGACTGCCTCACGAACGGGGTGGGGGCCTACTGGTGCGTGAACCAGCCGTCGAGCCTGCTCGGCGCCTTCGCCACCAGCGGCGAGCGCAGCCTCTGGGGGTACAACCAGGGAGCCGCCGGCACCATGTGGTTCTGGCGCAACTTCCTCGAGATGCCGCCGCCGAACGCGCGCCTCCAGTTCAACCACTCCCACGGCTTCGACAACGCAGGCGCCTCGTACTACGACGGCGGGCACGTCGCGGTCTCCACCGACGGCGGCGGGGTGTTCGCCAACGCCGGGCCGCTGATCGCCTCCGGCCAGACCTACGGCGGCGTGCTCTCTTCCGCCTGGGGCAACCCCTACGGCGGGCTCTGGGCGTTCGTCGCCGACACGTGGGGCTACACCGCGACCCAGCTCGACCTGAGCTCGCTCAGCGGCACCGCCTTCGGCTACGCCTTCATCGTCGCCACCGACACCAGCGTCGACGAGTACGGCTGGTTCGTCGACGACGTGCGGATCTACACCTGCCCGTCCTGCCCGGCGAGCCGGACGCTCGACGGCGGCTACACCGGCGTGGCGCCGCTCTACGAGGCGGCGGGGAGCATCACCGCCGGCGACGGCTTCACCGTGATGGGAACCGAGGACGTGACGCTCGACGCCGGGGGATCGGTGGTGCTCACGAACGGCTTCCGGGCGGTGGGGGACCTGACCGTGATCGCGGGATCGGCCACCTGTCCGTAACGGGGGGTCACCTCCGGGGGCGCCGCTGCTAACATCGCGCCCCCGGAGGGAGGCCCCGTCTTGTCCCAGCAGAAGCCCCAGTCCGCCTACGCCGCCGCCGGCGTGGACATCGATGCCCAGGAGCGTGCCCTGCGCGAGGTGAAGAGGCTCGCGAAGTCGACATTCACCGAAGGGGTGCTGACCGAGATCGGCAGCTTCGGCGGCCTCTTCCGGCCCGAGCTCGGCGGACTCTCCGACCCGGTGATGGTCGCCTCGGCCGACGGCGTCGGCACCAAGCTGACGGTCGCCCGCATGGCCGGCGACTACTCGACCGTGGGGCGGGACCTCGTCAACCACTGCGTCAACGACATCCTGGTCCAGGGGGCCCGGCCGCTCTTCTTCCTCGACTACGTCGGCGCCGGGGTGCTCGAGCCGGAGGCGATGGTGCAGCTCGTCGGCGGGGTCGCCGCCGGGTGCCGCGAGAACGGGTGCGCGCTCCTCGGCGGCGAGACGGCCGAGATGCCCGGCTTCTACGGCGAGGGGGACTACGAGCTGGTTGGCTTCGTCGTCGGGCTGGTCGACCGGCCGGCGATCCTGCCCGGGGAGGGCGAGCGCGGCGTTCGCCCGGGCGACGTTCTGATCGGCCTGCCGTCGGCCGGCCTCCACACCAACGGCTACTCGCTCGCCCGCAGGGTCTTCTTCGACCGCCTGGGCTTGAGCCCCGGAGACCGCGTGCCGGGAGCGAGGACGGAGCGGACGGTGGCCGAGCTCCTGCTGGACCCCCATCTCTCCTACCTGCGGCCGGTCGAGCCGCTGCTCGGCTCGCCCGCCCTCCACGCCATGGCCCACGTCACCGGAGGCGGCCTGACCGACAACCTGCCCCGGGTGCTGCCCGCAGACGCCCACGCCGAGGTCCGCCTCGGCTCCTGGGAGGTGCCGGAGCTCTTCCGCCTCCTCCAGGAACACGGCGAGGTGAGCGGCGAGGAGATGCTGCGCGTCTTCAATCTCGGCATCGGCTTCGTCCTGGTGGTCGACGAGGCTGCGGCCGGCGAGGTCGTGGCGTCGCTCGCCGAGCGAGGGCAGGAGGCTGTGGTGATCGGCGCCGTCCGGGACGGCCGGCCCGGTGGTCCGGGTGGAGCGGGTGGTCCGGGTGGTCCGGAGGGGCCCGGCGTGGTGTACCAGGGCCGCCTCTGATGCCGGCGCCGCCGATCGCCCGCCTCGGCGTCCTGCTCTCCGGGAGGGGGAGCAACTTCCTCGCGATCCACCGGGCGATCGAGCGAGGCGAGGTGCCGGCGGAGATCGCGGTCGTGGTCTCGAACCGCGCCGGAGCGCCGGGGCTCGGGAAGGCGCGCGAGCTCGGCCTCCGGGCGGTGGCGGTCGAGCCCGCCGGCCGCGAGGATCGGGAAGCGCACGAGGCCCGGGTCGTCGAAGTGCTGCGCCGGGCCGGTGTCGACTGGGTCTGCCTGGCCGGCTACATGCGCCTCCTCGGGCCCGCCTTCGTCGCCGCCTACCGGCACCGCATCCTCAACGTCCACCCCAGCCTCCTGCCCGCCTTCCCCGGCCTCCACGCGCAGCGCCAGGCGCTCGAGTACGGCGTGCGGGTCTCCGGCTGCACCGTCCACCTGGTGGACGAAGGCCTCGACAGCGGCCCGATCGTCGTCCAGCGCGCGGTGCCGGTCGAGGACACCGACGACGCCGAGCGCCTCGCGGCGCGCATCCTGGAGGAGGAGCACCGGGCATACCCGGAAGCTCTGCGGAAGCTCCTCTCCGGGGGGTGGCGCGTGGAGGGCCGGCGGGTCGTCTTCTGAGGCTCCTTCGAGGGAGCGGCGAACTTTTTTTGCGCGGCCTGGAATTACCCGGCCCGGCCTCCGGTTGTCACGGGTCCGCAGCGAGGAAGCCCCGGGGCGCTCGACGCGCCGCGGCCACCGAAGCGGCGGGAAAGACCGGCGGATCGGACGAGACGAGAAGAAAAGGGTTGACAGACACTGTCGGCCTCTCGTACGATGCGCAGCCCGGCGGGGGAAACCCGCCGGACCCAGCGAGTTCCTTGATGAGCACCGACCGCTCCCTCCGGGGGGCGCGCCCGACCCGGGCCGGCGGCAACGCCGCGACCCCGGGAACTCCGACACCACGGAAGTGAGCGCGGAGGGGTTGACGGCCGGCAGGTCGCCGGCTACAATCCCGCTCCCGCCCGAAACGGACCTCACGGGGTCCGGTGTGGGATTTCGCGGCACGGCGATGCCGGCTGCGGGCGGCGCTTGACCGAGCGCCGGATCGGGTGTAAGATGGGGCTTCGCGCCGGGAAACCGGCGCGAGAACTGTCGGTTCTTTGAAAACTGAATAGAGAAGTGAAGAGCGACGTACTCTATCGCTCTACCCGGCTTCGGCCGGTAGAGCAATCCGAATAGCGAAAAGCGTACCGCCGGTGTCGGCTTCGGCCGGCTATGGCGGTCTGCCAGACTTCAAACTGGAGAGTTTGATCCTGGCTCAGAATGAACGCTGGCGGCGTGCTTAACACATGCAAGTCGTGCGAGAAAGTGGCTTCGGCCACGAGTACAGCGGCGAACGGGTGAGTAACACGTGGACAACCTGCCTCGGAGTGGGGGATAACTTGGGGAAACTCGAGCTAATACCGCATACGTCGGCGGAGCCTCGGCTCCGTCGGGAAAACCGGCCTCTGCTTGCAAGCTGGTGCTCCGAGAGGGGTCCGCGCCTGATTAGCTAGTTGGTGAGGTAATGGCTCACCAAGGCGACGATCAGTAGCCGGCCTGAGAGGGTGATCGGCCACACTGGGACTGAGACACGGCCCAGACTCCTACGGGAGGCAGCAGTGGGGAATATTGGACAATGGGCGCAAGCCTGATCCAGCAACGCCGCGTGGAGGAAGAAGG
>CAZLLV010000116.1:0-13793 GCA_964560325.1 uncultured Thermoanaerobaculia bacterium | reverse complement strand
GTCGGCGAGCTCGCGCTCGAACCGTTCGCCCCGGCTGTACCCGAACCAGACCAGGCCGACGACCACCGTCAGCACGACCGCCATCAGGGCGCCGCAGCCGCAGCCGAGCGGGCTCCAGGACGCAGCTCTCCCTCCCGGTTCGGTGGCCATCCGGAAAGTCTACACGAGGGTCGGCTCACGATCGGCTCAGGGGGTGTTCCCCCGGGCCGTCCCCCCGTGGTATTTTTTCGTCCTCGGGTGAAAGCCGGCCGTAGATGATGAACAGACACAGGGTCGATCGGCTACAGTCCTTCTTCCTCGAACGGCCGGATCTCGGTGTGGCCTCGGCGTACGTCTTCCGCAGCCACTCGATCGGCCGGCACTGGGATCGCGTGATGGGCCTCGCGGTGCTGCTCGATCCGGCGCGTCACGCGACGCCCACGGAACGCACGGAGCTCCTGACCGACCTCGCTCCCGACCTCTCCGAGGCCGCCGGCGAGGCACGGCTCGACCTGGTCGTGCTGAACGACCTCGCCCCGCTCGTCGCTCGCCGGATCGCCTTCGACGGCCGCCGCATCGTGAACCCGGTCGCCGACCTCGACCGGGACTTCCTGCGCGAGGTGCAGGTGCGTGCGGTCGACATGGAGGCGTACCTTCGCCGGCCCCGCCGGCCCCGTCTGGAGATGGCGTCCCGTTGACCTACCTGGCCGACCGCCTGAGCGACCTGCGCCGGCACCTCGACCACCTGGCGCAGCTTTCCGCCAGGGGGCCCCGGCCGCTCTCCGCCGAGGCGCTGCGAAGCGACCTGTCGCTGGCGAACGACGTCGCCTACTCGATGCTGGTCGTGATCCAGCGCACGATCGACGTGGCGGCCGAGCTCTCGACGCGGCGCGGCCTGCGTTTCGAGGATTTCCAGGAGGCGATACGCAACCTGGCGATTCACGAGGAGTTCCCGGACGCGCTGATCCGCCGCCTCGAGCCGCTGCCCGAGCTACGGAACCACCTGATCTACGGTCAGCTCGAGCCGGAGCGCGCGCTCGACTCCCTGCACAAGCTCGACGGTGTCGAGCGCTTCGTCCAGGCCGTCGCCCGCATGCTTCAGAAGCGGGGGTGATCCGGCCGGCCCCGCCCCCGGCTCACCGAGCGCGGACGGGTACCTTGAGCACCTGGGTCGGCTTGATGCGCGTCCCGCGCAGGTTGTTCGCGCGCTGGAGGTCGCGCACCGTCGTGTCGTGCCGGCGGGCGATCGTCCACAGGCTGTCGCCCTGGCGGACGCGGTAGGTGGCGAGGCGCGCCTGCGCCTGCACCGGCGCCCGGCCGGTCTTCGCCGCCACGTAGCTCTCGTACTGCCGCGGGAAGACGACCACGTGGTAATGCGGCGGACGGCGCTCCCGGGCGGCCTCCAGCGTCCCGCTCGCCTCCAGCCCGACGAGGGCCGACTCGAGCCAGATCCGGCAGGCCCGGCTGCCGCTCACCCGCAGGTCGAGCGCCATGCCGGTCGGATGGACCGAGAGAGGGGAGGAGTTCGGGGGCTGCAGGTTCTTGGGACGCACCAGGCTGGTCACCACCAGCCTCTCGCCACAGGCGGCCCGGTACTGCTTCGAGAGCCGCTCCACGAAGAGCTTCACCTCGGGACGGGCGTAGGGGAGCTTGACCGAGTGCTTGACGACGTAGTCGCGGTTTCCGGGCAGCGCGACCAGCTCGCCCGAGCGCAGCAGACGGGAGACGTCGGCCGTGGTCGAGGCGTAGGTGAAGCCGTGGCTTCGAGCTTGGGTGACCTGCCGGAGCAGAGCGGGGCGGGTGGGGGTGAGGCTCGCCGCTTCGGCCGGCGGCGGGTACAGGCTCGCCAACAGCGCGAGGACGGGGACCAGGATCGAAAGACGCGAAATCCGGTGCTGCCAGGTGCTCTTCACCAACTGCGTTCCTCCTTCGAACGGGTGCGGAGCGCCACGAATCCGCCCCGGGAGGTCACGGCCGCCGAAGACTCGTCGCGGCCGAAGCGACCCCTCACGGGATTCGCCACGCAAAAATTTCAAAACATTCGACCCGGCCCCGGCGAAGGGCCGAACCGGCTTGGGATGCACGGCTTACAACGCCCGGTGTAGAGCTTGCATTCCCGGATCGCTATAAAAATTCGAGCCGGAACGGACTTGGGACCGGCTACATCCGGCGGGGGAGGGGCAGCCCGAGCACCCCGGCGAGCTCGTCGAGGCCGCGGCGGAAGACCTGGAAGGCGGCGAGGCGGGCGGCGCGCAGGTCGGCGTCCGGCTCCTTCAGGATCGGGTGCACGTTGTAGAGCTTGTTGAAGCGGGTCGCCAGATCGAGCGCGAGGCGGGCGACGAGCGAGAGCTCCAGCGTTTCGGCCGCCTTCACCATCGTCTCCTCGATCTGCGCCACGGCCCAGGCCAGGTCCCAGAGGTCGTCGCCGTAGAGCGCGGGGTCGAGCCCGGCGGCCGTCTCGCCGTCGATCGAGCTCGCCATGCCGGCCTCGGCGAGCTTCCTGCCGATGTTGTCGATCCGCACCGCCGAGTACTGGACGTACGGCCCCGACTCGCCTTCGAACGACAGCGCCTCGTCGAGATCGAAAGCGATCACGCGGGTGGTGGTCGCCTTGACCATGAAGAGCCGCAGCGCCGCGGTCGCGATCTGGGTCACGAGCCGGTCGAGCTCGTCGCCCTCGATCTCCCGGTTGCGGCTCTCGATCTCCTGGCGCGCCTTCGACTCGAGCAGGTCGAGCAGATCGTCCGCCTTGACGCCGATCCCCTTGCGCCCCGACATCTCGAGCGAGCGCTCCTCTCCCTCCCCCTCGTCGTCGCCGAGGAAGCCGAAGTGCCGCGCGGTCGCGGGCGAGAGCGAGACCATCTCGTAGGCGAAGTGGACCGATCGCTCCGCCTCTTCCTCGTGGCCGAGCGCCTGGAGGCCGGCGCGCACGATCCGCTGGAGGTAGCTCTGCCGGGCGTCGATGACGTTGATCACCCGGCCGGCGCCGCCGAAGGCGGGGTGGCTGTCGGCGCCTTCGAGGGCGGTCTCCCAGACGCCCTTCTCCATCCAGTAGCGGTAGGCGAAGTCGCGCCCGAGCAGGCCGAACTTCCAGAGCTGGTAGGCGATGTCCTTGCCGACGTAGGTCACCGTGCCGTCGGAGCGCACGATCACCTTGTCGGCGTCCTCCAGGCCGGCGAACTCCTCCGCCTGGGCGAGCGGCATCACCCAGCAGCCGGCGTTCTTCCCCTCCTCCTCGAGGTGGACGGCGCCCGACTCCTTCAACCGCTCGAAGGCCTGCGAGAAGAAGTCGAGGCCCAGGATGTGCCGCTCGTGGGTCAGCAGGTCGTACTCGACGCCGAGGCGCGCCATGGTCGCCAGGTGGCGCGACACGACCCGGCGGGCGACCAGCCGGCCGATCTCCGCCCGCTCCCCCTCGTCCTCCTCGAGCGCGTGGAGGGTCGTGCGGCGCACCGCCTTGTGCCCCTCGTCCTCCTCGTACCAGCGGCCGACGGCGCTGTAGAGGTCCCAGCAGTAGTAGTCGAACGGCTCGGGCAGCGCGGCGATGTCGGCGCGCGACATGTGCTCCAGGTCGACGAAGCCGACCACCACGTCCGCGAGCTGTACGCCGGTGTCGTCGATGTAGTTCTGGATCTCGACCGGGTGGCCGAGGCGTCGCAGCAGGCGGCCGAGCACGTCGCCGAGGACGGCGTTCCTCAGGTGGCCGATGTGGGCCGCTTTGTTCGGGTTGATGTTGGTGTGCTCCACCACCACCTTGCCGCGCGCCGGGCCCTCGTTCTCGTCCTCGCTCTCGACGGGGCGGCCGGCGACCAGGGGCTCCTCGAGCAGCCGCCGGACGACCGCCGGGCGGTCGAGATAGAGGTTGAGGTCGCCGGCACCCTCGACCGCGAGCTTCCGGACGATCGGCGGCAGCTCCAGCCCCTCGGCGAGCTCCTGGCCGATCTCGCGCGGCTTGCGCTTCAGCTCGCGGGCGAGCTTGAGCGCGACCGGAAAGGAGAGGTCGCCCAGGTCGCGCGACGGGGGGATCTCCACGATCGGCTCCACGTCGAGACCGTGGAGATCGCGGATGCGCGCGGCGACGAGGCCGGCGAGCTCGGCTTTGAGGGTGCTCAGCATGGCGCCTGGAGCATACCGGAGAAGCCCTCCCGGGAGGGCCGGCCAAGTCCCTGATATCATTCGCCCCCGGGAGGGAACGACAGACCATGGCGGAGAACAAACTCTCACTCGAGCTGAACGGAACCGCGCTCGAGCTGATCGAGGCCGACATCACCGATCTCGACGTCGAGGCGATCGTCAACGCCGCGAACGAGCAGCTTCAGCTCGGCTCCGGCGTGGCGGGCGCGATTCGCGAGAAGGGTGGAGCCAGCATCCAGGAAGAGTGCGACCGGATCGGCAGCACGCCGGTCGGGACCGCGGTGATGACCGGCGCCGGCGACCTGGCGGCGAAGCAGGTCATCCACGCCGTGGGCCCGAAGTTCGAGGACGCGGACGCCGACCGGAAGCTGGCTGCGGCGGTGCGGGCCTCGCTGGCGCTCGCCGACAGGAACGGCCTCCGGTCGATCGCCCTGCCCGCCATCTCCGCCGGCAACTTCGGCTTCCCCCTCGACCGCGCGGCCCGGATCATGCTCACCGAGATCCACCGCTACCTCCAGGGCGGCACCAAGCTGAACCGGGTCGTCGTCGCCCTCTACGACGACGAGGCCTACCAGACTTTCAAGCGCGAGCTCCGCCGCGGTTTCCGCTAACCACTCTCCGACAATCGCAGAAAGAGGTTCGGGCGGGGGCGCCCATGCCCCCCGTGAGGGGGGAAGGGGAAGGGGGTCTGGGGGGCGATCCAGTCAAGCGCCGAATTTTGCCAGCCAACCCGCATTCGCCAGCAGCAGCCCCATCAGCTCCCGCGACGCGAACGTCCCCAGGTGCCCGCGCCGCGCCGCGGGCTCGGTGAACGCCGTCTCGTCGTCCACGAAGCAGTACGGCCCGTGGACCAGGAGCGGCACCGGGTGCCAGCTGTGCGCCTTCATCGGCGCCGGCGTCGAGTGGTCGCCTGTGATCGCGATCACGTCGCGCTCCGCGTCGAGCAGCCCGAGCAGCTCCGGCAGCTTCGCGTCGACCGCCTCCAGGTGGCGCACCTTCGCCGCCAGGTCGCCATCCTCCCCCGCCTTGTCGAGATCCTTGACGTGCACGAAGAGGAAGTCGAAGTCGCGCCAGCGCCGGCGCACCCCCTCGACCGCGTCGTCGAAGCCCTTGCCGACCTCGACCACCTCCATCCCGACCAGCCGCGCGGCGCCGCGGTAGAGCGGGTAGCCGGCGAAGCAGCCGGCGGTGACGCCGTAGAGCTCGGAGAGGTCGGGCAGGTGGGGCAGCGTGTCGAAGCCGCGGAGCAGGAAGCCGTTCGCCTGCGCCTCGCCGTCGAGCACCCCCGACATCCTCCGCAGAACCGGCGCCAGGCGCTCGACGGTCGAGCGCGCCGCCTGGTCGGTCGCCTCGAGCGGCCGGGGCGGCTCGCCCACCTCCTGCGGGTCGGTGTCGGCGATCGCCGGCGAGAGATCCGCGCCCCGGAGCCGGAGCACGAAGCGGTGCCCTTCGCCGGCGTGGACCGACGCCTCGATCCCGGCCGGCTCGTCGCGGAGCGCCCGGTTCAGCAGCTCGACGATCCGGCGGTTCTCGTCGGTCGAGATCCGGCCGGCGCGCCGGTCGGCCACCTTGCCGTCGGAGCCGAGGGTCGCGAAGTTGCCGCGCGCGACCACGTCGCCGGGACCGAAGTCGACACCCGATCCGAGCGCCTCGAGCGCGCCACGCCCGATGTCCGCCTCCTCGGAGGTCGGGTCGTAGCCGAAGAGCGCCAGGTGCGCGGGGCCGCTCCCGGGGGTCACGCCCTGGGCGACGGGCACGATCCGGCCGAGCGCCGAGCGGGTCGCGAGCGCGTCGAGGACCGGAGTCTTGGCGGCCTCGAGGGCGGTCCGGGGCTGCTCGGCGGTGCGGATGTCGCCGACACCGTCGAGCACCAGGAGAACGATCTTGCCGTCCCCCGGCTGGGCGATGCGCGAAAGCAATCGGATGTGGTCGTCCATGGGGCGAAGTCGGGAAGCGAGGATCAGGCCACGAAGTACGCCGAGCCGCGGATCTGGATGCGGGAGCGCGCCTCGAAGCCGGCGCCGTAGAGCGCGAAGGCGGTGAGCGGAGCGAGCACCGGCAGCACGATCCAGCCGTCGAAGCTGTCGCTGCCGTAGGGCGGCACCACCGGCTCGATCTCGGCGATGCGCATCCAGCGCTCCTCCTCCGGGTCGAACGAGCCGCGCAGCTCGACGTAGGCGCGGTCGAGGTCGATCGAGCGGCGCTCCGACGGGTGCCAGACCGAGAACACGAGCCGGCACTCGTCGAACTCGGCGAGATCGAGGTAGCGCTCACCGTCGGCCTGGAGGAGGAAGGTGAAGCCGCCGCCGTTGTCGGTGGCGAAGATCTCGGGCGTCGCCTCGAAGGCGATCCGATGCCCGGCCGGCCGGTCGTCGCCCTCCGCCCCCGGTTCCGGGCGGCCGGTCTTGCCGCCGCGGCTCAAGCCGCCTCCCCTCGGGCGAGCGCCAGCGCACGGGCGATGCGGCGTCCGGTCTCCTCCGCGTCGGCTCCGACCAGCGGCCCGCCGATGCCGTAGGCGACCGCCCCCGCCTCCCGGTAGGCCGGGATCTCGTCGATGCCGAAGCCGCCGGCGGCGAGCATCGGGATGTCGCCGAGCGGACCACGGATCGTCGAGAGGTAGGCCGGACCGCCGACCGGCGGCAGTGGGTAGACCTTGATCAGGTCGGCGCCGAGCTCGTGCGCGGTGACGATCTCGGTCGGCGTGAGCGCCCCGGCGAGGAGGAAGACTCCCGCCTCGCGGACCCTCTCGGCGACCGCGCGCGTGGTGTTCGGGGTGACGATGAGCTCCGCACCCGCCTCGATCGCCTGCCGCGCGCGGGCCGCGGTCGTCACCGTCCCCATGCCGATCCAGGGCGGTCCACCCGCGTCCTTTCGTGGGCCGCGCTCATTCCGCTCGGCGAGCAGCTCGCGCACGAGGTCGGGCGCGCCGGGGACGGTGAAGGTGATCTCGACCAGCTCCAGGCCGCCGTCGATGAAGGCGCGCGCCGTCGCGGCCGCCTCCTCGCGCGAGCCGGTGCGCACCACCCCCACGACGGGGGCGCTGGCGAAAGAGTCGGCGACGGCCGGTCGGACGGAGGCAGCGGAGGCGGTGGTCGTCATGGCCGCGGGATGTTATCAGCCGACCCGGCGGGCTCGGCACCGTGTGCGCGGGCCCGCGGTTCAACCGCGCCTAGCTCGATCGAGCGCGTTGCCGATCCGCCGCAGCACGCCGCGCAGCACCGTGACCTCCCGCTCGGTCGGCCGCGCCCGGGCGGCGAGCTGCCGCAGGTCGCGGAGCACGCCGTCGATCGTCGTGTCGCGCGCGAAGCCGACGTCCTCGAACACCGCCTCCAGGTGCCCGAACAACCCCTCTACCACCTCGGCCGCCGCCGGCGGCTCGACCCGCGGATCGGCCAGCGGCTCACCCCCCACCCGGTCGCCCGAGAGCGGCCACCAGGGGGATTGGTAGAGCTCGTAGGCCACCACCAGCACCGCCTGCGCCAGGTTCAAGGTCGGCTGCACCGGGTCGGCCGGAATGGTGACGTGGACGTGGCAGAGCGCCATCTCGTCGTTGGTCAGGCCGCCGACCTCCGAGCCGAAGACGAGCGCGGTCGGGAGCGGCGGCGCGGCGCGCAGCGTCTCCGCGAGCCGCCGCGGCGCGACCACCGGCACCGACAGCGTGCGGTCGCGCGCCGAGGTGGTCCCGACGACGCGCCGGAACGGGGCCAGGGCGTCGGCGAGCGAAGCGTGCCGACGGGCGCCGTCGAGCACGTGGTGGGCGTGGACCGCGAACATCCTCGCCTCCGAGCCCGGCTCCGACCCCACGTGGGCCGCCGGCTCGACCAGGTGCAGCTCGGAGAGCCCCATGTTCGCCATCGCCCGGCAGGCGGCACCGACGTTGCCCGCCTCGCGGGGGCGCACCAGCACCACGGCCGGCGGGCGGGGATCGTGCTCCGGGATCGCGGCCATGGGCGCTATCTCACCACACGTCGCCGGCTTGACTCGGCCGGGGCACGGCGGTAGCTTCCGGTCGAAGCCCCACCCCGCACGCACGGCACGAGCCGAGGAGAGCGATGAGCCCCACGCAAGCGCCACCCCGCGCCTATCTCGTCTTCACGGGATCCGGACCGATCCTGGTCCTCTCGACCTACCCGAAGATCACCGACCCGCGGCTGATCGACAAGCTGCGCTACAAGGGGATCGACAAGTTCATCGCCTACGAGGTCGACCTCGACGCCGTCCAGCAGCGCTACGCCCACGCCTACGGCCCCATCGCCACCGACCTCGAAGCGGTCGAAGACATCCGCGTCTTGGATTTCAACGGGCACCAGATCATGACGAATTTTTCGCTGGAAGAGCTCGGGGATCCGATCAAGTACGGCGGCTGACGCCGCGATCTCGTCTGCTAGCCTCCCGGCGCGATGACTGCCGGTCTCCCCTCTCTGATCCTCGCCTCCGGCTCGCCGCGCCGCCGCGACCTGCTCGACGGGCTCGGCGTGCGTTTCGTCGTCCGGCCGGTCGACGTCGACGAGACGCCGCTCCCCGGCGAGGCGCCGCGCGCTTACGTCGAGCGCCTCGCTCGGGCGAAGGCAGCCGAACGGGTCGGGTCGGGTGAGCTGGTGCTGGGCGCCGACACGATCGTGGTGCTCGACGGGCAGCTCCTGGGAAAGCCCGCGGACGAGGCCGAGGCGCGGTCGATGCTCGCCCGGCTCGCCGGGCGCGAGCACACGGTGCTGACCGGCGTCTCCCTCGTCCTGGCCGACGGCGCCTCCGACGCACCGGCGCAGGCGGCGGTGGTCGAGGCGTCGAAGGTCCGGATCGCCCCGCTCACCGAGGAGGAGATCGCCTGGTACGCCGCGACCGGAGAGACGCTGGACAAGGCGGGGAGCTACGCCGTCCAGGGGATCGGCGCGATGTTCGTCGAGGCGGTCGACGGCGACTACTCGAACGTGGTCGGCCTGCCGCTCCCGGCGACCTACCGGCTGTTCCGCGACATGGGGCACGACCTGCGGCGATTCCGGAGCGACCCAGCGAGAGGCGCTCGGTGACTGCCCCGCCGCGCATCGCTCTCTCGCGCGGGCCGGCGGGTGGGCTGCCGGAGCTCGCGGCGCGTTACCTGGAAGAGTACCTGGACAAGATCCGGCTGGCGGCGGAGCGGCTGGACGAGGATCAGGTCTGGTGGCGTCCGGGGCCGGGCACGAACAGTGTCGGGAACCTGATCCTGCATTTGTCGGGGAATCTGTCGCTCTGGATCCTGTCGGGCGTGGGCGGACGACCGTTCGACCGGCGGCGGAGCGAGGAGTTCTCGGCCGACCGGAGTCACGGGCGGGCGGAGCTGCTGGCGCGGCTGGAAGAGGTGGTCACGGCGTGCCGGGGGGTCTTGGCGGCGCTGGGGCCGGAGGATCTGGAGCGGGAGGCGCGGGTGCAGGGGTACTCGGTGAATGTGCTGGGGGCGGTGTTCCACGCGGTGGAGCACATGAGCTATCACACCGGGCAAATCGTTTGGATCGCGACGGGGCTGTCGGGCGGGGAGGGGGAGGAGCGGCTGGAGTTCTATCCGCAGCACGCCGAGGAGTGACAATGGGCTCGGGCTCAGACCACTACGCCTCTACGGGTAATACCCCGTCATCGTCTTCGCCTCGAGGCCGCGCACCAGGACCTCCAGGTCGACCTCGCGGAACTCGCCGGTGGTGTCCGGGTTCGCCGACTGGTAGGCGATCAGGTACTGCGAGCGCAGCTCTTCTTCGATCTGCGAGTAGATGCCGGCGAGGGCGTCGGCCGAGTCGATGAAGTAGCTCCGGCCGCCGGTCTCTTCGGCGAGACGGGTCAGGTTCTTGCGCGGCTCGCCGCGCGGGAGCTGGAGGCCGATGGCGTAGACGGTGACGCCGGCTCGACGAGCGTACTCGAGCGCGTCCTGGTAGGCGAAGCGGGACGACTCGTCCTTGCCGTCCGACAGCAGCAGCAGCGCCTTCTGGCCGCGGATGCCGTTGAAGTAGTAGAGCGAGAAGATCAGGCTGTCGTGGAGCGCCGTGCCGCGCTCCGCCTTGAGGCCCGCGAGCCCGCCGGCCAGCGTGTCCACCTCGTTGGTGAACTGGACGGCCAGGTGCGGCCGGTCGTTGAAGGTCACGATCGCGCCACGGTCCTTCGGGCGCAGCGTCTGCTGGAAGTAGCCGAGCGCCGCGTCCCGGGCCGGCTCCAGGCTGCCGCTCTCGCCCATCGAGGCCGACACGTCGAGCAGGATGGCGGTGTGGATCGGCAGGTCGCGCACCTGCTCGAAGCGGGAGATCTGCTGCTCCTCGCCCTCCTCCAAGACCCGGAAGTCCTCGCGCCCGAGGCCCTGGACCGGCCGGCCGGTACGGTCGAGCACGGTCGTGTACAGCTCGACGAACTGGACGTCGACCTCTTCCATGTAGGGAGGCGCGTTGACGAACACCGTGTCCTCGGTGAGGCTGCCGTCGTCGAGGTAGGCGACGGCGCGCACGTAGCCCATCTGGCCGCGCATCTCCGGCGGCACCACGACCGGCTGCGACCACGGCTCGCCATAGAGGGTCGCGACCGGGGTCTCGTTCAAGAACAGCTCCAGCCGGTCGACGGTCTCGCCGTCCGGCACCTCGACCTCGGCCGCGATCCGCAGGCTCTCCTCGTAGGTCCGGTCGCGGCGCGGCTCGGTCAGCCGCACCCGGAAGCGGGTCCCGCCGGCGTTGATCAGGATCTCGTCGGCCGCGGCCTCGTCGCCTTCGGAGTCGTAGGCGGTGGCGCGCAGGCTGTGCGTGCGCGGCAGGTCGCCCAGGTCGAGCTCGACGGTGAACGGCGCCCGGCCGTCGGTGAGGATCGTCTCGCCGTTGAGGGCGAACGCCACCTTCTGCACGTCGCCGGTGGTCAGCGTGTCGAAGCGGATCATCTCGGTGAGGAGCTCGCCCTGCGGCTGGACGAGCTTCAGGCTCACCTCGCCCTCGGAGAGGATGGAGTTCGCCTCGGCCATCAGGCGGGCGCTCACCGGGTCCTCCGGCGCGGGCGGCGGTGGCGGCTTCTCGACCTCCGGCACCTCCAGCCGCTCCTCGTGGCGGTAGAAGCGGCCCGAGTTCAGATCCTCGACCTTCAGCACCAGCGTGTACTCGGCCGGGCGCAGCGCGCGCTCGAAGACGAGCGGGATCGCGTCGCCCCGGATCTGGGTCTCCGGGAAGTCGAACTTGTAGCGGAAGCTCTCGAACAGCTCGCCCTCGCGCAGCACCTCGCCGTTGAGCAGGAAGTTGTACGAGCGGTTGCCGGCGAGCTCGGCGGCGCCGACCGACTCGACCGGCACCGTGATCAGCCCCTGGGTGACGGTGCGGCTCTGCCGCCGCCCCGGGAACGACAGGTCGAGCGAGGCGTCGAAGGTGCCGGCACCCTCGGGGATCTGGGTCGAGTAGGCGTCGAAGGTCGCCACCCACTCGGACGACGGTTCGTCGCGCGCGCTCTCCATCTGCGCCAGGAAGGAGTCGAAGCCGAGGGTGCCTTGCTTGAGCACCCAGGCGATGGCGGCAGCCACGCGGTCGCCGTCGGGGCAGGTGAGGGCGAGGTCGCGCAGACTCCCGTCCGCGCCGCCGGAGGGTCCCCAGGTGTCGATCAGCGCGCCCAGGCCCTCGACCGGGTGCCAGAGCCGGAACGGCCCGCCGCCGTGGGCGCGGTAGAAGACCAGCAGGAACTCGTGGCCGATCGCCCAGCTCCGGGCGTAGTACCAGATCTCGACCGGGTGGACGCGCCCCGGGCAGCTCGCCTCGATCAGCTGGGTCGGCGGCCCGTTCAGGAGCAGCATGCGCCCGCGGTCGTCGAGCTTCCCCTCGAACTCGTTCTCGATCCGCGCGGACATCGCCTCCCACTGGTCCCGGAACTCGTTTCTCGCGGTCGAGGGATCGCGGTCGCGCACCCGCCAGAAGCGCTGGATGAAGCCGTCGCGCTGGTAGTCGGCCTCGAGCTTCAGGAAGGCCTCGAGCTCCGCGTCGGTGATCAGCAGCTCGACCGACTTCAGCCACTGCGTGTACTTCGGCGCCAGGTCGTCCGGGATCTTCGGCTTCGCGGCTCCCGCGGGAGCCGCGAGGGCTGCCAGGAGGAGCCCGAGCAGGACGAGGCCGACCGCCGCACGGCGCCCGAACGTCACCGCGCGGGGACGGGACGGGCCGCGGACGGGGTCGGGGCGGCGGAAGCGCAGGTCGGAAATGTCTCGGTCGATCAAGGTCGTCTCGGGCTCCGGCGAGCCCCGCGGAGAGAGGTCTCACGGGGGCGCATTCCGTACAACGGGACGGCCCGGAGTGGGATTTCCTCTCCCCGGCCCCGCTCCGTTTCACCCCGTCATTGCCAGAGCCGTGCCGGGTGTAGACTGACCTCTTCGATGCCGTTCGTCTACCTGGATCACAACGCCACGACGCCTCTCGATCCCCGCGTCCGGGAGGCGATGCTCCCCTGGCTCGGGAGCGAGGGCGGAAACCCGTCGTCGCTCCACCGCGCGGGCCGCCAGACGAAGGAGGCGGTGGAGGCGGCACGCGGCCACGTGGCGGAGCTGCTCGGCGCCCGCCCGGCCGAGATCGTCTTCACCGCCAGCGGCACCGAGGCGAACAACGCGGTCCTCGCCGCACTCGGCCGCGGCGGTCCTGGCAGAGATCGGGGCGGCGACGGAGGCCGGCTGGTGATCTCGTCGTTCGAGCACCCGTCGGTGCGCGCGATGGCGGAGCGCCTGGAGCGCGAGGGGGTGGAGGTGGTGCGGGTCACCCCCGGGCCGGACGGCGTGGTGCCGCCGGAGGCCTTCCTGGAGGCCGTCACGCCGGGCACGCGGCTCGCCTGCCTGATGCTCGCCAACAACGAGCTCGGCACCCTCCAGCCGGTCGCCGAGGTGGCGCGGGCGTGCCGCGAACGGGGGGTGCCGCTCCTCTCCGACGCGGTGCAGGCGGTCGGCAAGGTGCCGGTCGACGTGGAGGCGCTGGGAGCCGACTACCTGGTGCTCGGTGGCCACAAGTTCCACGGCCCGCTCGGCGCCGCGGCGCTCCGGATCCGCCCCGGTGCCGGCTTCGAGCCTTACCTGCTCGGCGGCGGGCAGGAGGGCGGCCGGCGGGCGGGGACCTCGAACGTCCCGGCGATCGTCGGGCTGGGCGAGGCGGCCCGCCTGGCGACCGAGGAGCTGCCGCGGCGGACGCCCGCGCTCGCGGCCCTGCGCGACCGGTTCGAGAGCGCCCTCGCCGCCGTGCCCGACGCGCGCGTCCACTGCGCGGGCTCCCCGCGCCTGCCCCAGACCTCGCACGTCGCCTTCCCCGGCGTCGAAGGCGAGGCCCTTCTCCTGCGCCTGGACGCCGCCGGCTTCGCCGTCTCGACCGGCTCCGCGTGCAGCTCCGGACGCCCCGAGCCCTCCCCCACCCTCCTCGCCATCGGCCTCCCCGCCGAAGAAGCCCTCGCCTCCCTGCGCATCAGCCTCGGCATCACCAACACCGAAGAAGAGATCGACGCCTTCGTCGAAACCCTCCAGCGCGAAGTCGCCGCCCTACGGCGCATCCTCGTCTGACGCCCCGGCGATCACGATCACCACCTCCCCCTTCACGCTCCCCCGCCCCTCCAGCTCCCCCCGCACCTCCGACAACGCCCCCCGCAGCACCTCCTCGTGCAGCTTCGTCAGCTCCCGCGCCACCACCGCCGCCCGGTCCCCCAGCACCTCCTCCGCGTCCTCCAGGCTCGCC
>CAZLLV010000115.1:0-5380 GCA_964560325.1 uncultured Thermoanaerobaculia bacterium | reverse complement strand
CCGTAGACCGTGAACAGGCGGAGCTCGACGAACGGCACCGCGAGCTCGCGGGCTCCCGCGGCGCCGAGGAGCGACGACGCGGCCTTGACCGCGCCGCGGAGCGAGCCGGGTGCGAGCGGATCGTCCTCCCGGTGGGCGCCGGGGTCCGATCGGGGGCCGTAGACGAGGAACGAGCCGAGGTGGACGATCCGCGGCTTCTGCGCCTCCGGCACCGCGGCGGCGGCCTCGAGCAGGTGCGCGAGCGACAGCACGCCGTCCGCCACCCAGGCGGCGAGGCCGGCCGCGCGGTCGTAGGCGGAGCGGACGGCGGCGTGAAAGACGACCTCCGGTTCGGCCGCCGCGAGGAGCGCTGCGACCTCGCCCGGCCGGTTCAGGTCGACGGGGTGCACCGTCGCCGACGCGCGCAGGGGCGGCATCCGCCAGGAGTCGGCGGAGCCCGGGCGCACGGTGCCGTGGACCTCGACGCCCCGAGCCGCGAGGTGCTCGCACAGGTTAACGCCGACGAAGCCGCCGGCGCCGGTGACCAGCGCCCGCCGCCCCGCGATCGGACCTTCCGAACCGGGCACCGGGCTCAGCCCTCCGGGCTCCGGCGCACGGCTCCGCCGAGCGCTCCGATCGCGTCGACCAGCGTTGCGCGGTCGGCCTCGCACGCGGGGCGCTCGCGCTCCCGGAGATCGCGCCAGAGCGCCCCGATCCGTGCCACCTCGCGCCGCCAGTCGGCGTCGCCGCCGCCCGCGATGTCGCGCTTGAACGAGCGCCGCAGAAAGCTGAACGAGGCGCCGATGCGCGCCATCTCGGCGAGCAGCAGGCGGCAGGGGACCGGCGCGCCGCCGTCGACCACGGTGACGCCGCCGAAGCCGAACCGGTGGCCGGCGAAGACCCGCCGCAGGTGGGCCACGGTGCCGTCCGCCACCGCCTCGAACAGGCTCGCCGCGCCGCGGCTGATCCGCAGGTCGTTGAGGCCGACGTAGACGCGGTCGAGGGGAAGCCGGGCGAGCTCGGGCGCCGTCTCGATCCCGCCCTCGGTCTCGACCAGGATGCCGGCGCGGCAGGGCTCGTCCGGCCCGGCCGCCGCCTCGGTCCAGCCGAGGAACGCCTCCACGTCGTCCGCACGCTCGGCCATCGGGAGCATCAGGTGGGTGGCGCCGGCGTCCACCGCCGTCTCGACCTCCTCCCGCGTCCAGGGGCCGAAGCGGTTGATCCGGCAGAACCGCCGCGGCACGCCGAGATCGCGGAGGCGGGCGAGGTCGTCCGCCGTGTCGCGGTTGATCTCGGTGTCGGCGCCGCGCTGCCGGGTCTCCTTGTCGCGCCACTCCCAGTCGACGATGATCGACTCGATCCCCGCCGCGAGCGCGCGCTCGATCTCCTCTCTCCGGGTGGTGAAGAGCACCAGCTCGAGCACGGCGGTGGCGCGCTCAGCCATCGAGCACCCCCGCGACGACCTGGAACGCCCGCACCGGCGCGAGCGGCGGCAGCCGCTCCAGCCGTCGTTCGAGGGCGGCGCCCCACGGTCGGTTGTGGAGCGCCGGCGGGAAGAGGCCGTAGCGCTCGATCCGCACGTCGCGGAAACCCGCCGCCTCGAACGCCGACCGCAGCACCGCCGGCCGCATGCGCGCGATCCCCCGGTCGCCCTTCCAGGTCATGCCGGGCGTGAGCGCGATCTGGAGGTAGAAGCCGGGGTGGAAGGCGTTCGGCTCGCAGAAGGCGACACGGCCGCCGGGGCGGAGCACACCGGCGGCGGCCCGCGCCATCGGGGCGACGTCCGGCAGGTGGTGGAGGAAGAAGAAGCCGACGACCGCGTCGAAGCGCGCGCCGTCGAGAAGGTGGGGCAGCTCGGTCGCGTCCCCCTCGATCGCCCGCAGCCCGCCCCCGCTCCCCGCCGCGGCCTCCTCCCGGTACCGCTCGAGCCGGGCGACCAGGTCGGGGGAGAGGTCGACCGCGGTCACGTCGTACCCGCGCGCCGCGAGCGGCAGGCTGAACCGGCCCATCCCGGCGCCGACCTCGACGACCGTCGTCACGCGATCGTCGAGCGCCGACAGCACCCGATCGAGGTGGCGGCGCACGTACGGCGTGTCGACCGGCGCCATGCGCGAGCTCACCCGCTCCGGCCGCGCGTAGTACTCCCGCTGGTAACGGTTGTGCTCGTCGGGTCGCGCCGTCACGTGCCGCCCGCGGGCCCGCCGCTTCAGTGGACCCGCGGCGACGCGGACGGAGAGTGGCCGGGGGCGTCGCCGTCGTAGCCGTGGGTGAGGACGAAGAAGTAGCTGGCGATGCGGTCGTCCTCCGACTCGGTGATCAGCTCGAAGACGTACTCGTCCTCCCGTTCGCCGGCCGACCCCTCCACGTAGCTGACCTGCTCCGGCTCCAGGAAGATCTCGCCGAGCAGGCGCTTGCCCCGGATCACCTGGACCAGCAGCAGGTTGCCGCCCTCGCCGCCGGCCGCGGGCGCCTCGACCGCGAAGTGCCAGTGCAGATCCTCGTCGTCGTAGAGCACCGACTCCGGCGTGCCGGCACGCAGCACGCAGTTCGGGTGGGTGACCAGCCAGCTCCAGAAGGTCTCGAAGGGGAGGGTGAGGGCGTCGTCGTTCATGGCTCCGCTCGGCGTCGTCCGGCATCTTACCCTGTGCTAGCGTGCCGTCCTCCCATGGACACGGCAGCCGAGCTCGCGCTCGAGACCCGCGGTCTGACCCGGGTCTTCGGCGACTTCACCGCCGTCGCCGGCATCGACCTCTCGGTACCGCGCGGCAGCTTCTACGGCTTCCTCGGCCCGAACGGCGCCGGCAAGTCGACCACCATCAAGTGCCTCACCGGCCTCTTGCGGCCGAGCGGCGGCGAGATCCGCATCCTCGGGCGCGATCCGGCGGCCCACCCGGTCGAGGTCAAGCGCCGGGTCGGCGTGGTGCCGGAGGACCTGGCGCTCTTCGAGCGGCTGACCGGCGGCGAGAACCTCGCCTTCGTCGCCCGGGTCCACGGCCTGCCGGACGAGGTCGCCGCGGCGCGCAGCGGTGAGCTGCTCGACCTGCTCGGCCTGGCCGACGCCTCCGGCACCCTGGTCGCCGACTACAGCCACGGCATGAAGAAGAAGCTGTCGCTCGCCGCCGCCTTCCTGCCGGCGCCGCGCCTGCTCTTCCTCGACGAGCCGTTCGAAGGGATCGACGCGGTGTCGTCGCGCCAGATCAAGCGCCTGCTCCACGACTTCGCCGGCCGCGGCGGCACGGTCTTCCTGACCTCGCACGTGCTCGAGATCGTCGAGCGCCTGGCCGACCACGTCGGGATCATCCACTGCGGCTCGATGGTCGCGCAGGGGCCGATCGAGGAGCTGCGGAGCGCCGCCGAAGCGGGCCGGACGCTCGAGGAGATCTTCCTCGGCCTGATCGGCGAGGCCGACCGGCCGGAGGGCTCGCTCGAATGGCTGGGGGCGTGACCGGGGCTGGTTCGGCCGGCGCGGCCGGGACGATCGCGCTCCTGCGCACGTTCGTCTGGCTGCGCTGGCGGGTGCTGGTCAACGGGCTGACGGCGCGGCGCCGGAGCGCCTGGCAGCGCCTCGGCAAGATCGGCGAGCTGGTCGCCCGGGGCCTCGTGCTGTTCGGCGTCGCCGGGGGCGCCGTCGCGCTGGCGGTGCTCGCCGGCTTCCTGCCCTGGAGCCTCGCCGGGGCGAGCACGGAGACGACGGCGAGCGGCTTCACCCGCGCGGACGGCCTGCTCCTGGTCGTCCGCCTCTCGCTCGGCCTCTTGGTGCTGATGATCCTCCTGGTGCCGGCGATCCAGGGGCTCTCGGGCGGCGGGCTGCCGCGCACCCGACTCCTGCTGTCGCCGATCCGGCGGCGAACCCTGCACGCGATGGAGGTCGCCGCGCACCTGGGCGACCCCTGGTTGCTCGCGCTCGTGCCGGCGCTCCTGGTCGCCGGCGTGGCCTCGGTCGCGGTCGCCGGCGTGGGAGGCCTGGTGGTGCTCGCCGCCGGGGTTCTCTTCGTCCTCGCGGTCGCCGCGCTGTCGGCGGCGGTCACGTTCGGCATCACTCTCGTGCTGCGCGACCGGCGGCGGGCCGAGGCGATGGCGCTGGCCGTCATGCTGCTCTGGACGACGGTCGCGCTCCTGCCGAGCTGGCTCCAGCACAACCGGGAGGAGCGGCTGGCGGAGCGCGAGACGGTCGCCGAGAGCAGCTCGGGGGAGACGGCGGAGCCCGCGGTCGACCCGGAGCCCCCGCTCGACCGAGAGCGCGCAGCACGCGACGCGCGGCGGGAGCGGCGCCTCCTCGCCATGCTCGATCCGCCCGCGGCGCTCCAGCTCGTGCCGTCGGAGGCGTACGCCCGCGCGCTCGGCCTCGCGGTCGCCGGCCGCCCGGCCGCGGCGCTCGTCCCGACCGGGGTGCTCGCCGCGACCGCCCTCGTCCTGTTCGGGCTCTCGCGGCTCCTCTGGGGGCGGCTTCTCGGGTCGCCGGCGGTCTCCGGAAGGCGCCGGGGCGCCGCCGCGCTGCCCCGGCCGCCGCGCTTCCCGGGGCTCTCGGACGCCGCGTCGGTCGTCGCCTGGGGACAGCTCCGCGGCCTGTCGCGCACCCTCGCCGGGCGCCTCGCGCTGCTGGTCGCGCCGATCATGACCCTCGTCCTCGCCAGCATGCTCGGAGGCGATCTGGCGGACATGGCCCCCGGTGGCCGGCCGCTCGGCGCCACGGGGAGCGCGGCCATCCTGGGTGCCGGGGCGGTGGGGCTCAGCATGCTGTCGGTCCAGAACCTCCTGGTCAACCTGTTCGCGCTCGACGGGCCGGGCTTCACGCTGTCGGCGCTGTCGCCGATCTCGGGGCGCGACCACGTGGTGGGCAAGTGGGTGGCGATCGGGGTGGTGGCGGCCGGGTTGGTGGTGCTGACGACCGGCATGGTGGTCGCCCTGAAGCCGGCGGCGATCCACTTCTGGCCGGCGCTCCTGCTCGGCGGCTTCGGCGTCTACTGCGCGCTCGCCCCGGTCGGCGGCTGGCTCTCCGTCCTGCTGCCGAAGGCGGTCGACCTGGGACGGCTCGGCAAGGCAGCGCAGCCGAACCAGCTCGCGGTCCTGGTGGGTATGGCGACGAGCGTGGTGGTGCTCTCGATCCCGCTGCTCGGCGGCTTCCTCGTCTACGTGCTCACCCGGAGCGTGCTGGCGGTGACGTTGGCCGAGGCGGTCTGGCTGCTCGCCGCGCTCGTCCTCGACCGGCTCCTCCTGGGCTCGCTCGCGCGCACCTTCGCCGAGCGGCGCGAGGCGATCTTCCTCGCGCTGCACGAAAGCTCCGGCGGCTGACATAACATCCGCGAATGGTGCGTCGTGAAGCAGAATCCGACCGAGCCGTAGGGTCGGAGCCTGCCTGCTGTGCGTCTCCAGCGGGTGGAAGTCCCGTCTCGGTAAGCGC
>CAZLLV010000114.1:0-23956 GCA_964560325.1 uncultured Thermoanaerobaculia bacterium | reverse complement strand
GCACCCGATCATCGCCATGGAGATGAAGCGGGCGGTGCGCCGCGGCGCCACGCTGGTGGTCGCCGACCCGCGGGCCGTGTGGATGGTCTCGATCGCCGAGAAGCACCTGCAACTGGTGCCCGGCACCGACGTCTGGCTGCTCAACGCGATGGCGCACGTCATCGTGACCGAGGAGCTCTACGACCGGGAGTTCATCGAGACCAACACCGAGGAGTTCGAGTCGGTCTGCGAGACGGTGCTCCGCTACCCGCCGGAGGAGGCGGAGAAGATCACCGGCGTGCCGGCCGAGACCATCCGCGAGGTCGCCCGCGCCTACGCCACCACCCCCAAGGCCGGCATCTACTACACCCTCGGCATCACCGAGCACACGACCGGCACCGACAACGTCTACGCGCTCTCGAACCTGGTGCTGATGACCGGGCACCTCGGCAAGCGCTCGGTCGGCATGAACCCGCTGCGCGGGCAGAACAACGTCCAGGGCGCGAACGACGCCGGCGCCACGCCGGTCTACTACCCCGGCTACCAGGCCTGGGACGACCCGGCGGTGCGCGAGAAGTACGCCCGCGCCTGGGGCGTGCCGCAGCCGGAGACGCCCGGCCTCAACCTCAACGAGATGATGAAGGCGATGCAGCGCGGCGAGATCCGCGGCATGTACCTGATGGGCGAGGACATCGTCGTCTCGGAGCCGAACGTCTGCCGGGTCGAGGAGGCGATGAACGGCATCGACTTCCTGGTCGTCCAGGACATCTTCTTCAACGAGTCGTGCCGTTACGCCGACGTGGTGCTGCCGGCGGCCTGCTTCGCCGAGAAGGACGGCGTCTTCACCAACTCCGACCGCCGGGTCCAGCGGGTGAGGAAGGCGGTCGACCCGCCCGGGCAGGCGCGGCCCGACTGGGAGATCCTGGTCGAGGTCATCCGCCGCGCCGGGCTCGACCAGCCCGACTACGCCGACCCGGGCGAGGTCTACGCCGAGATGGCGGCGCTCGCGCCCAAGTTCGCCGGCATCTCGCACGAGCGGATCGAGCGCGAGGGCGGCCTCCAGTGGCCGGTGCCGACGCCGGAGTCGCCGTCGACCGAGTACCTGCACAAGGGCGGCGTCCTACGCGGCAAGGGCCTCTTCCAGGCGGTCGAGTACCGACCGCCGTTCGAGTCGGCGGACCCGGAGTTCCCGCTGGTGCTCTCGACCGGCCGCACTCTCTACCACTACAACGCCGCGACCCAGACCCGGCGCTCCGAAGGTCTCACCGCCAAGCAGCCGGAGGCGTTCGTGGAGATCAGCCCGCGGATGGCCCGGCGGCTCGGCGTGGAGGACGGGCACCTGGTCGACGTGATCACCCGGCGCGGCACCGTCCGGGCGCGGGCGATGCACAGCCGGCAGGTGAAGGCGAACGTGATCTGGATGCCGTTCCACTTCCCGGAGGCGCGGGTCAACCGGCTCACCACCGACGCCGGCGACGCGGTCACCGGCACCGGCGAGTACAAGGTCTGCGCGGCGCGCATCGAGCCGGTCGCGGGCGAGCGCTCGCACCACGAGCTGCCCGGCTCGTACGCCGCCGCGGTCGAGACTCCTTGACCGCTGCCGCCCTCGGGGATCCCCCGATTGCATCCGCCGCGGGATGCGTGAGACGTTCGTCTCACCGGGTTTCATCGTTTGACGGAACGCGAATGCGGAGGTGGAGGAGGGTAGCTGTGTCCAGAGAGAACGATCCGGCGGCGGGCGGCGACACGTCGCTCGACGCGTTGTGCAGCCACGCGGTCGAGCAGGCGTCGACGCGCCTCCGCATCCCCCCGGAGCGCCTCGCCCGCGGCCTCGGCGACGGCCGGCTCGCCGACCTCGTGCTCGAGCTGGCGAACCTGCGGCACCGCGCCCTCGCCGCCGACCGCCAGCGAATCGACGAGCTGCTCGCCGCGCTCGGCGCGGAGCCGGGGCGGCTCTGACGCCGAGCGTTCGTTCCACCCCCTGTCGCCAACCGCGGCGGCTCCCGCTACGATAGGCGCTCCGAAGCCTCGAAGCCGGAGCTGCGAAGCATGAGCGAGAGAGTCGAACCCCACGACGAGCGGGCCTCCCACCGCGCCGACCTCGGCGCGCTCCAGGACGAGCTCGGCCGGGTGCGCGTGGCCCTCCAGGAGCGCACCCGCCTCGTCCACCTGCTCCAGGACCTGACCGAGATCGGCAACCGGAACGCGCCGGTCGAGGAGATCCTCCACGCGGCCGTCGAGCGGATCGCCACGTGCGGCGGCTGGCGTCTCGGCCACCTCTACTGGGTGACCGACTGCGGCGATCTGCGCGACAGCGGCGTCTGGTACCCGCGAGCCGGCTCCGAGGAGCTGTCGCGCTACCACGCGCTGGTCGTCGAGAGCGCCCGGGCGGCGGAAGATGGGCTGCCCGGCCGGGTCTGCCGCAGCGGTCAGCCGGCATGGGTGGGCGATCTCGACCAGCAGCCGGACGCGATGGACCGGGACCTGCGAGCCCAGGGGCTGCGGGCGGCGATCGGCTTCCCGGTGCGCATCGGCGACGAGGTGGCCGCCGTGCTCGAGTTCCTGTCGGGCGAGCCGATCGAGCCGAGCGCCGAGCTGCTGGAGGTGATCGGCACCGGCGCCGCGCAGCTCGGCCGGGCGATCGAGCGGGCGCGCGCCGCCCGGCGGCTGCTCGAGCTGGCGGTCCAGGAGCAGCAGCTCTTGGGCGAGGAGCTGCACGAAGGGCTCGGGCAGCAGGTCGCCGGGCTCTCGCTGCTCGCCGAGAGCCTGCGCCGCAAGCTCGACTCCGGAGAGGGCGACCCGCGGGAGCTCGCCGCGCGCCTGGCCGAGGAGGCCGAAGAGGTCCGCTCTCAGGTCCGCAGCCTGTCGAAGGGGCTGCTGCCGGTCCGGGTCGACAGCGGGGGCCTGGTCGACGCGCTCCAGGAGCTCTTCACCGACGTCTGCGCTCCGCGCGGCCTCGACTGCGAGCTCTCGCCCTTCGCCGGCCTGGCCATCCCGGCGGAGACCGCGACGGGGATCTACCGGGTGGTTCGCGAGGCGCTCAACAACGCCGCCCTCCACGGCCACGCCACCCGCGCCGCCGTCCGCTTCCGCCAGGAGGGCGGCCGGCTGGTGGTCGAGGTCGAGGACGACGGCGTGGGCCTCGATCAGAGCGAGCAGCGGCGCGAGGGGCTGGGCCTGCGGATCATGCGTCACCGGGCGAGCCTGATGAACGGCGACCTGTCGGTCGACTCGGTGCCGGGCGGCGGCACGCGGGTCGTCTGCGCGGTTCCGGTCGAGGGTCTCGATGCCGCCTGAGGCCGCCTCGCCGCAGCCCAGGGCGCGCGTGCTCGTGGTCGACGACCACCCGGTGGTCCGCGCCGGGCTCTCGCAGCTCCTGTCGAGCGAGCCCGGCCTCGAAGTCTGCGCCGAAGCGTCCGGCGTGGAGGACGCGCTCGCCGCGCTCGCCGCCGCCCTGGAGGATCCCGCCGGCCCGCCCGACCTGGCGGTGGTCGACGTCATGCTCCCCGACGGCTGCGGCCTCGATCTCGTCCGCGAGCTCCTCGACCGAAGCCCGGCGCTCCCGATCCTGGTCGTCTCCGTCCACGACGAGCTGCTGTTCGCCGAGCGGGCTCTGCGCGCCGGTGCCCGCGGCTTCCTCAACAAGCAGGAGCCGGCCGACGAGCTGATCCGCGCGATCCGCGAGATCCTCTCCGGTGGCACCTGGCTCTCGGCCTCGATCCGCGAGCGCTGGGAGCGCCGCGGCGGCGACCCGGCGGTCCCCACCTTCCCCCCGTCGGAGCTCGACCTCTCGGACCGCGAGCTCCAGGTCTTCGCGCTGATCGGCCGCGGCGCCCCGACCGGCGAGATCGCGCGACGTCTCGAGCTGTCGGTCAAGACGGTCGAGAGCTACCGCGAGAAGATCAAGCTCAAGCTCGGCCTCGACAACGGCAACGAGCTGATTCGCCGCGCCGTCGAGTGGTCGCTCCGACAGGGCTGAGATCGGATCGAGGGCTCTCAGCCCTGGCTCTCGTGCGGCGCCGTCCTAGGGCTTTTCCCGATTGCGCAAGTATGTATCGGCGTGTCACTCTGTGTCTCGATCGCGGTACAGACCCGCCCTCTACAAAGGACGGTAACTCGATGAAAAATGACGTTTCTCCTCTTTCGGACAGCGTGCTGGCAGAGCTCTCTCGCCAGGCCCTGGCGGAATCCGCCGGGCGGCTCGGCGTCGACCCCTGCCGGCTCGCCCGCAGCCTGCGCGGCGGCAGGATCGCCGAGCTCATTCTGACCCTGCGTCACGCCCGCTCGTGGGCCTATCCGAGCGACTGCCGCAAGATCGAGGCGCTCCTCGAAGGCATCGACGGCGACGCGGGCGATGCCCTCCCCCGGGTCCGGGGCGACGGTTCGCGGCCTCCGTCGTTCGTTTCGGAGACGGACGGGCGGGAGGGGGATCGATGCAGGAGCTGATCCGCCGCTCCATGACCCTCTGGCAGCGCGCGCGGCGTGCCGAGGCCTCGCGGGACGAGATCGCGCGCTGCCTCGCCGTCGTGCCCGAGCTGTGCGGCGAGCTCGAGGAGTGCCGCGACCGCCGCGCCCGGCGCCGGAGCGCGGTCGAGTGGGTGCAGCGGGACGACGTCGAGCGCCTGGGACGGCACTTCGGCCACGAGATCCGCAACCGGCTGAACATCGTGGAGCTCTCGATCGAGCGCGCCTCGCTGCTCTCCGGCGACTCCCGCGTGCGCTCGGCGCTCGATCCGGTGCGCCGCTCCTTCCAGCACCTCGAGGCGATGGCCGAGGACCTGCGCTGTGCCGCCGCTCCCAGGCCGACCGCGTACGGCGGGGGTGTCCCGCTCCGCACGGTGATCGACGACCTGATCTCCACCTACCGGGTGCTGGCCGAGGAGCGGGGAGTCCGGCTCGAAGCCGACGGGGAGGTGCCCGACGTGGAGGTCGACGCCGCGCGGCTCGAGCTGATCCTGGCGAACCTCCTGTCGAACGCCTTGCGGCACCCCGACCCGGGCAAGAGCTCGCGTTGGGTGCGCATTCAGGCGTGCACGGCCGGGGATGACGGCGGCGATGCACACGACGGGCGGCATTCGAGCCTCCGATGCGCGGTGGTCGACAACGGTCTCGGCATTCCGGCCGACCGGCTCCCGAACCTCTTCGAGGAGCCGCCTCCGGACGACGACGGCACGCCCGCGCGGCGGGGCCTGGGGCTCGTGATCGTGCGCCAGGCGGTCGAGCGCAGCGGCGGCCGGGTCTGGGTCGAGAGCCGGGAGTCCGAAGGGACCGGTGTCTACTTCACCTGCACGGCGACCGGGGTGGCCGGCCGTTCCGCGCGTCCCGCGACCCCGGTGCGTTCGGCGACGGTCGCCCGCGGCGGCCACTGATCCTCTGCGGACGAGCATCCTGCTAAGCTGCCGAAGACGAGCTTCGGGGGGAGCTCCGCGCCAGCGTGCATGGGCTCGAGGGGGCCTTCCGTCCCGGCGGCTCGCAATGCCATGACTGCGGATTCTCCAGAAGGGCGGCGGTTTGCGAACCGGGCGACCGCGCCGCGCTCCCGCGACGACCTCGAGCGGGACCTGGCCGAGGCGCGGTCGACGCTGCGCACGAAGGTCGAGGAGCTCGCGACCTCGAACGAGGAGCTGCTGACCGCGAACGAGGAGCTCCGCGCGGCCAACGAAGAGCTCGACGTCACGCAGGAAGAGCTGCGGGTTCTCAACGAGGAGCTGGTCGAGTCGAATCGGCAGCTCTCCGCGAAGGTCGAGCAGCTCGAAACCGTCACCGCCGACCTGCGCAACCTCCTCGCCAGCACCGACGTCGCGACGGTCTTCCTCGACCCCGAGCTGCGCATCCGCATGTTCACGCCGGCGGTCGGGGCGATGTTCAACCTGCTGGCGCGCGACATCGGCCGTCCGCTCTCGGATTTCCAGCCCAGGCTGCGCGACGAGAGGCTCCTCGAGGAGGCGCGGGCCGTGTTCAGGTTCCTGGCGCCGCGCGAGGCGGAGGTCACCGGCGAAGGCGGCCGCTGGTACCTGCGCCGGATCCTCCCGTATCGCGCCGAGGGGGACCGGATCGCCGGCGTGGTCGTGACCTACTTCGACGTCACGGCGCAGAAGCGGGTCGAGCAGAAGCTGACCGAGCTCAACGCCGACCTCGAGCACCGGGTCGAAGAGCGCACGGCCCACGTCCGCTTGCTCCAGGACGTGGCGACGATCGCCAACACCGCCGACTCCCCCGAGCGCGCCTTCGAAGACGCGCTCGCCCGGGTGTGCGACTTCAACGGCTGGGTCCTCGGGCACGTCTACCGGATGGGCGCGGGAGGCGACCTCGTACCGGGGGAGGTCTGGTACGTGCACGAGGGCGCGGAGGCGATGGCGGCGGCCGGCCGGGAGCACCTCGGCGACGCGTCCCTCGCCTCGAGCGAGGGCCTTCCGGGGCAGGTGCTCGCGAGCGGCGAGGCGCGCTGGACCGGCGGCCCGGACTCCGAGCGCGATCCGCGGGTCGTGGGCCTGCGCGAGGCGGGCATCGTCGCCGGCGTCGCCTTCCCGGTGCTCGCCCGGCAGGAGGTGGTGGCGGTGATGGAGTGCTTCTCCGAGGACCCGGTCGACCCCGACGAGACGCTGCTCGCCATCATGGCCAACATCGGCACCCAGCTCGGCCGGGTGGTCGAGCGGGCGCGCGCCGAGCGGCGGCTCGCGGAGGTCATGGAGCAGGAGCACCAGCGGCTGGGCGAGGAGCTGCACGAGGGGCTGGGCCAGCAGGTGACCGGCCTCGCCGGGCTGGCGCGGACCCTCCACCAGAAGCTCGTCGAAGCCGGACGGCCCGAGCGCGAGCTGAGTGGCCAGCTCGTCGTGCACTTCCGAGCCGCCCGGGAGCAGGTCAAGCGCCTGGCGAAGGGGCTGATGCCGGTGCGGATGCACGAGCGCGGCCTCGAGTCGGCGCTCCGGGAGCTGGTCGACGATGTCTGCGGCTCCTACGGCGTCGCGTGCCGCCTGGGGATCGACCCGCTCGACGTGACCGACGAGCGGCTGGCGACCAGCCTCTACCGGATCGCCCGCGAGGCGATGAACAACGCCCTGCTCCACGCTCGGCCCGAGTCGATCGAGGTCCGCATCTTCCGCGAGGACGGCTCGATCGTGCTCGAAGTCGCGGACGACGGCGAGGGCTTCCCGGAGGACGGGGCGTGGACCGAAGGGCTGGGGCTCGCGATCATGAGGGACCGCGCCGCGCTGGTCGGCGGCGAGCTGACGATCGAGCCCGGGGACGGAGGGGGGACGCGCGTCCGCTGTGTCATTCTCGAGGAGGCTCCCGATGGCATTCGCTGAAGCCGGTGCCGCGCCGCGCCCCGTACGCATCCTGCTGGTCGACGACCACCCGGTCGTCCGCCTCGGCTTCACGCAGCTCCTCTCCCACGAACCCGACCTCACCGTCTGCGGCGAGGCCGCCTCGGTGTCCGAGGCGCTGGAGCTCACCGAGCGCCTGGAGCCCGACCTGGCGGTGGTCGACATCTCGCTCCGGGGCGAGAGCGGCCTGGAGCTGGTCCGGAAGATCGGCCTGCTCTGCCCGAAGGTGCTGGTCCTCGTCTGCTCGATGCACGACGAGACGCTGTTCGCCGAGCGGTCGTTGCGGGCCGGCGCCCGCGGCTACATCGGCAAGCGGGAGGCCCCCGACGACCTGGTGACCGCGGTGCGGGCGGTGCTCGCCGGCGAGCGGTACCTCTCCCCGCGCTTCGCGGCGAAGCTCGAGGAGGGGGGGCGGAATCTCCGCGAGGGTCCGCCCGACCCGATCGCCACGCTCTCGAACCGGGAGCTCGAGGTCTTCGACCTGATCGGCCGCGGCCTCGGCACCCGCGAGATCGCCGAACGGCTGAGCATCGCCTTCAAGACCGTCGAGACCTACCGCGAGAACATCAAGGAGAAGCTGGTGATCGAGAGCGGCCCGGAGCTCGCCCGCCGAGCGGTCGCCTGGGTTCTGGGGGGCGGATCCTGATGAGGCTCGACGATCACGACACGGCGGGAGAGCTGGACGAGGAGAAGGACGCGGAGACCGAGGACGGGCAGCCGCCGTCCGGTCCGGTCGTCGTCGGCATCGGCGCCTCGGCCGGCGGCCTCGGGGCGCTCAAGACGTTCTTCGCTCACATACCGGAGGACAGTGGGCTCGCCTACGTCGTCGTGGTCCACCTCTCGCCCGACCACGAGAGCCACCTCGCCGACCTCCTCCAACCGTTCGTCGGCATCCCGGTCGAGCAGGTGACCGAAACGATCCGGCTCGAGCCGAACCGCGTCTACGTCATCCCGCCGAACGCCAACCTGAACGCGATCGACACCCACCTGCGGCTCACCAAGCTCGAAGAGCGCCGGCGCGAGCGCGCCCCGATCGACCACTTCTTCCGTACCCTCTCCCGCGCTCACGACGGCCGTTCGATCGGGGTGATCCTGACCGGCACCGGGAGCGACGGCGCCCTCGGCATCAAGGCGATCAAGGAGAGGGGCGGCCTGGCGGTCGTGCAGGATCCGAGCGAGGCCGAGTACGACGGCATGCCGCAGAGCGCGATCGCCACCGGCCTGGTGGACGTCGTGCTGCCACTCGCGGAGATGCCGTCGACGCTGATCCGCTTCGCCCGGACCCAGCCGCGGGTCCGGGTGACCGGGGAGGAGACCGGGCCCGCCGGCGAGGAACGTCGGCTCCTCCAGAAGGTCTTCGCCCAGCTCCGCGCCGGGACCGGCCGGGACTTCAGCCGCTACAAGCGCTCGACGATCCTGCGCCGGATCGCCCGCCGCATGCAGCTCAACGTGATCGAGGAGCTCCCCGAGTACCTCGAGCTCCTGCGCCGGCGGCCGGAGGAGGTCCGGAACCTGGCGGACGACCTGCTGATCACCGTCACCAGCTTCTTCCGCGACCCCGAGGTCTTCGAGACCCTGGCGGCGGAGGTGTTGCCCCGGATCTTCGAGGGCAAGGACGAGAACGACAGCGTACGCGTCTGGAGCGTCGGGTGCGCCACCGGCGAGGAGGCGTACTCCCTCGCGATCCTCCTCCTCGAAGAGCGGGCGCGGCACGACCCGCCGCCCCGCATCCAGGTCTTCGCGTCGGACCTCCACGAGCGCTCCCTCGAGCTCGCCCGGGACGGTTTCTACGCGAGCGGCGTCGAGACCGAGGTGAGCCCGGAGCGGCTGCGGCGGTACTTCACCGAGGAGGGCGGCGGCTACCGCATCCGCAAAGGGGTCCGGGAGCTGATCGTCTTCTCGCCCCACAACCTGCTCAGCGACCCCCCCTTCTCGCGGATCGACCTGATCACGTGCCGGAACCTCCTGATCTACCTGCAGCGCGACGTGCAGCGCGAGGTGATCGAGGTCTTCCACTACGCGCTGGAGCCGAACGGCTATCTGCTGCTCGGCAGCTCCGAGACGGTCGAAGGCGGCGAGCTCTTCCGCACCGAGGACAAGAAGCGCTGCCTCTACCGGAAGCGCAACGTCCCGGCACGCGATCCGCGCCTGCCGGTCTTCCCCCTGACCCCGAAGTCCCCGGTCAGCGAGGAGGTCGAGGCGCCGGAGCGCGTGCGCGAGCCGCTCGCTTACGGACGGCTCCACCAGCGGATGGTCGAGCGGTACGCACCGCCGAGCGTCTTGGTGAGCCCGGACGACAAGGTGGTGCACCTGTCGGAGCACGCCGGGCGCTACCTGGTGCCGCCGGGCGGGGAGCCGACGATGAGCGTGTACAAGCTGGTGCGCGAGGAGCTGCGGCTGGAGCTGCGGGCCGGTCTCCACGCGGCGCGCGCCCGGCGGGAGCCGCAGCGCTCGCGGCCGCTCGGGGTGCGGTTCGACGGCACGCGGCGCTCCGTGGTCCTCGACGTGCGGCCGGCGCTCGAGCCGCGGCAGGAGGGCTTCGTGCTGGTGATCTTCGACGAGCACGAGCCGTCGCACGAGCCTCCGCCGCCGAGCGACGAGGGCGAGGACGGCGAGGACGAAGCGGCCGCCCGCGGCGCGTCGCGGGTCCGCGAGATCGAGGCCGAGCTCGATCTGACCCGAGAGCGGCTCCAGGGGATGCTCGACGACTACGAGATCAGCCAGGAGGAGATGCGGGCGTCGAACGAAGAGCTCCAGTCGGCCAACGAGGAGCTGCGCTCGACGCTGGAGGAGCTCGAGACGAGCAAGGAGGAGCTCCAGAGCATGAACGAGGAGCTCCAGACGGTGATCCAGGAGAACCGGCACAAGGTGGAGGAGCTGGCCCAGCTCTCCGGCGACCTGCAGAACCTCCTGACCGCGACCGACATCGCCACCCTCTTCCTCGACCGCGGCTTCCGCATCATGTGGTTCACGCCGAACGTGAGCGAGATCTTCAGCGTGCGGGCGACCGACCGGGGCCGGCCGATCTCCGACCTCACCCACCGCCTCGGCTACCCCGAGCTCCAGGAGGACGCCGAGGAGGTGCTCCGGCGGCTGATGCCGGTCGAGCGCGAGGTCGAGGACGACGAGGGCCGCTGGTACCTGACGCGGGTGCTGCCGTACCGGAGCACCGAGGATCGCATCGAAGGCGTGGTCATCACCATGGTCGACATCACGGCGCGCAAGCGGGCCGAGGAGGAGCTGCGCCGGCTCGCCGAGTCGCTGGAGGAGCGCGTGGAGGAGGGCAGCCGCGAGGCGTGAGCGCCTGCGGCGCCCGGGCGGGCTGGGAGAGAATGGGGGCATGACCACCGAACGCCCCCGGTACTACGACTCGGTCGACGCGATGGTGGAGGCGACGCTCGAACGCGTCGGCCGCCGCGTCATTCTCGGCACCCCCCTCGGCCTCGGCAAGGCGAACCACCTCGCGAACGCCTTCTACCGGCGCGCCGCCGACGACCCGTCGATCGACCTGACGATCTACACCGCCTTGACGCTCGCCCCGCCCCGCTGGTCGAGCGAGCTCGAGCGCCGGCTGGTCGAGCCGATGAACGAGCGGCTGTTCGGCGGCTACCCGGAGCTCGCGTGGGTCGACCCGATGCGCGAGGGCTCCCTGCCGGAGAACGTCGAGGTGCGGGAGTTCTACTTCCGCCCCGGCTCGATGCTCGGCAGCCCGCGCGCGCAGCAGAGCTACATCTCGGCCAACTACAGCCACGTCGTGCGCGACCTGCTGCACGTCGGCATGAACGTGCTGGCGCAGACGGTGGCGGCGGAGGAGGTGCCGGGGCCGGACGGGAAGCCGCGCCTCGCCTACAGCCTGTCGTGCAACTCCGACCTGACGGTCGACCTGCTGCCGGCGCTGCGCGAGCGCGAGCGCCAGGGGCACCCGGTCGCGATCCTCGCCCAGGTGAACCGGAACCTCCCCTTCCTCTACGGCGACGCGGTGGTCGAGCCGTCGGCCTTCCACGGGGTGATCGACCGGCCGGAGCTCGAGTTTCCGCTCTTCGGCGCGCCCGACCTGCCGATCGACACCGTCGACCACGCGATCGCGCTCCACGTCTCGGCGCTGATCCGCGACGGCGGCACGCTCCAGATCGGCATCGGCTCGCTCGGCGACGCGATCGTCCGGGCGCTTCAGATGCGCCACCGGGAGAACGCGATCTACCGGGAGGCGCTCGACGCGTTCGAGATCCCCGCGCGCTACGGGGAGCTGATCGAGGCGTGGGGCGGCACGGGACCGTTCGAGCGCGGCCTCTACGGCGCCTCGGAGATGCTGGTCGACGGCTTCCTCGAGCTCTACCGGAGCGGCATCCTGAAGCGCAAGGTCTATCCGGACGCGGAGCTCCAGCGGCGGATCGACGAGGATCCTGAGCTCGAGGCGTCCCTCGGCGACGAGCTGCAGGGCGGCCGGCTGGCCCACGCCTGCTTTTTCCTCGGGCCGAAGGGCTTCTACCAGGCGCTCCGCGACATGCCCCGCGCCGAGCGCGAGCTCTTCGAGATGACCGGCATCTCGTTCGTCAACGAGCTCTACGGTCAGGAGGAGCTCAAGCGCGCGCAGCGCCGCCACGCCCGCTTCGTCAACACCGGGATGATCGCGACCCTGCTCGGCGCCATCGCCTCGGACGGTCTGGAGGATGGGCGGGTGGTCTCCGGCGTCGGCGGCCAGTACAACTTCGTCTCGATGGCGCAGGCGCTCGACGACGGCCGGTCGATCCTGATGATCCGTTCGCAGCGCGAGACCGGCGGCGAGTCGGTCTCGAACCTCCGCTTCTCGTACGGACACACGACCATCCCGCGCCACCTGCGCGACATCGTGATCACCGAGTACGGGATCGCCGATCTGCGCGGCAAGAGCGACGCGGAGGTGGTGGCGGCGATGCTCTCGGTCGCCGACGCGCGCTTCCAGGAGGGCCTGCTCGAGGAGGCGAAGCGGGCGGGGAAGATCGGGAAGGGGTACCGGATCCCCGACCGGTGCCGGGAGAACACGCCCGAGCGGCTGGAGGCGGCGCTCGCGCCGTTCCGGGAGCGGGGGCACTTCGAGGAGCTGCCGTTCGGCACCGATCTGACGGCGGTCGAACTGACGCTGACGCGGGCGCTGCGCGGCATGCAGAAGAAGATCGAGAACCGGGACCTGTCGCTCCTCCCCGATCTGGAGGGGGTGAAGAAGTTGGTGAACGTGCCGGAGGAGGCGCGGCCGTACCTGGAGCGGATGGGGTTGGCGGAGGCGGACGGGGTGAAGGAGGAGCTGATGGCGCGGGCGGTGGTTTTTGCTTTGGTGGAGGGTGGGTATTTGTGAGGGGGGTCCTCCCGTCGTTCCTGCTTCTCCCGCTGCTGGTCGCCGTCGCGTTCGCGTCTTCGGGCTGCGTGGCGCTGACGCCGTACGAGGAGGCTCGGGCCGCGGTGCCGGCGGACCGCTTCGTCCAGGCCGCCGGACAGACCGTCTACGTCGTCGACCGCCCGGCCGCGGCCGCGGTCGCCTCCGCAGGCGACGCCGAGACGGTCGTCTTCCTCCACGGCTTCGGCGCCTCGAGCTACTCCTGGCGCGAGGTGACCGCGCGGCTGCCCGGCTACCGGACGCTCGCTCTCGACCTGCGCGGCTTCGGCCTCACCGAGCGGCCGCCCGGCATCGAGCCGTACACGCGCGACGGGCAGATCGAGCTGGTGCTCGGCGTCCTCGACCGTCTGGGCGTCGAGCGCACCCACGTGGTCGGCCACTCCTACGGCGGCGCCCTCGCCGCGGCGCTGGCCGTCCTGCATCCGGATCGGGTGCGGTCGCTCACGCTGGTCGATTCCGCGCACCCCGACTATCCGCAGATCCGGCGCACCCGTCTGGCCGCGGTGCGGCCGCTGACCCAGCTCTTCGTCCGGGTACGGGCGCTCCGCCCCGCGATGGTCCGCCGCGCGCTCGAGAGCTCGTTTGCCGACGGCTCGCTGGTCACGCCCGAGCTGGTCGCCGCCTACCTCGACCGCCTCAAGATCGAGAACGCGCCGCGCGCCTACTACGGCATCACCGCGCCGGCGCCCGAGCCGGAGCGCGAGGTCGATCTCGAGGACCTGTCGGTGCCGACGCTGGTGGTCTGGGGCGAGGAGGACACGCTGATCTCCGTGGCGGCGGGACGCAAGGCGACGCGCCTCGTCCCCTGCCACCGCTTCGTGACGATCCCCGGCGTCGGTCACATGCCGATGGAAGAGCGCCCCGAAGCCCTCGCCGGGCACCTGCGCACCTTCCTCGCCCACCCGGCCGCGGCGTGCGCGGCTTCCTGACGCGCATCCGTCGCCCGCAGTAGACTCGGCGCTCCTCTCTCGAAAGGAGCCGTCGCATGCCCGGTCCTCATCCCGTCCGGTCGCCACTCGTCACCCTCGTCCTGACGCTCGCGCTCGTCGTTCTCGCCATACCTCCGGTCTCCGCCGCGGACGGAGAGGGCGAGGACGGCGCCGAGCCCTTCGCCGGCCTCTCCTACCGCTCGATCGGGCCGGCGGCGGGGGGACGGGTGACGCGGGTCCACGGGGTGCCGGGCGATCCGCTCTCCTGGTACGTCGCGACCGCCTCCGGCGGCGTCTGGCGGAGCCGCGACGGCGGGGGCTCCTGGGAGCCGATCTTCGACGACACCGGCATGCCGTCGGCCGGCTCGATCGCGGTCGCGCCGTCCGACCCGAACGTGATCTACGTCGGCGCCGGCGAGGCGAACATCCGGGGCAACGTGGTCGAGGGGGACGGCATCTACCGCTCGCGCGACGGCGGCGACACCTGGGAGCACGTCTGGGAGCAGCGCGGGCAGATCGGCACCCTCGTGGTCCATCCGAGCGACCCGGACACCGCCTACGCCGCGGTCCTCGGCAAGCCGTTCGGGGCCAACCCGGAGCGCGGCGTCTACCGGACCCGCGACGGCGGCGCCACCTGGCAGCGGGTGCTCGCGAAGGACGACAACACCGGCGCCTCCGACGTGGCGGTCCACCCGGCGAACCCGCGCATCCTCCTCGCCGGCCTCTGGCAGGCGCGCCGCTACCCCTGGAACATGACGAGCGGCGGGCCGGGCAGCGGTCTCCACCGCTCGCGCGACGGCGGCGACACCTGGGAGGAGGTCGAGGACGACGGGCTGCCGGCGAAGCCGTGGGGGAAGGTCGGCGTGCGCTTCGCGCCTTCCGATCCGAGCCGCGTCTACGCGCTGATCGAGGCGGAGGAGGGCGGCCTCTTCCGTTCCGACGACGGCGGCGCGAGTTGGGAGCGGATCAACGACAGCGGCGGCCTGCGCCAGCGCGCCTGGTACTACACCACCCTCACCGTCGACCCGAGCGACGCCGACACCGTCTGGTTTCCTCAGGTCGGGATGCTGAAGACGATCGACGGCGGTGCCACCGTCCTGCGTGCCGAGGCCGACGGCTGGGATTTCCACGACGTCTGGATCGACCCGCAGGACCCGCGGAGCCTCGCCGCAGGGAGCGACGCCGGGATCGCGATCTCGCGCGACGGCGGCGCGACCTGGCGCCGGCCGCCGCTGCCGATCTCGCAGGCGTACCACGTCGCGACCGACACGCACCTGCCCTACCGCGTGATGGCGACGCTCCAGGACTGGGGCACCACCTCCGGCCCGAGCGACAGCCTGCACGGCGGCGGCATCCGCGTCTCCGACTGGCAGGCGGTGGGCGGCGGCGAGGCGGGGCACATCGTGGCCGACCCGGCGGACCCGGACACGGTCTGGGCGGGGGAGTACCTGGGCGTGATCACCCGCCACGACCGCAAGACCGGCCGCTCGCGCAACGTCTCGATCTACCCGTGGAACGGCTCCGGCCACCCGGCGGGCGACCTCGAGCACCGCTTCCAGTGGACGGCGCCGATCGTCGTCTCGCCGCACGACTCGAGTGTCGTGTACCACGCCGCGAACGTCCTCTTCCGCACCAGCGACGGCGGGCAGGGCTGGCGGGCGGTGAGCCCCGACCTGACGCGCGACGACGAGTCGAAGCAGGGGTGGCCGGGCGGGCCGATCACCGGCGACGTGACCGGGGTCGAGACCTACGGCACGATCTTCGCCGTCGCCGAGTCGCCGATCGAGGCGGGGCTCCTCTGGGCCGGCACCGACGACGGCCGGGTGCACCTCACCCGCGACGGCGGCGCCACCTGGACCGAGGTGACGGCGAACCTGCCCGGCCTGCCCGAGTGGGCGACGGTGGCGGCGATCGAGCCCTCCCCGCACCGCGCCGGCACCGCCTGGCTGGTCGCCGACGCCCACCGGCTCGACGATCCGCGCCCCTACCTCTGGCGGACGGACGACCTCGGCGCCACCTGGCGCTCGCTCACGGCCGGCCTGCCGGACGACGTCCACCTGCGGGCGGTGCGAGAGGACCCGGAGGTACCGGGGCTCCTCTACCTCGGCACCGACCGCGGCGTGCGCTTCTCGCCCGACGGCGGCGCCTCCTGGCGCTCGCTCCAGCTCGACCTGCCGCCGGTGCCGGTCGCCGACCTGCTGGTGCACGTGAACGAGGAGGGGGCGGACCTGGTGCTCGGAACGCAGGGGCGCTCGCTCTGGGTGCTCGACGACCTGACCCCGGTGCGCGAGGCGGCCGCCGCGGCGCCCGAGGGTCTCCGGCTCTTCCCGCCGCCGCCGGCGCTCCGCTGGCACGAGCGCGACCTCGTCGGGAGCGACGACGGCGCCGGCGCCAACCCGCCGCGCGGCCTCCTCGTCACCTACTGGCTGCCCGAGGCGGCGGTCGAGGATGAAGAGGACGAGATCGTGCTGGAGGTGATCGACGCCGCCGGCCGCACGGTGCGCACGCTCACCAGTAGCCCCGAGCCGTGGGAGATCGGCCCCGAGCACCCCGACTTTCCGCCCGGCTTCGAGATCGAGGCCGAGCTGTCGGCCGACGCCGGCTACAACCGGGAGGCCTGGGATCTGGCCTGGGAGGGCGCCGGCTTCGCCGAGGGCGCGCTCGTCGATTGGGGTCACCCGACGCGCGGCGCTCCCGCGCTACCGGGGGAGTACACGCTCCGGTTGACGGCCGGCGGCGAGACGGCGGAGACGACGGCGACCGTGCTGCCCGACCCGCGCTCCGACGTGCCGGCCGAGGCGCTCGAGGAGCAGCTCGACTTCGCGCTCGCCCTGCGCGACGACCTCCGGCGCACGATCGCGGCGATCGGGACGGTCCGCGAGCTCCGGACGCGGCTCGCGCGCCGCGTCGGTCTGGTCGACGAAGAGGGCGGCGATCTCGCCGGGATGGCGGCGGCGATCGTCGAGAAGCTCGACGGCCTCGAAGCCCGCCTCCACAACCGGGAGGCGGAGGTGACCTACGACATCCTCTCCGGCCGCGACGGCGGGGCGCAGCTCTACTCCCAGCTCTCGCCGCTCTACAGCTTCGCGGTCGAGGGGGAGGGGGCGCCGACTCAGGGGATGCGCGAGGTCGCGGCCGAGCACCGCGCGACGCTGGTGGCGCTGGAGGCGGAGCTCGCGCGGATCGTCGAGGACGACCTCGCGGCCTACGAGCGCCGTGCGTGCGAGGAGCTGCCGTACGCCCGGCCGGTGCGCGAGGATCTGGAGGTGCCGCCCGGGCTGGTGGTGCCCTGGTTCTACGAGTACGACCCGCCGTCGACGCTGGTGGTCGAGGAGCACCCGACGTCGCGGGCGAAGTACCCGTTCGTCGACGTCCACAACCACCAGCGGCAGATGGCCGACTTCACCGAAGCGGAGTGGAACGAGCTCCTCGCGGCGATGGACGGGATGAACCGGGCGGTGTTGGTCAACCCCTCCGGCCGCGGCTTCCGGCTTATCGCGCGGCCGGACGGCACCACCGGCTTCGGCTTCGGCGGCACCGAGACGGTGCGCGCCGGCATCGAGGCGGCCGGGGAGCACGCGCCGGGCCGGGTGGTCGCCTTCACCAACCTCGACACCTCGGAGCTCGGCACGCCGGGCTGGGCGGAGGCGGCGGTGGCCCAGCTCGAGGCCGACGTGGCGGCCGGGGCGCGGGGCCTGAAGATCTACAAGAGCCTGGGGATGGGCTCGGTCGACGCGGCCGGCGAGCGGATCGCGATCGACGACCCGCGCCTCGATCCGGTCTGGGCGAAGTGCGGCGAGCTCGGCATCCCGGTGCTCATCCACTCGGCCGACCCGGCGGCGTTCTGGCAGGAGCGTACGCCGGAGAACGAGCGCCTGCTCGAGCTGATGGAGCGCGCCGGCCGCTACCAGGGCGATGGGGAGAATCCTGGCTTCGAGGAGATCCTCGCCGAGCAGCACCGCCTCTTCCACAATCACCCGGAGACGATCTTCATCAACGCCCACCTCGGCTGGATGGGCAACGACCTCGCCCGCCTCGGCGCGCTCCTCGACGAGCTGCCGAACGTCTACACCGAGATCGGCGCCGTGCTCGCCGAGCTCGGCCGCCAGCCGCGCGCAGCGCGCGAGTTCCTGGTCCGCTACCAGGACCGCGTGCTCTTCGGCAAAGACTCCTGGAACCCGGAGGAGTACCCGGTCTACTTCCGCGTGCTCGAGACCGGCGACGAGTACTTCGACTACTACCGCCGCCGCCACGCCTTCTGGAAGATGTACGGCCTCGACCTGCCGGACGAGGTGCTGAAGAAGATCTACTACGCCAACGCCCTCCGGATCGTCCCCGGCCTCGACCGGAGCCTCTTCCCGCCGGTGCCGTAAGGGCGGGGGCGGCCGATGGAGCGCACCGAGCCCGAGCTGAGCCGGCTCCGCCGGGGGCTCCTCGGCACGCTCCTCGGCGCCTTCCTCCTCGTGCCGCCCCTGGTCGTCTGGCGCGGCACCGAAGGCGGCGTCGCCTTCACCCTCTACCGCGAGCCGAAGCTCGCCGCGCTCGGTCTGCTCGGCTGGGGTTTCGTCCTGGCGTTCCTGGCGGCCGGGCCGCGGCTCACCGCCGCCGACCTGCGCGCGACGCTGCGCAAGCCCTTCTACGCTCTCTTTCTCGCCTTCCTGCTCTGGGCGGGCGCCGGTCGCGCCTGGGTGCGGGTGCCGGAGAACCATCTCTACGAGTGGGGGCAGTACCTGCTCCTGTTCGTCATGGCGGTGCTCCTCGACGGGTGGGCGGCGCGGGACGAGCGCGTGGCGCGATCGGTCCGGCGGGGGCTGGTGCTGGCGCTCGTGCCGCTGGTCGCGGTCGGCTACCTCCAGCTCGCCGGGCTCTTCCCCTTCGTCGTGCCGATCGACCCGGGCTACGGCGTGCGCCACCCGTCGCTGATGGGCTACAAGAACCCGATGGCGCTGGCGCTCGGCGGCCAGCTCTTCCTCCTGGCCGGAGTCGCGTGGGAAGCGCTCCGGTCGCGGCACCGGACCGCGATCCGCTGGCTCGCCGCCTCGTACTTCGCCGCGGCGGTCCTCTACCTCGCCACCCTCCAGAGCCGCACGGCGGTGGTGGCGACGGTGGGTGCGGGTCTCGGCGCCCTCGGTCTCCACCTCGCCCGCAAGCGCCGGGCGGTGGGAGCCGGCCGGGCGGTCGCCGTGGCGCTCCTGGGGATCGTCGCCGTCGGTATCGTGGTGGCGGCGAGCCCGACGCTCCGCGACCGCTTCGGTTCGCTCGCGCCGCACCTGCTCCGGCCGGCGACGCTCCTCGAGACCGATCGCGGCGTCTATCTCCGGAACACGCTGGCGATGGTCGAGGACCGGCCGCTCGGGGTGGGTCTCGGCGATTGGCAGACCTGGTATCCGGTCTACCGCCGGCACGACCGATACCGCGCCTTCGACGAGCGGTTCCAGGTCCGCCGCGCGCACGGCGACCACGCGCAGCTCCTGGGCGAGCTCGGGTGGCCGGGTCTCGCGCTCTGGTGGGCGTTGCTGGGCGCGGCTCTGATGGCGCCGATTCGACGCTTCCGGCGGCGGGGCGAGCCGTGGGACCTGCTTCTCGCCGCGCAGGTTCTCTTCTTCGTGCTGGCGATGCTCGGCGACTACGTGATCGAGCTGCCGTACTCGAAAGCTCAGCTCGTGCTGGTCGGCTTTCTGGCCGTCTCCTCCGGGGCGTCACGCTCGACCGCGGGAGGGGCCGGCGAGAGGGAGCGGCGCCCGGGCGCCGCGGTCGTGGCTGCTCTGGTCGTGCTGGTCGCGATGACCGCGTTCGGGTCGATGCTCTTGTACGCCGAGCTCGGCCGCCGGAGCGTCGCCGCGGCGCGGCTGGAGGTCGCCCACCGGACGGCTCCCGCCTTTGCGATCTCGGGCGCGGCGGCGGAAGAGGCGCTGGCGCGCCGGGAGCGGGTCGGCGAGCGGTTTCTGGCGGCGCCGCTCACCGGCGGGCGGCCATGGGGCGACGGCAAGACCTTCTACCGGGCGCACCTGGTCCTCGCCGAGACGGCGGCGCTCCGGGGCGAGACCGAGCCGGCGATGGCGGCGCTCCGCCGGGCGCTCGAGCTCCACCCGTTCCACCCACCCGCCTTCCGCCTCTGCGCCGAGATCTTGCGTGAAGCGGCGCCCGAGCGGGCGGCCCGTTGCGCCGCGCTCCACGATCACGTTCTGCACGAGGCGACCGGCGGGTTCGACTCGGAGTACCCGCCGTTTCTCCAAGACTGAAAGGAATCGGACTCTCAGGTCATCAGCAGGCGGAGGCTCGCCCCGCATGCACTCGATCCGACCGTCACAGCTCGTACCCATCCTCGCCCTCGCTTGGCTCGCCGTGCTCCCGCCATCGGTCCGTGCGGAGCGCCAGGCGCCGCTCGACCCGGGCGGGGAGAGCGGGCTGTTCCTGGCCTTCGAGGAGGGAGCCGTCCGGGCGCTCCCGAGCCGGAAGGTGATCTTCGTCGCGGTCGCCGGCAACCACGGACCGGGGCCCGCGACGGGAGCGAGGTTGCGCGCCGTGCCGCCGGTGGCGCTCGAAAGCCCGACGTGGCGCTGCACCGGCTCGGGCGGGGCGCGCTGCGTCTCCGAGACGGGCCCGGGCGGCTCGATCGCCGCCGGTACCGGGGCCGTCGACCAGTTCGTCGACCTGCCGGCCGGCTCGTCTCTGGTGCTGACGATCCGGGGGACTCTCGCGCCCGAGGCGACCGGAGAGATCGTGCAGCACGCGTCGATCGCACCGCCGGCCGGTTTCCCCGATCCCGATCTCGGCGACAACCAGGCGAGCGACGCCGATCCGATCCTCCGCCCCTTCGAGGTGACGAAGGAGGTCTCGGGCACCTTCCGGCCGGGCGAGCCGGTGGTCTACGTCATCACCGCCATCAACCAGACCGAGTTTCCGCAGCTCGACAACCCGGGCCCGGAGCTCGAGGACGACCTGCCGCCCGAGATCGTCGCCACCGGCGTCACGGCGTCGACCGGCAGCGCATCGCTCGATCCGGCCGCGAACCGCGTCGAATGGGACGGCGTGATCCCGGCGTTCGGCACCCTCACCCTCGTGATCGAGGGGACGATCCGTCCGAGCGCCGCCGGCCGCGCGGTGTCGAACCAGGGCCGGCTCCTCTTCGCCCTGGTGCTCGACGCCTCGACCGACACGCTCGCCGCCGGCGCCACCAACGACGGCCTCGCCTTCAGCGAAGACCCCGTCACCGGCGGCCCCACCGTCTTCCAGGCCATAGGCCCCCTCGCCGTCCCCACCCTCGACGCCCTCGCCCTCCTCCTGCTCGCAGCCCTCCTCGGCACCGCCGCCGTCGCCCTCCTCGGGCGGGCGTGAGGCGTCACCCCTCCGCCACCACCGCCAGCGTCACCGCTTCGAAGAGGTAGTCGGGGTGGGCGAGAGAGGAGACGTAGAGGGTGGTGATCATCGGCGGGTTCGGGCGGCCGGCCCAGAGGCGCTGGTAGGCCTCGACCACGGGGCCGATCGGCTGGCCGTCGACGAGGTAGAAGGTCCAGTCGATCACGTCGGTGATCACCGCGCCGGCCGCTTCGACGGCGATCTCGACGTTGGCGAAGACCCGCTCCGCCTGCGCCGCGAGGTCCCCCTTGCCGACCACCTGCCCCTCGGCGTCGATCGGGGCCTGCCCGGCGACGCGGATCGTCTTCAGACCGCCGCCGCCGGTGGTCACCACCACCTGGGTGAAGAGCGGGCTCGCGTAGAGCCCGTCCGGATCGAGATGGGTCACCGTACCGGCCATGGTTCCGCCTCCCTGGGTGGTAGGTCTCCGGTCCGGCCATCGTACCCCGCGGGTCCTCTCATCCCGAGAACGGGTTCAAGAGCACCGCGGCGACTCCGCGCAGGTCTTTCACGTTGTGGGTCACGAGCGTGAGGCCGTGGGAGACGGCGGTGGCCGCCTGGAGGCTATCGACGACCGGGAGGGAACGCCCGGCGTTCAGTCCGGCCCAGGCTTCCACGACGGCGCGATCGATGGCCAGGGTGCGGTCCCGGTAGGCCGCGGCGAGGCGAGCGAGCCAGGTGGCGAGGTGGCCGGCGCCGTCAGGGTCTCGGCGGTGAAGCCGGAGGATTCCGAGGCGGATCTCACCCAGCACCAACACCGAGATCGCCAGATCCTCGCTCGCCACCTCGGCGATCCAGCGCCGGACTCCCGGGTCGGCCCGCGCGCCCTTGCGCAGCTCCGAGAGGATGTTCGTGTCGAGGAGATAGCGCATCTCGGGAGCGGAGCCCGGCCTCAGACTCTCAGTCGAGCTCGAAGGGCCGGGGCAGGTCGCGGGCCCGCTCGAAGTCGGTGTCCTCACCCACATCGGGCATTTCGAAGAGGACCGCCTTCGGATCGATGGCCGGCTTCGGCGCCAGCGCCAGGCGAAGGATCTCCCGGTGCTCGGCCTCGGTAGAACGGCCGTGTCGCCCGGCCCGCTCTTTCAGGGCCTGCACCACGTCGTCTTCCAGATTGCGCACGATGAGCTGGGCCACTCTCCCCTCCGTTGATAGCGATGATAGCACGCGATGATCCGTCGGGGGCTACAGGGTAATCTTGGTGGTCATGAGAGCCCGAACGCAAGCGTTTCGCATCGCCACCTTCGCCCTCCTCGCCGCCCTGTTCCACCTGCCGCCGCCCGGTCTCGCCGCGACGCTCGGGGCGCAGGAGGCCGATCCGGAGTCGGAGCTCGCGGCCTACATCCGCGCCCACTACACGAAGCGCGAAGTGATGGTCCCGATGCGCGACGGCGTGCGGCTCTTCACGGCGATCTACTCGCCGAACGACGCCGGCGTCGGCGGCCAGACCTACCCGATCCTCCTCCAGCGCACGCCGTACGACGTGGGACCGTACGGGGCCGAGCACTACAAGGACACGCTCGGGCCGGCGGAGGAGTACGTCTACGACGGCTACGTCTTCGTGTACCAGGACGTGCGCGGCAAGTACATGTCGGAAGGCGAGTTCGTGAACTTGCGGCCCCAGCTTCCGGACAAGGTGCCGGCGGGCGTGGAGGAGGGCATCGACGAATCGACCGACGCCTGGGACACGATCGACTGGCTGGTCGAGAACGTCCCCGGCAACAACGGCAAGGTCGGCCTCTGGGGGATCTCCTACCCCGGCTTCTACGCGTCGGCCGGCGCCATCGACTCCCATCCGGCGCTGGTCGCCGTCTCGCCGCAGGCGCCGATCGCCGACTGGTTCTTCGACGACTTCCACCGCCACGGCGCCTTCATCCTGCCGATGGCGTTCAACTTCTTCTCCTCCTTCGGCCAGCCGCGGCCCGAGCCGACGGCCGAGGACGCAAAGCGCTTCGACCACGGCACCCCGGACGGCTACGCCTTCTTCCTCGACCTGGGGCCGCTCTCGAACGTGAACGAGCGCTTCCTGCACGGCGAGGTCGAGTTCTGGAACGACATCGCCGCGCACCCGAACTACGACGAGTACTGGCAGAGCCGAAACCTCCTGCCGCACCTGGACGACATCGGCGCCGCCGTGCTGGTGGTGGGCGGCTGGTACGACACCGAAGACCTCTACGGCCCGCTCGCCACCTACCGCGCGATCGAGCGCCAGAACCCGGAGATCTTCAATGCGCTGGTGATGGGTCCCTGGCCGCACGGCGGCTGGCAGCGCTCGGACGGCGAAGAGCTCGGTGGCGCCGACTTCGGCTTCCCGACCTCCGAGTACTACCGGCGCCAGGTGGAGCTGCCCTTTTTCCGCCACCACCTGAAGGGCCAGGGCGCGCTCCACGTCGCCGAGGCGACCGTCTTCGAGACCGGCGCCAACCGCTGGCGGCGCTTCGACGCTTGGCCGCCGGAGGGGCTGCGCGAGGCGAGCCTCTACCTGCGCGAAGGGGGCCCCTCCGCGGGTGGGGTGTCGTTCGAGCCGCCCGCCGCTTCCGGGCAGGCGGCGGAGGCGTTCGACGCCTACGTCTCCGATCCCGCGAAGCCGGTGCCGTACACGACCGAGCTGACTACCCGCTGGGCGCGCGACTACATGACCGAGGACCAGCGCTTCGCCGCCCGGCGGCCGGACGTGCTGGTCTACCGCTCCGAGCCGCTCGCGGAGGACCTGACGATCGCCGGCCCGCTGAGCGCCGACCTCTGGGTCTCGACCACCGGCCGCGACGCCGACTGGATCGTCAAGGTGATCGACGAGTACCCGGTCGACGAGCCCCGCTTCGTCGAGGAGCGGCCGGAGGCGCCGGAGACCGACCTGCGCGGAACGCAGCGCCTGGTCCGCGCCGAAGTCTTCCGCGGCCGCTTCCGGGAGAGCTACGAAGAGCCGAAGCCGTTCGAGCCGGGCGAGATCACCCGCGTCACCTACGAGCTGCGCGACGTGCTCCACACCTTCCGCC
>CAZLLV010000113.1:0-3455 GCA_964560325.1 uncultured Thermoanaerobaculia bacterium | reverse complement strand
ATCCGTTCCTCACCGACCGGCTGGAGGAGCGGATGGCGCGGGTCCTCGGCGCGCGTTACGGCCGGCGCCCGCTACGCGCCGGCGTGACCGTGCTCGACGCCCAGAGCGGGCGGCTGCTCGCGCTCGCCAGCTATCCGCGGCCCGACGACCTCGACGCGCTCGGTCTCGGGTCGGGCGGCACCGGCGGCGCGGCCGCGGGCGGTGACTCGGCGCGGCGCGAGCTGCTGCGGCAGAACCACAACTTCCTCCAGCACGCGGTCGGCTCGGCCGGCAAGCCGTTCCTGGCCGCCGCCATCCTGGCCGCCGAGCCGCGGCTCGCCGGGCTCGAGGTGCGCTGCTTCCCGGGCGGCGAGCCGCCGAGCACGCTCCTCGGCTACGAGCTCGGCGAGCACAACCTGCCCGGCGACTGCCACGGCGCCGGCCCGGACGGCTGGATCGATCTCGAGAGCTTCCTGACCGTCTCGTCGAACCGCTACATGCTCTACCTCGGCCTGCTCTCGATGACCGAGTGGGGACCGGACGGACCGCGCGCCGCGCCCGGCTCGGCGCTGCTGCCGGAGGGGGAGCGCTATTCGCTGGGCGGCTCGGTGCTCGCGCGCGTGCCCGACCTGCGGGTGGCGCGCGAGGAGGAGCGGGAGCCGGGCGAGCGAGCGGCGGGCCCGGACGGCGAGGCGCCGCCGACCGAGCTCCAGGAGGTCGACGAGCAGGGGGGCTTCGGGCGCGCCTTCCGCGACCTCTTCGACCAGCGCGTGCGCTACCGGCGGGAGCGGACCGCGGAGGCGTTCGACCTCGGCGCGTGGGAACCGGTCGTGCGGGCCGCCTACGGGCTCGAGCCCGACGACGGACCGACGCCGCGGCCGGACGAGGTGGCGAGCTTCGCGCCGGTCGTCTCGGAGCGGGTCAACCTGCGCCTCAACCTGGTGCAGCAGCTCCGCCAGGATCTCTACACACTGTTGCTCGGCAACGGCGCCAACCGCTGGACCAACGTACAGCTCGCCGAGGCGACCGCGCGGCTTCTGACCGGGCGGGCAGTCGAGGCGCGAATGGTCGAGCGGGTGGTGGTGCCGCCGGAGCGCTCGGCGAGCGGCGCCGAGGAGGTGCTCTGGTCGCTCGACGACGAGGAGGAGCCGGCGAGCCTCGATCCGCTCCTCCCCGACCCGCTCCGCCGCGCGGTCCTCTCGGGGATGCGCGGCGTGGTCGAGGCGCCGCAGGGGACGGCGGCGCTGCTCGGCGGTCTGGTCGCGCGGCTGAACGATCGGGCGCCGGCGGGCGTGACCTACAGCGCGTTCGCCAAGACCGGCACGCCGACGCTGCCGCTCGGGGTGGCGCGGCGCACGGCGAGCGACATCCGTCCGGAGGCGGTCCGGCGCTACGGCGAGGGGCAGGAGCGGCAGGTCGAGAGCGCGGTTCTGGTGCTCGCGATCCGGCGGGAGGCGGAGGGCGCGACGGAGGATCTGGCGGTTGCGGTCTACGTCGAGTCGCAGGGCGGAAGCCAGGAAGCCGTGACCCTCGCAGCGACGCTGCTCGAACCGCTCGCGGAATCGCGCTGGCCTGAAGACTTCTCGGAGTGATTCGGATCGCCCCACCTCACCCCGACCCTCCCGAACCTCTCTTCCCCCGCAGTTTTAGATCAGGGCGCGCGGCCCGCTCTCTCGCTCCGCCATCGATGAATCTCCTCGCCGGTCACCGGGAGGTTCTTCGCCCGCCGCTCCTCGACGCGGCGCTCCATCTCGCTGCGGTAGAAATCGCTCGTGTAGACCAGGTAGGGATAGACGAACGCGCGGTAGACGACGACCAGGCCGGTGAGGAAGAGGACGTAGAGGACGGCGAGTCCCCACTTCGCCGCCGTCAGCCCGGGTGTCCACCACGCCGCGTCGGCGCGCTCCGCCCACGCCTCGCCCAGCCAGGGCGCCCGGAAGTCGCGCAGGCCGGCGGCGAGCGCCAGGTTGCCGCGCCGCTTCTGCGCTCGGATCTCCCCGGCGAGCGCGTCGCGCAGCGCCTCGCGCGCCTCGCCCTCCCAGGTCGCGAGCGAGTCGAGGTGGACGTCCGGCACCCGCTGGCGGACCGTCTCCACCTCCTCGAAGACCTGCTCCGGCCGCCGCGCCGCGAGGTGACCCTGCCAGCGCTCCCGGAGCGCCCACGCCATCCCCTTCACCGCTTCCGCGCCGGCGTCGGCGGCGAACGGCATCTCCGACGGCGGCCGGCCGCGGTACTCCTCGGCGAGGAGGGTGAAGTCCTTCGCCTCGACCGCCAGGTGCCGGCCGAGCCGCTCGATCGCCGCCCGCAGGGATCCGTGCTCCGCGCGGTCGAGCGGTCGCGCGAGGCGGTGCGCCGCGCGGAGAATCTCGCCGGCGCCGATCACGCTCTCCGCGTCGCCCTCCTCCGGCGCCGGCTCGGTGGCGGCCAGGAAGGCCACGTCGTAGGCGAGGCGGGCGAGCGCCTCCCGGTGCGGCGCGTAGGCGGGGTCGAGCGAGTCGGCGAGGATCAGGCTCCGGTTGACCGTCCAGAGCCGGTTCAGGTTCGAGAGCGCCCAGCAGCGCGAGCTGGTCCCGCCCTCTTCCACACACCGGGCGAGCTGGCGGGGGAACGGCCCGTCGACGATCTCCGGATGCTCCGGGTTCCGGTACTCGCTCTCGAGGAAGCCCCTCGCCCGCGGCACCCGCTCGACGTACTCGGCCGGGTAGCGCCCCTCGCACTCGGTGTACCCCCAGGCGAGAGCCATCCAGACGTCGAGGCTGCCGAGGTCGAGCGGGCCGAGCGCGAACGGAAGCTTGCGGTCGAAGACCTCGGCGCCTCCCGACGCCACGTAGCGATCGAGCGCCCCCACCGCGAGCTTGAAGTGGTGAATGGCGTCGACGCAGTCGGAGGCGAGCGTCGCGTGGCCGGCGGCGTAGCGGGTCGCTACGTCGGCCGCGTGGTGCTCCGGCCGGCGCACGTAGGCGGCGCCGTACTGCTCGATCCGTCGCTGCGCCCGGGTGAAGAGGCCGGCGGCGCGGTCGTCGAAGCCGCTCCGCAGGAGCGCCGCGCCGGCGTCGTAGGCGAGGAGCCAGGAGCTGCGGACCTCTCCGGCGGCGCGGGTGAGCGCGGTGACGGCCTCGACCGGGGGCGAGGTGCCGGCAGGCGTGGCGTCGATCCGCCGCGCCGCCGCCAGCACCTCGCTCCGGTCGGGGATCCACGGGTCGCCCGGGTGGGCCTCCGTGGCGAGCGGCGGCGGGGGCGGCGGCAGGAACGCGGGCGGCTCGACCGCGGGCAGCTCGGCGCCCGGGTCCCAGACCGGGAGCTCGGCCCGCGCCCGGCGGTCGAGCGCCGCCTCGTTCACCGCGGCGCCCGCCGCCGGCTCGGCGGACGGCGTGCCGAGGGCGCGGACGGCGAGGAGCAGGGCGACCAGGGCGACCAGCGCGGCGACCGTGAAGCCGAGCGCCCAGACGCGCAGCCCCGGCGCCACGGGCAGGCAC
>CAZLLV010000112.1:0-2738 GCA_964560325.1 uncultured Thermoanaerobaculia bacterium | reverse complement strand
CGCGTTCGAGATGATGCGTGACAACCCGGGCATGCCGGTGCTCGATCTGCGGACCCGCTACGAGTTCACCGGTCCGGCCGGTCACATCCGGGGCGCCCACAGCGTGCCGATCGACGAGCTGGCGGCGAGGCTGTCCGAGCTGACGCCGCTCAAGGACCGCACCTTCCTGGTCTACTGTGGGCACGACGAGTGCGGGGTCGAGGGGCTCGAGCTCTTCCTGCGTGCCGGCTATCGGGAGGCGGTCCTGATGGAGGGCGGCATCGACGCCTGGGTCCTGGGCGGGTTCGGGACCGTCACCGGGCCGCCGCCGCCGGTCGCGTTCGAGCGCGACGGGACGACGGAGATCGGCGTCGATTGATCGGATCGCCCCTCCAAACCATCCACCTCGCCCCGCAGGGCTCGGTGTCGATTGCGGGGAGGCAGGGCGCCCCCGCCCGACCCTCCGTCAGCGGGGGCGTGCGGTAGGATCGTCCCCCGATGCTTCAGCTCCGGTGTCGGATCGACGGGACGGTGCGGGTCTTCCCGCTGGTGGGGGACCGGGTCCGGATCGGCCGCGGGCCGGAGAACGAGATCCGCCTTCCCGATCCGTCCGTCTCGCGCCACCACGCCGTGGTCGAGCGCGACCCCCAGGGATGGGCGATCCACGATCTCGGTAGCACCAACGGCACCCGCCTCGACGGCACCCGCATCGAGCGCTCCCACCTCGGCCCCGGTGCCCACCTGCGCATCGGCAGCTTCGAGCTCGACGCCGAGGAGGTGACCGAGGGCGGAACCTCGGTGCAGCCGCCGGTCGGCGGGCCGCCGCGCGATCCGGCCCGCCCGGTCCCCCCCGGCCCCGCCACCCGCCCCGACGGCGGCTCCCCCGGAGCCCGCGTGCCGAACGCGAGCATCGTGCGGCCGCTGCGCGACTTCTCGGCCGCCTACGGTCTGCACGGCGAGCCCCGGCGCCCGCCCGAGGTGCCGGCCGAGGAGTCCGAAGCCGCGTACGGCCACCGCGTCTTCGGCTTCCTGACCCGTCTCGCCCAGCTCCTGATCACCGCCGAGAGCGTGCCGCAGGTGCTGCGGCGGGTGACCGACATCGTCTTCGAGGCGTTGCCGGTCGAGCGCGGCTTCATCCTGCTCCAGGACCAGGGCGGCGAGATCGTCTGCGAGCTGGCGCGCACCGGCGAGGCGGTCGAGGAGCGGCCGGACGACGGGGTCCCGGTTTCGCGCACCATCCTCGACACGGTGATGGAGGAGCGGGTGGCGCTCCTGACCTACGACGCCCTGGCGGACGACCGGCTGGCGGCGGGGGAGTCGATCCGGCTCCACGGCATCCGGGCAGCGATGAGCGCGCCGCTCTGGTCGGGCGAGAAGATCATCGGCGTGATGCAGGTCGATTCGCCGGTCCAGGTCGGCGCCTTCGGCGAGCGCGACCTCGACTTCCTGACCGCCCTCGCCAACTACGCTGCGGTGGCGATCGAGCGCCTGCGGAGCGAGCGGCGGGTCGAGCAGGAGCGGCGCCTGCGCGGGCGCTTCGAGCGCTACCACTCGCCGGCGGTGATCGAGGAGATGATGCGCGACGGCGAGGGCGAGGCGGGCGCGGAGGTGCGCAAGCTGCGCACGACCGAGGCCTCTGTCCTGTTCGCCGACCTGGTCGGCTTCAGCGCCTTCGCCGAGCGCGCCGACCCGGAGGACGTGGCCGAGCTGCTGGAGAGCTACTTCAACCAGGCGGTCGAGGCGGTGTTCGACGCCGGCGGCACGCTCGACAAGTTCATCGGCGACGCGGTCATGGCGTTCTTCGGCGCTCCCCTGGCGCAGCCCGACCACGCCCGCCGCGCCGTCGAGGCGGCGGTGCGCCTGCAACGCGACCTCGCCGCCTGGAACCGTGACCGCTCCGCCGGCGGCCTGCCGGAGGTGACGGCGCGCATCGCGATCAACAGCGGTCCGGTCGTGGTCGGCGACGTCGGCAGCGCCCGGCGCGTCGACTACACCGTCCTCGGCAACACGGTCAACGTCGCCGCCCGGCTCGAGCAGTTCGTCGCGCGCCCCGGCGACGTGGTGATCGGCGAGCAGACCCGCCGGCAGATCGAAGGCGCCTACGAGACCGAATCGCTCGGCTCGTTCCAGCTCAAGGGCTTGCAGCAGAAGGTCGAAGCGTGGCGGGTGGTGGAGGGCGGGTGAAGCGAATCGCCTTCGTCACCGGCAATCGGGGGAAGCTCGACGAGGTGCGGCGGATCTGGGCCGCCGAGGGCGGTGGGCCGGCGGTGCTCGAGGCGGTGGCGCTCGACCTGCCGGAGATCCAGTCTCTCGACCTCGTCGAGGTGCTCCGGGCGAAGGCGGCGGAGGCGCACCGGCGGCTCGGACGGCCGGTGGTGGTCGACGAGACGGCACTCGAGATCGACGCCTTTCGCGGCTTCCCCGGCCCGCTCGTCAAGTGGATGCTCGAGTCGCTCGGCGCGGAGGGGATGGCCGCGGCGGCGCTGGCGACGGCGGAGCGGGAGGGGCGTACGGCGGGTGCCACGGCGCGTTGCGCGGCGCTCTACTTCGACGGCGCCGGCACGGAGGTGGTGGGCGAGGGCGCCGAGCGCGGCACGCTGGTGTTGCCGGGGCGGGGGGAGCACGGCTTCGGCTGGGACCCGGTCTTCCTGCCCGCGGGCGAGAGCCGGACCTACGGCGAGCTACCCGGCGCGGAGAAGGACCGGATCGGCCATCGGGGCAAGGCCTGGCGCGAGCTGGCCCGGAGGCTCGCCGGATGA
>CAZLLV010000111.1:0-8556 GCA_964560325.1 uncultured Thermoanaerobaculia bacterium | reverse complement strand
GCTCGCCGCCGAGCGAGACGAGCACCGTCGCCGTCTCGCCGTCCCCTTCCGCCGGCGCTCCGATGAGGCCCAGGTTGCGGTCGATCGGGTCGTCCAGCACGAGGCGGCGGAACGCTTCCGCGTCCTCCGGCGGCCATCTCGACGCGACCGTCGCCGGCTCCCCCACGCCCCCGGCGATCACCCCGCCGTGATGCCCGGCGAGCCCGATCGCGTCCACCGCCCCCGGCACCGAGAGCGCCCCAGCCTCGACCTCCGCCAGCCAGGCGAGCCCGGCCGGGGTCCACAGCCCGTCGCCCGACGCCGCCAGCCGCACCGTCTCCACCTGCCCGAACGCGCGTTGCATCTCGCGGTACTGCTCGACGCTCTCGCCGCCGTCGGCGAAGAAGACCTCCGGCGAGTTGTCGGTGTCGAGCCGCAGAACGCCCGGCACCGCCGCCAGGGCGAGCAGGAGCCAGACCGCGAGCACCGCCCGCGGCCGCGCCGCGATCGCGCCGAAGGCCGGGAAGGGCGGCGGAGGCCGATGGCGGCTCACGCCGACGCCAGCCGCCAGGCGAGCCGCCCGACCAGGGTCAAGCCGCCCACGCCGATGTCGGAGGCCGGCGCGGCGCGGGCGTGGACCGCGAGCAGGCGGGAGAAGAGCTCCGGGTCGGCGGCGAGGGCGCGCAGGGTGCGGCGGCGGAGCGCCGGCCGCCGCTCGACCGCGAGGAGCAGGCGGATCAGCGCCTCCGGCAGGCGGCGCAGGCGCCGGTGATCCCGGGCGTAGCGGCGGAGATCGCCGGCGAGCACCGCGTCGACCAGGGCAAAGGCGTGGTGGAAGGCGAGCGAGAGCCCCTCGCCGGTGATCGCGTCGAGGTAGCCGGAGGCGTCCCCGACCAGGGCGATCCGGTCGTGCACCACGCCGCGCGGGCGCTGCCGGAGCGGGCCGCACCCCCGGTCGGAGGACGCCACGGGTGCTCCGGCGACGTGGGCTTCGAGGGCGGGGAAGCGGGCGAGGAGGTCGTCGAACCCGGCGGTCTCGCCGCTCCAGAGCATGGCGACGCCGACGAGGTCGTCCGTGACCGGCGTGACGTACGCCTCCGCGCCGTCGGCCCAGTGGACCTCGACCCGGTCCGACCAGGGGGCGATCCGGTAGTGCCGGCGGACGCCGAAGCGACCGCCGCCGGCCGGTCCGCGCGCTCCGCCGCTTCGTCCTTCGAGCCCCGCCCAGCGGCGCACGCGCGAGCGCAGCCCATCCGCGCCCACCAGGTAGCGGCCGTGGAGGGTGCCGCCGGCGGTCTCGACTCCCACCGTGGTGCCGGAGCCGGTGCGCGCATTCGCCAGCCCCGTCGCCCGCGCCCCCCAACGCAGCTCGACACCGACCGCCTCGGCGCGTTCCACCAGCGTCCGGTGGAGGACCGTGCGGCGCACGCCCAGGCCATCGCCGGTCGCGCCCGGAAGATCGCCGCCCCGGGGGACGTCGCCGTCGGCCACGCTCTGTTCGTCGAGGTAGCGGATGCCCCGGAAGGGCGCCGCTTCGCCGGCCGGCAGGGTGACTCCGAGCGCGGCGAGGCGGGCGAGCCCGTCCGGCATCAACCCTTCGCCGCACGGCTTGTCGATCGGTGGCCGTGCGCGGTCGAGGACGGTGGCGGTGAGGCCGGCCTGGCGGGCGCGGATCGCGACCGCGAGGCCGGCCGGGCCGCCGCCCACCACGAGGAGGTCGGCGGTCACGGCTCCTCCGCCGGCTCCACGGGGCCCTCGGCGCCCACCATCCGCAGGCGGGCGAAGGCGAGGGTGGAGCCGGCGACCGCGGCGGCCAGGCGCCAGGGGGAGGTGGCGTCCGGCGGGTCGAGCTCGCCCTCTCGCCAGCTCCGCACGGTCTCGGCGCGCCGCAGCTTGCCGGAGGAAGTGCGCGGCAGGGTACCGGGGGCGAGCACCTCGACGCGGTCGGGCGGCGGTCCGACCGCCGCCGCCACCGCGCGGACCACGGCGTCGGGCAGGGCGCGGCGCTCCTCGTCGGTGGCACCGCGGGAGGCCTCCACGAACACCACCAGCTCTTCTCGATCGGCCTCGTCCGGCATCCAGCTCGCCGCCACCGCGCAGCCGGTCCGCGCTCCCGGCACCGCCCAGGCGGCCGCCTCGATCTCCTCCGGGCCGTAGTTGCGGCCGCGCACGATCACCAGGTCCTTGGCTCGGCCGGTCAGGAAGAGCTCGCCTTCGGAGAGGAAGCCGAGGTCACCCGTGTCGAGCCAGCCGTCGCGGAGCGCTCGCGCTGTCGCCCGGGGGCGCCCGAGGTACCCGGTCATGAGCGACGGCCCGCGCACCCAGACGCGGCCCACCCGGGTGCCGCTCGGGGGGCCGAGCGGCCGGAGGTCGGCGTCGCGGATCTCGACGCCGAAGCCGGGGAGCGGCCGGCCGACCGAGACCAGCTCGCGCCCGGCGGCCGCCCCGCCGGCGTCGCCGTTCGCGGACTCGGAGCCCGACCCGGAGCCGGGCTCGACCGGCCGGGGCGCCTCTCCCGGTTCGAGCGACCGGCGCTCGAAGCGCTCGCTCCGGAAGTGGCGGCCGAGGTCGGGGAAGGTGACCGCGAGCGCCGCCTCCGACAGGCCGTAGACCGGCGCCAGCGCCTCCGGCCGGAATCCCCAGCGGGCGAAGCGCTCGGCGAAGGCGCGCAGCGTGCGGGCGGAGACCGCCTCGGCACCGTTCAGCGCCACCCGCCACGACGAGAGGTCGACGCCCTCGAGCTCCTCGTCGCGGATCTTGGAGACGCAGAGCCCGTAGGCGAAGTTCGGGGCCGGCGAGATCGTGGCTCGCGATCGGGAGATCGCCCGCAGCCAGGTCGCGGGGCGGGCGACGAAGAGCTCCGGGCCGAGGAGCGTCAGGTCGGCCCGGAAGGCGAGCGCCGGGAAGACGCAGCCGATCAGCCCCATGTCGTGGTAGAGCGGCAGCCAGGAGACACCGCTCGGCAGCGCGTCGCCGTGGAGCGCCGGCCAGAGGCCGTTGATCGCGGCCGTCTGCGCCAGGAGCGCGCGGTGAGTGAGCGCCACCGGCTTCGGGTCGACCGTGGTGCCGGAGGAGAACTGGACGAGGCCGAGGTCGTCGGGCTCGGTCGAGGCGAACGGCGGCTCGGGAGGGCCGTCGCCGGCGGGCAGGTCGGCGAGGGTCCGGCAGCCGAGCGCCGGGCGCGCCTCGGCCATCGCCTGCCCGAGGAGGCGGCGCACGCGCGCATCGGCGAGCACCAGCCGCGCACCCGCCGCGGTCACCATGCGGGCGGTGCGGCGGAGATACTCGGCGAGGCGGCCGAGCCGGACCGGCGGATAGAGCGGCGTCGGCACGGCGCCGGCGCGTAGCGCGCCGAAGAAGGCGTCGAAGAACTCCGCGCCGGTCGGGAAGACGAGCGCCACCCGGTCGCCCGGCCGCACCCCGGCGGCGGCGAGGGCAGCGGCGGTGCGCTCGGCCCGCGCGGCGACCTCGCTCCACGGCAGGAAGTGCTCGCGCTCCCGGCGGTCGAGAAAGCGCAGGCCGCGCTCTTCGGTGCCGCGGGCCCGGTCGAGCAGATCGAGCAGCGTGCCGGCCGGCGCGTCAGCCGGCACCGCCGCCGCCCTTCAGCTTCGCCGCCACCACGTCCGCCAGGTCGCCCACCGTCTCGATCCCCTCCTCGTCGTCCGGATCGAGGCAGATGCGGAACCGGTTCTCGACCTCGACGGCGAGCGTCAGGAGCTGGATCGAGTCGAGCGCGAGATCCTCGACCAGGCGTAGATCGGCGTGGAAGCGCGGCAAGGCGGCGGGATCGGTGGAGCGGGCGGAGAGGTCGAGGTGCGTACGGGCCACGTCCTCGATCGACTGCAAGATCTCTTCCCTCGACGGGACGGCGCTCACGGCGCGCCCCCGGCGGCGAGCGCCCGCTCTTCGACCCCGATCCGCGCTCGCAGCAGCAGGGCGTTGGCGAGCGAGAAGACGACCGCCGTGAGCCACGCCGCGTGGACCAGCGGCAGGGCGGCGATCTCGAGGGCGACCGCGAGGTAGTTCGGGTGGCGCAGGTAGCGGAACGGCCCGCCGGCGACCAGCGGCTCGCCGGGCGGTACCAATACCCGCGTCGTCCAGCGTTCGCCGAGGGTCGAGATCGTCCAGTAGCGAAGCCCCTGGGCGGCCACGAGCACCGCCAGCGCCGTCCAGCCGAGCCACGGCACGAACGGCCGGCCGAGCCACCAGACTTCGGCGGCGCACGAGACGAGGAAGAGCGTGTGCAGCGCCACCATCACCGGGTAATGCCCCGCCCCCACCTCCACCGCCCCCCGCGCCCGGAGCGACCGCTCGTGCCGCCTCGACACCCGAAGCTCCAGCAACCGCTGCACCGCGACGAGGAGGACGAGCAGGGTGTAGAGGAAGCGGGAGTCGCCGAGTGCGAGCGGAAGCACGGCGCCTATACTAGTCGGGCGGTTCGTTCAGGACCTGACTGCATGGACTTCACGGAGATCCAGGAGCTCGCCGCCGCCGGAGAGTCGGAGACGGTCGAATTCAAGAAGAGCACCGCCCAGCTCCCACGAGCGGGAGAGTCTCTCTGTGCTTTTCTGAACAGCGGTGGCGGTCGGGTCCTGATCGGGGTGAAGAACAACGGTGATCCAGCGGGCCAGCTCGTGAGCGAGAAGACGCTCGGCGAGATCGGCCGGATGCTGGGTCGTATCGAGCCTCCGGCTCCGGTGAGCCCGCTACGGGCGCGAAGACCGGACTCGGCGTGCGAGGTCTTGGTGTTCGATGCCCCGAACCGTCCCGATCTCGTGCCGTTCGTCTATGACGGTCGCCCCTACACACGTCTCGGTACGAATACCGTTCGGATGGAACAGGTCCGATACCAGGAACTGCTGCTGGCGCGGAGCCACACGCGGCACCGGTGGGAGAACCGCCCGGCGGACGGGATCACGGTCGAAGACCTGGACTCCGAAGAGATCCTGCGCACGGTGCGGCTGGGCATCGCCGCTGGCCGCCTACCCGAGAGCACCGGCGAATCGATTCCATCCATCCTGGAGCGGTTCCAGCTCCTTTCGGAGGGTGTGCCGTTGAATGCCGCCGTAGCGCTTTTCGGGCGCTTCGGCACGGGACGAGGGCTGGCCGCCGATTACCCGCAGTGCCTCCTCCAGCTCGCGCGATTCAAGGGCCGGACCAAGGGCGAGTTCCTCGACCAGCGGCAGATCCATGGACACTGCTTCGCCGTCGTCGATGAGTCCATGCTGTTCCTACACCGGCACCTCCCGGTGGCCGGACGTATCCAGCCCGGTCTCTTCGAGCGGGTCGACGAACCTCTGTTTCCGGTGGAAGCCTTGCGGGAGGCCCTGGTCAACGCCGTCTGTCACCGCGACTACGCGCTGGCCGGTGGATCGGTACGCGTCGCGGTCTACGACGATCGACTGGAGATCTGGAGCGACGGCCTGCTGCCTCCCGGCATCGAGCTCGCGGACCTGAAGCGCGAACACAGGTCCTGGCCGAGGAACCCTCTCCTCGCGGAAGTGCTCTTCCGGCGGAAGCTCGTCGAGCGCTGGGGCCGTGGGACGCAGAGGATCGTGGAGCTCTGTATCGAGGCGGGTCACCCGGAGCCGGAGTTCGTCGAAGAGGGTGGCGCGGTCGGCGTTCGCTTTCTGCCGAGCGGTTATGTGGCTCCTCTCCGGATCAGCCACGACCTCACCGAGCGACAGCGGGAGATCCTCCAAGCTATCGCCGAGAAGAAAAAGCTACCTCTGCGGGAGATCCGAGCGCATTTATCCGATCTGGTTGCCGATCGGACCTTGCAGGATGATCTTGCACACCTGCGGAAGCTGGGATTGATCGAATCCGTCGGGAGAGGCCGCGGGGCGTACTACCGACTCCTCGGGTAGTGGCAATACCAGCTCTCGTCCGCGGGCCCGCACTATTCCCGCACTATTCCGCGCTATTCCGCACTATTGAGCTCGGCTGAGCACGATTGGGCTCCGCTGAGCTCAGTCGAGCCGAGCTGAGCGAGCTCGAGCTTTGGCTGAGCGCTGCTGGGCTTAACTGGGCTTAACTGGGCTTTGCTGGACTCTGCTGGACTTTGCTGGACTTTGCTGTGGCCATTCCGCACTATTCTGGACAATTCACCACTCCAGCAGCACCAGCTCGGAGCAGAACCCGGGACCCATGGCGAGCATGATGCCGGGGGAGCCGGCGGGGGGGCGGTGGTGGGCCAGGGTCTCTTGGAGGACGAGGAGGACGGAGGTGGAGGAGAGGTTGCCGACCTCGCGCAGGCTCCGCCAGGTGACGTCGAGGGCGCCTTCGGGGAGCTCCAGGGTCTCCTCCATCGCTTCGAGTACCTTCGGGCCGCCGGGGTGGCAGACCCAGGACCGGACGTCGCCGCGCTCGAGGCCGTGGTCGCGGAGGAACTCGTCGACGTCGCCGCGCAGGTGGTCGCGCACGACCTGTGGCACGTCGGCGGAGAGAACGATCCGGAAGCCCTGCTCCGAGATGTCCCAGCCCATCACCCGCTCCGAGTCCGGATAGAAGACCGAGCGGGTGGCCAGCACCCGGGGCGCGGCCGGGCCGGCCACGTCGCCCGCGATCTCCCGCTCCGCGCCGACCACCACGGCCGCCGCGGCGCCATCGCCGAAGAGGCCGGAAGCGATCAGGTTCGGGATCGAGAGATCCTCGCGCTGGAGGGTGAGCGAGCAGAGCTCGACCGAGAGGAGCACCGCCACCTGGTCCGGGAAAGCGCGCACGTAGTCGGCCGCGCGGGCCACGCCGGCCGCGCCCGCGACGCAGCCGAGGCCGAAGATCGGCACCCGCTTGACCCGCGGCGAGAGGCCCAGGCGGTCGACCAGCCGTGCGTCGAGCGACGGCGTGGCGATGCCGGTGACGCTGACCGTGATCAGGCAGTCGACGTCCCCGGGCGCGAGGCCGGCCCGCGCGAGCCCGTCGGCGACCGCTTCGCCGCCCACCTCCTGCGCGACGCGGATCCAGGCGTCGTTCGCGTCGCCCCAGCTCTCGAGCCGGTCGTACTCGTCGATCGGCAGCGCGAGGTGCCGGCCGCCGACCAGGACGTTGCGGTGGAGCTGCTCCAGGCGGTCGAGGTTGTGGTGGCGCCGGGCCCACCGGTGGCGCAGGGCCCCGAGCAGGGTCTCCTGGTCGTAGTAGTGGCGTGGGAAGGCGCTCCCGACGGCTGCGATCCTCACGGCCGGCCCGGGACGGTTCTTCCGCTCACGGCCCATCCCCGCCCGCGGTCAGGCTGCCCGCGACCGATGCCATCAGGAGGCCGCAGACGGTGTACAGCCCGAGCCACGCGAGGACCATCGGCGCCCAGGAAGGCGCCGAGGCCGGCGCGCCGGCGGTCGAAAGGGCCAGCACCGGGCCGCGGAAGATCCAGGCGGTCCAGGCGGCGGCGACGCCGGCGATCCAGCGGCCGAGGAGGCGCTCGCGCACCAGCAGGTAGAGCGCCACCAGGCCGATCGCTTCGAGCACCCAGAGGCCGAGCAGGAACGGCCCGGGCAGCGCCGGCACCGGCAGCCCGAGGAGCTCGCCGCCGTAGTGGAACGACCCCAGGGCGAGGAGGACGAGCGGCGGGGCGAGCAGGAGGAAGCGAAGCAAGATGGAGAGCATGTTAGCGCAGGGTGCTAGGCTCGCCCGACCGCGACTCCGACGAACGGGATCGATCCCCGGGACATCGATTCCGGGAAATCGATGCCGGGAAAGATCCAAACGGAGCGCCGCCCCGTAGATATAGATGGACATGGATATACATGTTCCAGCGTCGAGTGACCGTCCCCCGAGTGTGGACGCTCCAGGCCGAGAGGCCGGGGTGCCGCCGCACTCCGCCGCGCTCGGCCGTAAAGACGGAGGGGTGCCGCCGCGCCCCACGCTGGTCGTCTTCACTCTGGGGGCGGTCGCCGAGGCTCGTGCCAAGCGTCTCCTCCCGGAGGCGCTGTCTGACCGCGAGGCGACGCTCTTCCGGGCCTGCCTCGAAGAGACCCTGAACGCCGGCCGCGCCTGCGGCTTCCGGCTCGAGGTCTCGGCCCCTCGACGCGCCGATCTCGATCCCGAAGCCGACTCCGTCCGCCGGGAGCAGGCGGACGGCCCGTTCGGCGAGCGCCTGGCCGCCGCCTTCGACGCCGCCGGTCCGGCGCCCGGCGCGCCGGTGGTGATGGTGGGCACCGACACGCCCGGGTTGACGGCCGATCATCTCTGCCGCGCCCACGACCTGCTCGCCGCGGCGGACGGCACCGAAAGCCGCGACCGCGTGGTGATCGGCCCGAGCCCCGACGGCGGCCTCTACCTGCTCGCCGCCTCGCGCCCGCTGGGCGAGATCCTCCGCCGGGTGCCCTGGCGCCGGCGCCGGACCCTCGCGGCCTTGCGGCGCGAGCTCGGGAGCGCCGGCCTGACCGTGCTCCTGCTCGACCCGCTCGCCGATCTCGACCGGCCGGCCGACCTCGACGGCTGGCTCGCCGGCGGAAACCTCGCCGCCGACGCGCTCCGCCGGATCGCCGTCGCCCTTGCCCGGATGCTGGCGACCCTCCGCCTCCCCCTCGCCCTCCCCGCCCGGCCCGCTCCGCTGCCGGCCGTGGTGCCGGTGCGCACCGG
>CAZLLV010000110.1:0-18341 GCA_964560325.1 uncultured Thermoanaerobaculia bacterium | reverse complement strand
TCGCCCACGCGGTGGTGCTCTCCGGCGGCAGCAGCTTCGGCCTGTCGACCGCCGATCCGGTGGTGCGCCACCTGGCCGCGGCCGGGACCGGCTTCCCGACGCCCTTCGGTCCCGTGCCCCTGGTGCCGACCGCGATCCTCTTCGACCTCGGCTTCGGGGAGTCGGCGGCGCGACCGGGCGACGCGCTGGTCGAGGCGGCGATCGCCGGGGCGGTGGCCGGCGGAGACGGCGGCGAAGTGCCGGTCGGGAGCGTGGGTGCCGGAACCGGCGCGACGGTCGGCAAGGCGCTCGGCCCGGAGCGCGGGATGAAGGGGGGCGTCGGCTTCGCCTCGATCGCGGTGCCGGGCGGCCCGACGGTGGCGGCGGTGGTCGCGGTCAACGCCTTCGGCGACGTGCGCGATCCGGAGACCGGCGGCCTGGTCGCCGGCTGCCGCACCGGGCCGGACGCGCTCGAGCTCGCCGACGCCGAACGGGAGCTGGCGGCGCTGCCGCCCGACTTCGACGGCCGCTGGACCGGCAACACCACGCTCGCGGTCGTGATGACCGACGCGGTGCTCTCTCGGGTGACCGCGTCGAAGGTCTGCCAGATGGCGTTCGGCGGCTTCTACCGGGCGCTCGCGCCGGCGATCTCGCTCTTCGACGGCGACCTGGTGGTGACGCTGTCGCTCGGCGAGCGGCGGGCGCACCCGAACCAGGTCGGCGTGCTCGCCGCGCGGGCGGTCGAGCGGGCGATCGTCACGGCGGTGACGGAGGCCGACGGCTTCGGCCTGCTGCCGGCGGTTCGGGACCTGCGCTAGTCACCACGAGCGACCAGCGGAAGGGGAAGCGGCGGCGCAGCTCGACGACGGCGAGCTCCGGCGCGTCGCCGACCAGCGCCTCGACCTCGCTCGACATCCAGCTCTGGGCGAGCGACAGCAGCCCGTCGTGGAGCGCCACCCGGCCGACGCCGAGCAACGGGAAGAGGAGGCGCGCCAGCCACGCCGCGAGGCGGCTCCGGCGCAGGTCGACCACCACCGCCCCGGCGCGCGCGCAGCGCAGCATCTCGTCCAGGATCTCCCGGTTGGCGGCGCCGTCGAAGTGGTGGAAGAAGAGGTGGGAGAAGCTCCAGTCGAAGGCGTGCCGGCGGAAGGGGAGCGCTTCGGCCGAAGCGGCGACCGCCAGCGAGGCGCCGACCGATCGTCCCGGCGGGCGGCCGACGGCGAGATGAGTGAGCCGGCGGTCGACCAGCACCATCCGGACCGGCACACCCCGGCGCCCGGCGGCCCGCGTGAGCATTCGGGCGAGGTTGCCGCTGCCGGCGCCCACGTCGAGCACGCGGAGACGACCCGCGCGGCCGGCCCGGTGGGTCGCGAGAAGCCGCGGCAGGAGCGTCCGGCGTATCGCCGTCACCCCGAGGAGCAGGCGGTTCACCCGGTCGAGATCGCGTAGCGCCCGCCGCGCCTCCGGGTAGGGGAGCGGGCCGTCCATCAGCTCGGGCGACAGCGCGAGCTCGGCCCGGCCGGGCCGCGAGGCTTCTCCGTCCATCGGTGGCGATCGTAACCCGGCCGCGCGTCGGGACCGGGGTAGGATCGGCCCTGTTGATCCACCTCGACCGGCGGCGGCGCCTCCTCGCCGTCACGTGGCTTCCCGTGGCCGTGGCCGGCGCGGCCCTGGGCCTCGTCTACCTGCTCCGGCCGGAAGGCTCGGCCGGCGCCCTGCCGGAGCCGTGGTCGCCGGCCGCGATCGGCTGGCTGGCGACGCTGGTGGCGGCCACCGCTCTCGGAGCCCTGCACCGGCCGCTCGGCGGCGCCTCGCTCGGCCTCGGCGCGGTCGCCCTGCCGGCCGCTCTCGCCACCGTCGGACCCCTCGGCACCGCCGGGGTCGCCGCCGGCGGCTACGCGCTGGGCGGCCTCGGGCGGCGGGTGCTCCGCCACCTCTCGTCGGCCGAGCCCGACGAGCGCCAGGGGCAGCTCGGCCGTGTCGCCGAGGGTGCCGCCCGCTCGGCGCTCTCCGCGCTGGCGGCGGCCGGCGTCGCCTCCTGGGCGGAGAGCCCCGCCACCCCCTGGCACGCCGAAGCGCTCTCCGGCCTCGCCTTCGTCGGAGTCTTCGCCGGCCTCGTCGTCCTCTCGGAGAAGCTTCGGCGCCCGGACCCGCCGCTGCGTGCCGTCCGCTTCCTGCCGCCCCTGGCACTCGACGCCGCCGGCTGGGCGCTCGGCGTGGCGATCACCCACGTGGGATCGGGCTCCGGGTCGGGGTCGGGGCCAGCCCTGGAATCAGGGCCGGGCCGGTGGGGGCTCGCCGCGGCGCTCCTCTGGGCCGTCGCGCTCCTCGCCCTCGAAGCGGCTCGGCTCGGCCACCTGCAGGGCGCCTACGAGCGGCGGGCGGTCGATCTCGCCCGCGTCAGCCGCGCGAGCCGCCGCATGGCCGCCTCCGGCTTCGGCCTCGCCGGGCTCGCGTCGCAGATCCGCGCAGAGTGTCTGCGGGTGATCGAGGTCGCCTGGTTCCAGCTCGAGGTCTTCGTCGACGGTCCGTCGATGGTGCAAGCGCCCGGCGGTGCGGAGGGCGGCGCGCACGAGAGGCCGGGCCGGAGCTGGTGGGCCGGGCCGGACGGTGTCATCCAGGGCGGTACGGCGGCCCCGGGCGAGGCGCCGCCGCCGCTCCCCGGGATCCACCGGCGCCTGCCGTGGACGGTGGTCGAGCGGGATCTGACCGTCGAAGGGGAGAGCGACGATCGGCGGCTCGCGCGCCTGACCCTCTGGTGCGATCCGCGCCGCGTGCGCCCGGGCGACCTCCAGCTCCTCGACAGCCTGCTGCCCCAGCTCGCCGCCTGGGTCCACCGGGCGCTCCTCGACCGCGAGGCGCGGGAGGACGCGCTCACCGGCATCCCGACCCGCCGCCACCTGGAGCGGGTGCTGGCGGAGGCGTTCGGCCGGGTGCTCGAGTCGGGCGGCAAGCTCGCCGTGGTGCTCGGCGACATCGACCACTTCAAGTCGATCAACGACACCTACGGCCACCCCGTGGGCGACCGGGCGCTCGTCGCGGTCGCCCGGACGCTCGAGGCGCATCGGCGTACGAGCGACACCTGCGCGCGCTACGGCGGCGAGGAGTTCGCCCTGGTGCTCGCCGGCGCCGACGGCGAGACGGCGCTCGGGATCGCCGAGCGCCTGCGCCGCTCGGTCGAACAGATCGAGGTCGAGGAGCGAGGACATACGATCCCGCTGACCATCAGCCTCGGGGTCGCCCCCTTCCCCGAGCTCTGGGCGTCGGCGCCGGGGGAGCTGCTGGCGCTCGCCGACGAGGCGCTCTACGAGGCGAAGGAGCGGGGGCGGAACCGCACGCTCCTCAACCTCGGCCGCGGCCGGTACCGGTCGGTCGACGGTACGGAATCCGGCGGCGACGAGAGCCCGGTGGAGGCGCCCCGCATCTTCGCCTGACCGCGACCGTTACAATGCGCTCTCCGATGGAGCGATCCGAGCGAGGAGGGAGACAGTGAGCACGACGAACGAGCGGTGGGCGGTGATCCTGGGTGCCTCGTCCGGCTTCGGCGAGGCGGCGGCGCTCGCCTTCGCCGAGGCGGGTTACGACGTCTTCGGCGTGCACCTGGACCGGCGGGCCGGGCTTGCCCACGTGGAGGAGATCCGCCAGAAGATCGAGGCCCATGGCCGGCAGGGGGTCTTCTTCAACATGAACGCGGCGGACCCGGACAAGCGGGCGGAGGCGATCGCCGAGATGAAGGAGAAGGCGGGCGGCGCGCCGGTGCGGGTGCTCCTCCACTCCCTCGCCTTCGGCACGCTGAAGCCGTACATCGGCGAGACGGAGAAGGACTCGCTGAACCGGGCGCAGATGGACATGACGCTCGACGTGATGGCGCACTCGCTGGTCTACTGGACGCAGGATCTCCACCGCGCGGGGCTGCTGCGGCGCGGGTCGAAGATCTACGCCATGACGTCGGCGGGGGACAAGATCATCTGGAAGGCGTACGGGGCGGTGTCGGCGGCGAAGGTGGCGCTCGAGAGCCACATCCGGCAGCTCGCGGTGGAGCTGGCGCCGGAGGGGATCACGGCGAACTCGATCAAGGCGGGGGTGACGGATACGCCGGCGCTGCGGAAGATTCCGGGCAACGAGGACATCGTGGAGAGCGCGAAGGCGCGCAACCCTGCGGGGCGGTTGACGACGCCGGAGGACGTGGCGCGCTGTCTGGTGGCGCTGTCGGGTGAGGGGACGGAATGGATGACGGCGAACGTGATCCAGGTGGACGGCGGGGAGGACGTGGCGGGCTGAGTGGGGGAGCGACCAAGCGCCGCCACCACCTTGTCGTCCTGAGCGAGAGCGAAGGACCTGGGTGGGAGGGCGGCACGAATGGCGGCGGGGCGAGGCTTCTCCCCCCGGGCCGGGGCAGGAGCTCCCGCCCGGGCGTCGGCTCCCGAGCCCGCATTCGGCTGGCGTGGTGGGCGGGGTGCCGGTGGCTATGCAGAAGCGTTCGGTGCGCTGCGACCGCCGCGCCCTGATCACACGCTCGAGGCTTCGGTCACCGTAGGGCGGGATCGCATCCCGCCGCCCCTCGGAACCGCTCGTCCACCCGGGCGCGGCAACGCGGGCGCGTCCGCCGAGCGACCCGGTTCGGGACTCCTGCCCCGGCCCTTCCCCCCGCCCCGGTCAGCCGGCGGGCTTGCTGGTTCTCCGTCCGGTCATCGCCACGGCTTCTCGCGCGTGGTCGAGCATGTGCCGGATGCGGAGGTGGGGCTCATGCCGCGACATAGAGGTTCTCGGCTTCGGACAGCACCTCGTCGCGGAAGTACGGGCTCAGGAAGCCGGGGGTGTGGAGGTCGACCTGCCGCCCCAGGATTCCGGAGAGCTGCCGCTGCATGGCGAAGAAGTCGAGGCCGGGAACGTGGCCTTCTTCGAACTCGACCAGCACGTCGACATCGCTCTCCGGAGTGAAATCGGCGCGGATGACGGAGCCGAAGAAGGCGAGCCGGCGGATGTGGTTCTGGCGGCAGAAGCGTTCGATCTCGTGGACCGGGACCTGGATTCGAGAGCGGGGCATCGGATCGTCCTCGCGGTCATTCTAGCGAGGTGCTGTGGAGGAGGGTGGTCCGAGGCATAGTCCCGCCGCCGGTCAGCCGGCGGGTCGGCGGTCGGTAGCTATTCGGTGATGCGTGCTCGGCCCGGCTGGAGTACCACGAACCTGCCGATGAGCCGGTCGCCGATCTGCGTCACGAAGCGGACCACGGCTCGTCCGAGGTCTTTTCGTGGGAGATGGACTCGGCCGCGTAGGTCAGGGCGGCCTGGACGTCCTGCCGTGTGAGCTGGGGATAAGCGTCGAGGAGGTCTTCCACGGTCGCGCCTTCGCCGAGCTTGCGGAGCAACAGCTCGACTGGCACGCGCGTGCCACGGATCACCGGCTTTCCGAGCATCCGCTTCGCATCGATGATGATTCGTTCGTGCATCCTCGAAGGCATTCTATCCCCTGGAGGCGTGGGAGGGTCGAGCCTTCGGATCGAGTGGCCGCAGCGTGGTCCGCCCCGTCGGGCCGGGGCAGGAGTCCCGAACCGGGTCGCTCGGCGGACGCCGCCCGCTGGGCCGTGCCCGACCCAGGGCGCGGCGGTGGCAGTGCACCGAGGGTCCCTGCCTGCCACGGGTCATCCGACCACCACCTCCGCCGGATGCGGGCTCGGGAGCCGACGCCCGGGCGGGAGCTCCTGCCCCGGCCCCCGTATGGGCGCTCAATGCTCGGGCATCGAACCGCCCGCCGGGAAGCGCTCGTCGAGCCACTCCTGCCACCGCGGCTGCGCCTCGGCGACGGCTTGGGCCGCGGTCTCGCCGTAGAGGTAGAAGCGGATCGAGAGGTAGACCTGCCCGCCCATCTCCATCGGGAAGAGGTGGGCGGTGCCGGGGGCCGGTTCGTCGAGCCGGATCAGCAACTCGGGGTAGCCCTCGGCTCCCACGCCCTCGACCTGGCCGGCGAGCCTCGGTGCGCCGGCCGCGCTCCGCACCCTCTCGCCGACTCCCGCCCCGGCGATGCCCAGCCCGCCGGCGAGCGCGGCCCAGGCCTCGTCCCGGGGCGGCGGTGCCATACCCATGAGCTGAAACGCCGCGGACGGCTGTCCTGGGAAGTGCCGGAGGTAGAGGCGCAGGATGCGGAAGAAGGAGGGCCAGCCGTACTCCCAGCCCTCGAGCTGGTCGTCCCAGTCGTCACCGTCGGTGAACAGGCTGTGGACGACGCGGACGACGCAGGTGCCGCCCGAGCGCGCCTCGACGATCCACTCACTGGCGACCGTGGGCGCGTCCGGGCCGAGGTCTTGGCTCTCGGCGGCGAAGCGGCGTGGTGGGTCCCACTCGGTGATCGTCGCCTCGGACTCCATCCCCGGGCCGAAGTCGGCCGTGGTGCGGCCGCCTTTGCGCTCCTCGACCTCGGTCGGAACGAACCAGGAGGAGATCCCCGGCCCGGTGGCGATGGCATTCCATACCTGCTCCGGCGTTCCGGGGACCTCGGCTTCGACCTCGACCCAGCGGCGCCCGGAGGCGTCCTTCTTCAGGGGCATGTCGGTTCCTCTCTCGGTTCGTTCGTGCGCGGCGCCCGGCTACTCGGCGCGCCGGGAGCGGATGATGAGCATCGTCTCCCACTCGCCATCGACCAGTGCCCGGCTCGTGAGGGTCTTCGCGCCTCCGTCCTCGAGCTCGATCACGTCCCGGTACTTCGCGTGCCGCCCCGGCGTCCGGAAGCAGGGGCCTTCCTTCTCGAGCGTCAAGGTGTCGCCGTCGGCGTCCAGCGTGCCTTCGTAGTGCCAGAGATGGCTCGACAGGGAGTCGATCCAGGTGCCGACGAGCTCCTGGGACTCGGGGTCGAAGCCGAGCGTGAAGACGGCGGAGAAGGGCATGCCCATGAAGGCGCTCTCGATCTCGGAGACGGCCCAGTGACCGCCCACCGCCCGGATACTCTCCGTCCCCGTCGTCTCGATGGGCGGCTGACCCGGCGCGACGTACGCCTCGCCTTCGGTCTCCCACTCTCCGGCGAGCCGCGCGAGGAAGGCGCCCTCGGGGGAAAGGGTGGAATCGGGCGGCAGCTCCTGCGCTCCGAGAGCGCCGGCGCCCGCCAGCCAGGTGATGCACAGTCCTGCGATCGCGATCCTCTTCATGAAGCTCTCCTCGGGTCGAGCGAGTCCGGGTTCAGGAAGGCACCTCGGTCCGCGGTTCGTGGGGCAGCGGGTGGGCCACCATCACCAGGCGGTGGGAGCGTCCGCCCGGGGCCTCCGTGTCGTGGTAACGGGCGACGAGCCGGGTGACGGCGTCGGTCAGCTCGCGGGTGAAGGCGGCGCGCTCGGCCGCCGATCGGAATCGAACCTCGGTGTCGATCGACAGCGTCGGCAGACGCTTGCCCGCCTCGCGCGCGAAGCGCACGAGGTCGCTCACCTCCTGCACGATGCGGGCGCCGAGCGCGATCAGGTAGCTCGCGGAGAGCCGATCGGCGGTCCGGCCGGGGTCCGCGGCCACGGGACCGAGCGCGCTCGGCGAGACGACGTACGACGCCGCGCTCGCCACCATCAGGCGCTCCGTCAGCCCGCCCCACCGTCGTGTCTCGGCGACCTCGACGAGTCCGTGCGCTTCGAGCGCGCGAAGGTGGTAGTTGACCTTCTGGCGGGTGATCCCGACGCGCTCCGCGAGCGCCGCGGCGGAGGCGGGCTCGGCCAGCTCCGCGAGCAGGCGGCTCCGGAGCGGATCGAGCGCGACCGCCGCGGCAGCCGGGTGGACGATGACCTCGATGTCCTGCATGGCCGCCATTCGATCATTGACAGTATTTATTGTCAATAGTCCCCCATCACCACGTCGAGCGGGTCTACCGGGCGGGCGCCGGGAGACGCCGCGCCGAGGTTCGCCTCACGCTTCCGCGGCCGGGCCCGGCTCCTGGAACAGGTGCACGTCGCGCTGCGGGTACGGAATCGTGCAGCCGGCGGCCTCCAGCTCCACCTTCAGGCGCCGCAGCAGGTCCCAGCGCAGCGGCCAGTAGTCACCGGTCGCGCACCAGGGCCGGACCACCAGGTTGACCGACGAATCGGCCAGCTCGTGGACGGCGATCACCGTCTCCGGCTCGGCGAGCACGCGCTCGTCGGCGGCGACCACCGAGCGGATCGTCTCGATCGCCACGCCGATGTCGTCGTCGTAGCCGATGCCCATCACCAGGTCGACGCGCCGGATGTCGAAGCCGTTGTAGTTCTTGATCACGTCGCCGAAGATCTTCGTGTTGGGCACCATGATCCGGATGTTGTCCGGGCTCCTGAGCACGCTGCTGACCAGGCCGACCTCGACCACCGTGCCGCCGGTGCCGGCGATCTCCACGTAGTCGCCGACCTTGAACGGCCGAAAAAGCAGCAGCATGACGCCCGAGGCGACGTTCGAGAGACTCCCCTGGAGCGCCAGACCGATGGCGAGGCCGGCGGCACCGAGCACGGCCACGATCGAGGTGGTGTGGATTCCGAAGAGCTCGAGGACGGCCACGAGCACCACGGCCAGGACGCCGAAGTAGACGATCCCGGCGAAGAGCGGCTGGAGGGTGGCGTCGACGCGGCTGCGGACGAGCACCCGGGCGACCCCGCGGCGCATCGCCTTGGCGACGAACCAGCCGATGACGAGAACCGCCACGGCGCCCAGGACCTGGAGCCCCCAGACGGTGAGGAACGAGGTGACGGTGGTGTAGAGCTGTTCGGTGTCCAAGAGAAACCTCCGGTCTTTCTCCCCGAGATCGAAGTGGTTCGTGGCTCGGTGTTCGGCCGACGTTATCGCGAGGGGTTGCGGTCGAAACACTGCGTCGCGCACGATCACCGGTCGCTACGCATGTAGTAAGGTCGCTCTTCATGAGGCACTCGACCCGCACGTCCGTCGCTGCTTTCGCCTGCGGGCTCCTCCTCGCCGTCTCGGCGCCCTCGTGCGCCGCTCCGTCCGCCACCGACGCATCTCCGTCGCCCCCTCCCGAAGCGAGCCGCCGGATGGCGATCACGATCGACGACCTGCCGGTGGCGCCGCCGGGCCGCCACACGACCGTTCAGCAGGAGCGGATCACGGAGAAGCTCCTGGCGGTGCTCGCGGAGCACGAGGTGCCGGCGATCGGTTTCGTGAACGAGAGCAAGCTGGAAGAGGACGGAGCGGTCGACGCCCGCCGGGTGGACCTCCTCGAAGCGTGGCTCGAGGCCGGCCACGAGCTGGGCAATCACGGCTACGCCCACCTCGACCTCCACACCGTCGCGCCCGAGGTCTGGGTGGAGGACGTGCTCCGGGGCGAGCGGATCACGCGGCCGATCGCCGAGCGGCGGGGCGAGCCGTTCCGCTTCTTCCGCCACCCCTTCCTCCACACCGGCCGCTCGGTCGAGGTCCAGCGCCGGACGGAGGCGTTCCTGCACGAGCACGGCTACCGCGTCGCGCCGGTGACGATCGACAACGGCGAGTGGATCTACGGCGGCGCCTACGCCGACGCCTGGAACCGAGGAGACGAGGAGGCGATGCGGAAGCTGGGGGAGGACTACGTCCGCTACATGCTGGAGGTCGTCGAGTTCTACGAAGGCCAGGCGGAGGTGATCCTCTCCCCCGAGGCGGCCGAACCGTTTCCCCACACCCTCCTGATCCACGCCTACGCCCTGAACGCCGACTGGCTCGACCCGCTGCTCGATGCGCTCGAAGAGCGCGGCTACGTCTGGGTCCCGATCGGTGAGGCGCTCGAGCACCCGGCCTACGACCGGCCGACCCACGGCTACACCGGCCCCGGCGGCATCACCTGGCTCCACCGCTGGGCGATCACCGAAGGGATCGACCGGAAGGTCTTCCGCGGCGAGCCGGAGGTGCCCGGCTGGGTCGAGGCGGCCTCTGGCTCTCGACGACCGACCGAAAAGGGAGCGGGTTGAGGCCCATCCATCCCTGTGTTATATTCCGCGCCCGCGGCGGCCTCCCGCCGTCGCCACCCCTCGGTGGCGCGTTCGTCTAGGGGTCCAGGACGCCGGCCTCTCACGCCGGTAACACGGGTTCGAATCCCGTACGCGCTACCAACTTCATCCCACTGAAAACAAGGCAGTTACGGCCGCCCCCTGAACCGGGGGCTCGGCGGTCGTGCGCCCCGTGGTCAAAGTTTGGTCAAAAGCGGGGATGGATCCGCCGGCACGCGCCTGGACAGGCTCCACCCCCGGGTCGGGCCGACCGGCGGGGTTGGCGATTCGTGTGGGCCGAAGGCGGTTGGCAGGGGTCAACCGTGGCGGTCGAGGTACTCGCTGATGGCCTCACGGATGAGGTCGGACTCGGCCCGATAGAGACGTTCGGCCAGGTCTCGCAGCCGCTCGGCCAGCTCCGGGGGCAGGTAGGTGTTCCGCCGGATCAATCCGCCCGTGGTCTTCGTGTCGAGCTGGTCGATCGGCTTTCGTCTCTTCGCGGCACTCACGGAAGCAACCTACCACGCACCTGCCATAGGTGTATGTTGACCTGGGCCGACCGATAGGTGTATGGTAGGTGCATTGACCGAGACGGCTCGGTCCCTACATAGAAGCGGCCCGACGATGCGCTGGAACGCACCGCCGGGCCTCGTCACTCAGGAGGGTCTAGCTCCATGAGTAACTCGCGAAATCGTATCGCGCCCGCCGACCCGACGAACGAGCACCTCCGGGTCATCCTCCACCTCGCCCTGCCGCTCGTCCGCAGCGCCGCCGAGATGCTCTCGGTCCTACCAGACTCCGAGACTGCGTTCGAGGACGACGACCGGGAGCGGTTCCACCTCTTGTCGACGATCGAGGTGCTGCAAGGGCACCTGGTCGGCCACGGTGTCGACAACTCGTTTCTGCACCCGAGCCGGGACAGCGCGCTCGGCCATGTGAGGAGAGTCCTGGACTGGTCCGACGAGGAGCTGGAGCGGCACTTCCTCGCCGCTCTCTCCGATTGGGAGGCGGACGCATGACGGCCGCCGTCGGCTCGTGTCCACCCGCGCCGTCGATTCCGCCTCCGAGCCTCATCCGGGAGATGCCGCCGGAGGAGCGGCCGCGGCAGCGGCTACTTCGCTCCGGAGGCGAAGCCTTGGCCGACCCCGAGGTGCTGGCACTTCTCCTCGGCAACGGCTCCCGTGACGTCTGCCCTTTGGAGCTCGCGCGGGAGATTCTGGAAGAGTCGGGCGGCCTCCCGGGGCTGGTCGGCATCCGGCCGGACGCGCTGCAACGCCGGGGCCTCGGCGAGGCGAAGGCCGCCGTCGTCCTGGCAGCCCTGGAACTGGCCCGGCGGCTGGTGCGGTCGGAGGTCCCTCGCCGCCAGCCGATGGGCGATCCGATTCGCGTCGTGCGGTACCTGGCCCTCCGCTACGGCCTGCGGGACCAGGAGGTGGTGGGTGCCCTCTACCTCGACGTGAGGAACCGGCTGATCGCCGAAGAGGAGGTCTTCCGCGGTGCCCTCAGTCGGGCCACCGCCGAGCCTCGGCAGGTCATCGGCCCCGCACTGAACCGGTGCGCCGCTGGCGTCGTGATCTTCCACAACCACCCGAGCGGTGACCCCACGCCGAGCCTGGAGGACGTGGCCTTCACCCGCCGCATGGCGACCGCCTGCGAGGCCGTCGGCATCGCCCTGGTAGACCACCTGATCCTCGGCGGTCCTCGGCGGTGGGTCTCGATGCGGAAGTGGGAGCCCTGGTGACGGGAGACGGCGCCTCGGCAGCTCTCCGGCTCGGGGGGCCGCTTCCACCCTCAGCAAGCAGGTGGATGTCATACGCGGCCTTCGGCCGCTCCTTCCATCCAGCTTGTCGTTTTCGCCTTCGGCTCAAACCAGGACGCGGCCGGCCTACGCAGAAGGACTTGCCACGGAGGCGACTGTCCTGTAGAAACTGTCGTGTCCACGTCCACCTACCTTGCCGTATTTTCCGCGAGGAGGGTTAGCGCGGTTGGGCTTGCAAAGAAATGCTGAATGATACGCCTCTCGCGTACAAGCGCGAGTATGCGCTGAACGCCATTTGCCCATACTTCACGATGTTCCCGCTGGAGTATCCACTTCGGATCATCCAGAAGCATAGAAGGATGTCACCTGTTGTAATCGACCCCTTTTGCGGGCGGGGAACGACAATCTACGCTGCTCGTAAGCTTGGGCTGTCCTCCTATGGCTTCGACGTTTCTCCGATCGCCGTCGCTATTGCCCGCGCGAAGCTGTCTAGCGCATCACTCGACGCGATCCTGGACCTCGCGGAGGAGCTTCTCCAGACCGACCCGGAGTACATCCCCGACCGACCGTTCTTCCGCTTCGCGTATGCAGCCCAGACACTGAAGGACCTCTGCAGTCTGCGAGAAGGTCTCATGAAGATTGAAAAGGAGACCGACGCGTCATCCCTACTCCGGGCGGCCGCACTCGGATGTCTGCACGGGCCCCGATCGAAGTATGCCTCCAATGCTGGTTACTTCTCGAATCAGATGCCCCGGACCTTCGCGTCGAAGCCGGCTTACTCACTCCGGTACTGGAGCAAGCGCGAACTGAAGCCTCCGAAGGTCTCCGTGCTCAACGTCCTGCGTAAGAAGCTTAATCGCATCCTCGACCTCGCCGAGCCTCCTGTTGGCACCTTCCGCCGGGTCAAGTGCGCTGACGCGCGCTTGGCCAGGCCTTATCGCCACCTCCGAGGCCGGCTCCTCGTCGTGACCTCTCCGCCGTACTACGGGATGCGCACCTACATACAGGACCAGTGGCTCCGCAACTGGTTTCTCGGTGGACCAGACGATGTCAAGTACGAAGCAGGCGCCGACCTCCGCCATTCCGGCCACGACGACTTCGCCGAGGACCTCGGGCGCGTCTGGAGTCACCTGAGGAACCGAGCGGACGAGATCGACCTCTACGTACGCTTTGGGACCATCAACTCGGTGAAGAGCGATGCCCGAGAGCTATTCAAGTGGTCACTTGAGCAGTCTGGCGGTTGGAAGCTGATCTCCACGAGGCGCGCACAAACGGCGAGCAGCGGAAGGCGGCAGGCCGACCAGATGCAGGCTCAGTCAACACCGCCTGACGAGTTCGATTTCCACGCGATCGCAGCCTAGCGCCAACGCAGTTCCGCCGCCCGGTCCTCACCCTGGTAGGAGATGACGGTCTTCTTCCTGTTGGCACAGAACTCCTCGACATAAGACTTAATCGCGATCGACGTATCTGCGGCCTTCTGGTCGCTCGGGAGGTGATACGCGAGCGATTTCGGCATCAAGACGATGCACTTCGCCATGGCCCGCGACACGGCGACGTTGGTCCGCTCCAGCTGCAGTAGAAACGCTTCTTCACCCTCGATCACGTCCGTGTCGCCAACGCCGAAAGATACGATGATCGTCTGCCGTTCGCCACCCTGGAACCGCTCGACGGTATCTACAGCGCCATACACCTTTGCAGGATCGGCATCTGGGAAGGCCTTCACAAGGGCGCGAAAAACCAGCGCCTTCTGGGCCTTGTGTGGCGTGACGATACCGATTCCGATGTCGAAGAAGGTGTCGTCGTCGAATTCGGTCTTGGGCCCGCCTTCTCCCGTATCGAGCTCCTTGGCCATCGAATGGCGAATGCAGAAGGCGAGTCCTGCGACAAGCCCGGCCTCAAGCTCGTTCGCCTGTGAGGAGACAAGATCCTCGTGGATCAGCGTAGCGACCCGTTTTGCAGGGTCGAGCAGGGACGAATAGGCATCCGTTGTGGGTAGATGCGGCGGGAGCCTGGCGAGCGCGCCCTCGATGGGCCGAAATTGCTGCATATCCTTTTTCCTATCGTACGCTTCGAGCTTCGCCGGGTATCCGAGCGTCTTCGCGTAGTCGACTAGGTCTTGATTCGATCGATAGTTAACCAACAGCTCCTGACGCGGCACACCGAAGCGCTCAAGCAAGTAGGTCTGGATGCTGGAGACGAGGTATTCGGCGCCAAGCGGGGGCTCGAGGGCTTGAATCGGCGGCATCTGAAGATGATCGCCCGCGATTACAACCTGGGCATCCGCCCGGAGACCAGCAAGAGGGCGGAGGGCGAGGGTCACGGGGATTTGTGAGCTTTCATCGAGCACAACCAGATCGAAGATCTCCTTCAGCACCGAGTCGTCGTCGCCACTGACTAGCTCCGCGAGCCGCTCCGCGATATGTGCCGTGGTAGCGACGATCGTCACGCGACCGGGATTACCGATGCTGTCGAGCAGTAGTTGGGCATCGAATGAGGGGCGCTTATGAGCATCGGGTGAGGCGAGCTTGATCGCCTGCAGATTCAGGTGTGAGCCCACACCGGGCAGTATTCCAGGCTCGCGGGAGGGCGAGTAGACCCAGAAGAAGTCGCCGGCAGCCGCAGTGTCTTCGCCCAGGTTCTCGGCGAGTCGTCCCGCCAGCTCTTCCACCGTTCGGTAATTCGGCCCGCTGATCAGGATCTTCCGTCGCTTGTGTTCGTGTACCGTCGCGTGTAGGAACGCTACAAGGGTGTCGGTCTTCCCTGTTCCAGGCGGTCCCCACACGATCGAGAGCTGGGCAGCTGCGCAAGCTCGAACGGCTTTGTACTGACTATCGTTCAAGGGGTGCCGATTCGCCGTTCGGGCGAAGTCGGCGAGGGCATCAGCGTCAGAATCGGAGCGAACCTCCGTCGAACTGAGCTTTCCCGCAGCCCACAAAATCCGCGCGATCGGTGTGTCGGCATCCGTCCCGGCGGGGATCTTCTTTGCCGCGGGCTTCCCCATGGCTTCGAGCGCTTCGCGCGCGGTCTGTGCGCACTTCGGATTGCCGATAGCCTTGAGAATCGTTCGAGTCACATGCGAGTCGTCGTACGGGAGCCCCTCCAGCACATAGATGGGCTCCTGCCCGATCGGGATGATGCCTTCCTCTATCAGAGCATCGAAGGCATCCTCGAAAGCCTTACTGCGGGGGCGCAACTCGATCCGCGCACGGCAGTTCGTGCGGTCAAACTCCTGTACCGTGACCGCGATCAGCTTATGCATCGGCACGTAGTAGCCGGGCGTCTGCGCGTCCAGGGCCAGATTGAGTGTTTTCGGAGTCTGTAGAGGGAAGCCAGGCCAACTCGCGATTCCAACGGTGCAGAAGCTGTCGCCTTCCTCGATCTTGGCTTCGGTGGAGTCTCCGCTCACGCGAAACGTGTAGGCGTGGCCGCCGTGGTATTCCTCGAGCTCGTCGAGGACGATCGCTTTGTAGGAGGCCTCCAACCACTCAGCGCGGCTGATGAGACCGAGATGGGCTTCCGTCCTCACTGTGGCCGCGGAAACCTCCGACCACTGGTTCCACAGCTTCGAGTCGTGAGCAACGGCCTGCATCCCTTGCGGGATCGAGAGCGGAAAGGCCGGGGCCCGCCCGTCTAGAGCACCCTTCAGGTCGGTGCGCAGTCGCGCCGTGATTGAACCCAGTGCCCGGGCCTGCGCCTTCAGCACCAATCCATAGCGATCGATGGCCTCGGTAATGCTGATCACCTTGCCAAAGAGACGAACCGTGCCCGTCGGAGTCTTCCAGATCTCGAAGATACGCTCTCGCGGGATCCCGTTTCCAAGGGGCTCCTGGTAGTAGCTGTCAACCTTGCGCGGCTCCAGCCTCGCGTGATGGTAGTAATCGGCCGTCCCAAGAAGGGTCGTGGCAAAGCGCTGCGGTAGGCGGACCGACGACGTGACCACGTCTCTGATGAAGACGATGTTTGGACAGATCTCGTCCTCGCGCTCCATCAGGCGTTCGGCCGGGAAGACCCAGGCGAGGGCGCGCTGGGATCTGCCGGGCAGACCCAGGACGTCCAGAAGGTGCCGGCCGAAGGCGTTACAAAGTTCCTCGTACTGCCGGGGCTCCCAGAAGCAAACCTGCGTCCGGACTCGGCCCCAACCACGCTCCTCGAAGACCGCCTCTGCCCGATCCACCCAGGCGCTCAGCTGTTCGATAAACGCGAGTAGCGCCGACCATTCGGCGGCCGGGTTGTCTTTCGGCACGACGAAGGCCTTCTCGCCTAGGAACTGAAGGGTCCTTGGTGGGTCAGTCGTGTCGTCAAAGGCCTCGCCATAGGGCGCGGAGAGGACGGCGCGAAGCGCTATCCCGGTAAGGAACCCGGATCCCGCGTCGAAGTTAACGATGAAGTCGTACTCCGCGCTCCAGCCCCGCGCCAGAGCGCCGATCTTCGAAGCGGTATCTACGGAAGTTTCGTCGTCGACGAGTGCCTTGGCGCGGGCGCCTAGTTGTTTGCGGTCCTTCTTCAGAATGGTGTGCTGACGGAGCGTGGCCTCGGTCGGCGCCATGCCCACTAGGTCGGCAACCTTCTGTCGGCCGTTCTTAGCGAGAACACGCGCAGCGCCCCGGCTCAGCACCGGCAGCTTCGACAGGTGGTCGCATTCCTCCGCGTTTTGGGAGCAGTAATGCTCGGGGTGCGCCTCAAAAGCCTTCTTGTCGTCACCAGACAGCCAAGCCTTGTTGCCAAGCCAGTCGCAAGCCCCGCACCGGGGATTCACGTGGTATTCGACCGCGTCCCACCCCTCGCTGTCGCCCTTCTCCACGACCCGAGGCACGTCCTCGACGAAGAACTTCCGCACGCTCGGCATGAAGACGAGATAGTTCACCAGCCCGTCCCTGAGATCTTCGAGCAGCGCTGTGAGACGCGTTCCTTCGCACCCCCCGGCTGTCGTCGAGAGAACCTCAGTGAACTTCGGCATCTCGACGTGTTTCCACAAATAGATCTGGTCCGAGATGAAATACCGATCCGCAAGTGGCGAGCCCTGCGCGGCGAGCCAGTTGGCGAGGAAGAACGCGTAGAGGCACACCTCGGCTGAATAACTCGCATTCGCCTCGGCTATGTTCTTGAGATCGATCACACTTATCGGTAGCCGCTTATCGCCCTCCTCGACACGACGCCGCGAGCCGTCGGGCACGATCTCGTACTCGGCCGTTCCCGGCTCTTGAACGAGGAGAACATCCGGTCTCAGACCCGAAAGCCGGGGAATGTGCGCCTGAGTTCCCGGGGGAATGCCAAGGTTCCCAAAAGCTAACTTACGGAAGGACTCAGGCTCGATCTGCGGCTGCAGAAGGAGCGCCGGAGCCTGCAACTCGCGGAGCGCCTCCTCGAGCTCTAGAGTTGCACGACCGTTGTTCTTGTGCACAACGAAGCTGGGGAGCTTCAACACGAGCAAGTCGTACTGCTCGTACTCGAAATCTTGACCAGACGCCGTGATCAGCTGGACCCCCGGACGTGATTTCAGCGGAACGGGAATTCCGGCGGCGACGAGGTCTTCCTTCCGGTTGGAGAACAGCGATAGGTAGAGCTCCCGGTCGCACTTCGTGCGCAGGTACATCGCTAACTTGCTCTTGCTTAGCTCTCGATTCGGCATTGCGTTCGGCATCTGGATCCTTCTCGCTCTGGAAGCTAATTCGCGCCCCGGGGCTTCTGCAATCGCTGGGACGCTGCCCGTAGTCACCCGTGATGGATGACGCCCCGACGGAAAGAGTATCGAATCTGAGCCTGCCGCGAATCCAGTCCTGATACTATTGGGCGCGACATCTCTCGGTGGTGCCGCAGGATAGCCGGGATTCGAAGCTCGACGCTCCGAGATCCCGGCCTCCCCGCCACCGACACATCCTCACCGGCCGCTCGGCAAATGAGCGCCCGCAGTCAAAGGAGTTCCCACCATGGATTCGACTCCCGTCCGCTCCGCGGATCCCGCCACCTACACTGTGACCACCTTCTGCCAGGAGCACAACATCTCCCGCAGCTACCTTTACCGGCTCTGGAATGAAGGGCGCGGACCGCGCCGCACGAAGCTCGGGCGACGAACCTTGATCTCGAGGGAGGCAGCAGCGGACTGGCGCCGGCAGATGGAGGTTGAGACCTTTAGGATGGAGGGGTGAGCCTCCTGACCTGATCGGAGGCCGGGAGACCCGCTCCTCACGCTCGCGAGTCGGCACCGTGAGCTTGCAGGTCTCCCGGCTTCTCCCTTCGAGCTCCGCCCCATCCCAGCCCGAGCGACGGCGCGTGCTTCCGCGCCTCTTCGGCTCTCCACGACTCGGCCAGGTGGCCGTAGTGTTTCTCGACCATGCGCGTGGTCGTGTGGCCGAGTTGCTTGGCCAGGGCGACGAGGGAGCCGCCGCTCATCAGGTAGAGGCTCGCGTAGGTATGGCGAAGCTGGTGGAAGCCGAGAGGCTCGATCTTCGCCTCCTCGCACGCCTCCTTCATGACCCGGTAGTGGTGGTTCCGGCCCCAGGTCTCGCCATTCTTCTTGAGGAGGAGCAGGTCGTGGGGCTTCTTGCCTGACACTGGCGTTCGACAGTCGTAGGGTGATTTCAAGGGGTTTTTGGGGGGTCCAAGAGCCGGAAATCCCCGAAAACAGGGCATTCGCCCCTCTCGCCGAGCGCCAAAAGCGTAGGCACTAAGGAAATTGTCTTTGCCCTTGACAA